>JAIPBX010000007.1 GCA_021738485.1 Bacteroidales bacterium | reverse complement strand
TGATTATGGCAGGTTGGTCAAGATATTCAGCAGAAGTTATTCATTATATGTTACTGGGAATGACACAAACCGAAATTGGTAAAGCAATAAATAAATCCCAACCGGCTATTCATCAAAGAACAAAAATAGCCGGATGGAGCGGGATAAAGCCTTTATTGCAGAGGTTTGAAACTATAACAAAAACAAATTTCTTATGAATATCCTAATGCTCATACAATTGCTATTGGCACATATCCTTACTGATTTTGTATTTCAATCGAAACAATGCGTCGAAAACAAGCGATACAACACATTAAAGTCTCACTGCTTTTGGTTTCATATTATATTATCGGGGGTGCTAACCTACATTTTGTTAATGCAGTGGACGAACTGGCTTGTTCCAGTGATCATAGCTCTTACTCATTTCCTGATTGACTACTGGAAAATTAGAAAAGAACAACAAATGGCTTCTTCAAAAAAAGGTATTAGCCATTCAAAGTACACATTCTATTTCTTCTTAGACCAATTATTTCATTTATTAGTAGTGATAGTTGTTTGGCTGTCGATTACAAACGGGTTTGGTAATATGATAGGACTCATTGAAGAGCTTTTTACTAATGTGAAATATTTATCGATATTTACAGCCCTTATTATAATTATTTGGCCCACCGGAATCATTATCGGGAAGATGACAGAACCCTTTAGAAAAGAAATTACTTATGATGATAGCCTTACAAAAGCAGGAACTTATATTGGAATTACCGAGCGCATCCTGGTATTGTTGTTTGTTTTGTATAACCAATATGCTGTCATCGGTTTTTTGATAGCGGGCAAGTCCATCCTCAGGGTTGGCCGGGACAATGACAGGGATACGCGAAAGAAAACAGAATATGTACTAACCGGAACCCTGTTGAGTTATTCCATAGCTATTGTCATGGGAGTAATTGTAAATTATGTTTTAGCAACTTACTGATGATATCTGAGAGCTAATTAATGTCTGTCTATAAACTCCTCTTTTGCGCTCACCCCTCTAACTCCCCTAAAGGGGAGAACCTTCCAACCCGCTGATAGTGGGCCGATCTCCGCCTTAGGCGGAGAAATAGGGGTGTGCGGATGGAACTATTACTTATTTTGACTTTATAGACGCACACTAATTAAGAAGGGGTTAGTCAATGAGAGGAAAACAAAAAACCGCAAACTACTTTTTCTCAGTAACTTGCGGTTAATTGTTGTCGGGGTGGGGAGATTCGAACTCCCGGCCTCGTCGTCCCGAACGACGCGCGCTAACCGGGCTGCGCTACACCCCGAATATGTCGGGCTTTTTATTCAGTTTCCCGAACGATGCGTCCCGCATTCGGCGGGACTACACCCTGAAAAAGAACGTCTTTTCTTAGCAAAAATGCGGCTGCAAAGGTAATAAAACTCTTCTTCTTTAAAAACTCCCGGATTACTTAATTCGGATTATTCTTTTCATTATTGCCTCTTCCCCCACTCTTAATTTAAGAAGGTAGAGCCCGGAATCATAGCGGCTCATGTTCAGTTGAAACGCTTGTTTACCCGGCATCTTAACTCCGGCATCCTGCCTCCTGAGGGCTTCACCCATTGAATTGAATAAAGCTAATCCTACATTTTTGGCTTCTTTTAAATTAAAAAGGATTTTCAACTCGTCTTTTACCGGGTTGGGATATATTTCCAGGTTCTCTATGGTAGTAATCTCCTGAATTGCATCGACACCAATATCGACATCTAATGTATCGTGGTCACCAAAACAACCATAAGGAGTGGCTTTTCTTAGATAGACCTCTCCCTGACCGGCCATGCCCCATTCGATAGTAGCTTCCGGCGTGCCCTGGCCCTGAACGACACTGCCGTTTAAAGCAGACCATTCGTAATAAGCTTCCTCCGGGCCTGAAGCAACAGGCTCATAGGTCACCCTGCTGTATTCGCTCACGGTGTTGCTTCCTGTAATTTGTGGTTTTTCAGCGCTATTCACATGTATGTCAATACTTTTGGTTACCGTAAAGCTCGTATCCTGATCTTCCACTCTTAACCGGTAATTCACATCTTGCCCGGGGTAAAGTGTAGTAGTGGTATCATATTCATTATCTCCTGATATCCACGTATAAGTAAAATGTCCTGATCCTCTTGATACATTATCCAGCAAACTTGACAATTCTAGCGGATTACCCTTGCAAACTATCGTGTCATCCGTAAACTCAATTATGTGAGTTTTGAGTTCCATTCGTACTGAAACAGTATCAATAGCATAACATTGATTTCCCAGATCGATAGCCTTAAAATGTACAGAGAATGAAGTGTCACTGCCATGATACATTACAGGATTTATTGCTCCCGTTTTGCTGGTTGAATCGTTGAATAGAGCACCCGGTGACCATTCAAAATTGAATGTATCACTAAAACCTGTTACAGTCGGGTCAAATTTGATTGTATTGTTAAACGCAGCAAGGGTATCCTCTGTTAAATTATTAATAGTAGGGCCCTCTTCCAGGTAAACAATTCCGGAGTCGGAAACAGTCCCGGAGCAACCACTTTGAGCTTCCGCCGTCAGGGAAATGGTCATCTGTCCGTTATTCATATCTTCTTCTCCGACAATATAATATTTTTCGGGATAGCTCCCCGTAAAATTTCCATCGCCTGAGCTGTTCCAGCTTATATTACTATAATGGCTTACTTCAATATCGTCCAGCAAAATGGGTGTGCTGGAACAAGCAACAAAATTCCCTCCGAAATCAACCGCAGGGTTTCTATCAATTGTCAGGATTAATGTATCAGAATCCGGTGTTTCACATGGATCAACGGCCCAGGCTGATAATTTCAGCGCTATACTGTCTTTTTGAATGTCGCCTGTGCTCGGATTGTAACTGGTAATGAGCGAATTCTCATCACTAAAACTTCCGCTGCCATTTATAGCGTCCCACTGAACACTCCCATAATTTTGGGCTTGCGCATCTGAAATTTCGGCTAACTCATCTTCACAAATAGTTATATCCTCCCCGGCATATGCCACCGGAAGCTTCTGTACATTAAAAATCACGGTATCCCTGGCTTCTATCTGATTACAATCACCGGCTCCAAAAGCCTGAATCATAAGCTTGATTTCTCCGGCTTCAAAATCGGCACTGCTGGGATAATAAACCGGGTCTTCAACAACCTGACTGCCAAAATGGCCACTATTCAATGTATCGGGTATTCTCTGCCATATTAAAGTGCTTTCATGAGATACATTTCCATCGAGTTGTATCGAATCAGCCCCTTCGCATATCACCCCATCCGTGCCGGCATTGGCGGTAGGATGCAGGGAAAAGCTGAGCTCCACCTCATCACTATCCGATGGCGAGCAAGGGTCTATAGGGTTAGCCGTTAGTGTTAGCGTGGCGGCTTGGTTTTCCATTCCCTGAGGCCCAAAAGTAAAGACAGGATTTAATATATTTACTGTTGAATCAAAACTACCTATTCCATTATCTTCCACTGACCACACGAAATAATCGGAATTTTCCACAGAGCCGTTTAAGGTAAACTGCGGCTGCACGCCTTCCGTCACGCACTTACTCGTATCTTCACCCGCATCAGCCACAGGTGCTCCCTGTATAGTGAGAAGCAATGAATCCTGGTTATCAGAACAACTCTCGTTCTCTCCGGTAAGTACCAGAAACACCTCACCTTCGTCAATATCTTGTTCACCGGCGATATATTCAGGCGTTAGCGTATTTAAAGTATCATCATCAACAAAATTGCCATCGCCGGTGGTGGACCAATAGTAGGTATCCGCATCTTCAACATCCGCATTATTCGGTTCGAATGTAGCGGTTTCGCAAACCGTGTTATCGCTACCCGCATACACAAAAGGACTTGGCAGGATGTCAAGCTGCATCGTATCCTGAATTGTATCGCTACACGGACTTACCGGTGTGGCCGATAATGTTAGCGTAACCTCGCCGTTCTGACCGTCCTCTTCTACCGGAAAATAAGTGGCATTGATTTGGGTGGAATCATCAAAAGTTCCCTCCCCGTCCGAGCTCCAGTACACACTTTCCGAATATATTGTATCACCATTGAGCTGATAAGCCCCATTATCGCAAACCTCCCCATTCTCACCGGCATCTACGATGGGCAACGGTTCAAAGCTTAGCGTCATTTCATCACTCACCGGCTCCTCACACGGAGCAATCGGTTGAGCCGTTATTGTAAGGACTACTTCATCGTTAGCTATGTCATCTTCTCCAGGATCATAAACAGCATTCTCGGTTGTATCTGTATCATTTACAAATGTTCCGTCACCCGAAGTAGTCCACTGCACCTCGTTACTGTATTGCACGGTGGGTTGGAGCTGATATGTGCCACTCTCACAAATACTTGCATCTTCCCCGGCGTCCACTTCAGGAGGATAATTAATCGTCAGCGTCATCGCATCCGACACCTCTTCATTACAGGCCTGCTGACCAGAGGCAGTGAGGGTTAGCATCACCTCTCCGCTCTCGATATCATTACTTCCGGGAATATAGATGGGATTATTAACGGAATTCGGATTTTCAAATGCCCCGTCTCCATTGCTGGACCATGACACGGTGCTGTAATACTGTGCGTTGGCCTGGATAGGTGTATACGTGTCTCCTTCACAAATCGTATCATCCGGTCCGGCATCTGCCATCGGTAAATGCGTAATATCCACTTCTAACTGGTCTGTCACAGCTTCGGTGCAGGACTCCTCGGGTTCGGCCGTCAGGGTAAGCGTTACAGATCCGCTATTGATATCACTCTCTCCGGGGGTATAACTGGTTTGCGGCGAATTAGGATTTCCAAAGACTCCATCACCGTTCGGAGCCGACCAAGTTACCTGGCTAGCATTCGATACATTGCCACTTAATTGGATGGTTTCATTTTCGCATACATCTTGATCCTGTCCCGCATCTACTGTAGGCTGCGGGATAATATTCAAAGTCATCTGGTCCGAATCAAAACCTGTGCAGGGGGGAGTGGCAAAAGCATGCAGGGTAATCTGCACAGAGCCATTTTCCAGATCCTGATCGCCCGGATAATAAGGGGATTGTAAAAAGCCGGGACTTCCAAAGTAACCATCGCCGGAAGTGGCCCATTGGATTGTTTCGCTATCTGTAGTCTCACCGTTGAGCGTATATGAATTTTCCGTTTCACAAAGAGAGGCATCCGCTCCTGCATCTGCTACGGGATTGGCAATAACAGTGACCACTACTTCGTCCTGGGCGATTTCTTCACCATCATTTACATAGACGGTATATGTTATGTCAGTAGTTGTCGTTACGTTGGGAAAAACTGTAGGATATTGTTGAGAAGAGGTGAAATTACCGTTACTCCCAACCCATGTAAAATCATAGTTTCCCGTTCCTCCGGTTGCTTCAGCACTTAAATCTACCGCACCCTGAGAACAGGTTGTGTTAGGATTAGCTGTAGCCTCTACCTGAAGGTTAGGTTGCGATTGTGCGGTCTGAGCTATACCCGTAAGCAAAATGCAACTGATGATGAAAGCGAACAAATTTTTGGATGCGTATGTGACAGTAGGCATAATTCTTTTTTTAAGCTTAACTCACAAATTTAGTCAAATTGGACAAATATCTCAATAAAGTTTTTTCCTTAGACTAAAAATTAATTTTTTTGAAAGGATTGCCGCTGAAAATGTAATTTTGCAAAAAAAATATATGTCGGAGAGAAAAAAGAAAGATTCCTCTCTGAAGGTTAATGATGGCGTAGAAGAGCCCCCTTCAGTGAATCCAAATCTGGCAAAAAGAAAAAAGGGAAACACCTACACCCCCAAACAATATGTCGACTCTATCCTCAGTGGAGACCGTTATATGCTAAGCAGAGCTATCACGCTCATTGAAAGCTCGGCTCCAAAACACCAGGAAAAAGCGCAGGATATAGTGGAAAAATGCCTTCCCTATTCCGGGAATTCTATTCGCATTGGCATCACCGGCGTACCGGGTGTGGGCAAAAGCACGTTTATCGAATCCGTGGGTAAACATCTTACCGGCCAGGGCCACAAACTCGCTGTTCTTGCAGTTGACCCAAGCAGCAACCGCTCCAAGGGAAGTATTTTGGGAGATAAAACGCGGATGACAGAACTTTCTACTGATGAAAACGCTTTTATCAGACCTTCCCCGGCTTCCGGTTCCTTAGGGGGTGTTGCGCGAAAAACCCGCGAATCTATAATCCTGGCAGAGGCGGCGGGCTATGATGTTATTTTTGTTGAAACTGTGGGCGTGGGCCAATCTGAGACCACAGTGCATTCCATGGTAGACTTTTTTCTCTTGCTGATGCTGGCCGGAGCCGGCGATGAACTACAGGGTATCAAAAGAGGAATTATGGAAATGGCCGATGCTATCCTTATCAACAAAGCCGACGGGAATAATCTCAACAATGCCCGCCAGGCACGCAACGAGTACAAAAAAGCATTACATCTTTTTCCTCCCACCGAATCGGGATGGATTCCCAAAGTAGACGTTTGCTCCTCGCATACAGGGCTGGGAATAGAAAATGTTTGGAGAATCATCAATGACTATTACCACCATACTTTTTCGAACGGTTATTTCCGCGAAAAAAGAAACCAGCAGGCACGCATGTTCATGTACGATGCTGTAAACCAGGCTCTAAAGGATAACTTTTACAATGATGAAAAGATGAAGCAAATGTTACCGGCTATCGAAAAAGATTTGCTTAACGCCAGAATATCTTCATATAAGGCTGCCAGAAAACTCCTTAAAGCATATTATGGGGAAAAGTAGGCCGGACGGAAAGAGGTACAGGGAATAAAACAATTGTTTCGAAATATTATAAATAAGAGCCACTACGCAGGATACAAAAATAAACTCTTCAAAAAATTGCTACATTTGGACCCCTTTTTTAATTATAAATGCTATTAAAGTATGAAGAAGAATATTGAGATGCAACCCAATCCACTGGTACAATACCTGAATAAACCCACAAGTGAATTCACTAAAGCTGATCTCATCAAATACATCGAGGACAACGACATAGAAATGGTTAATTTCAGGTATGCCGCTGAAGATGGGCGCCTCAAATGCCTTAATTTTGTAATTAACAGCAAAGAACATTTAGACAGCATACTGAGTACCGGGGAGCGAGTGGACGGCTCCAGCCTTTTTTCTCATATCGAAGCCGGTGAAAGCGATTTGTATGTGGTTCCGCGCTTTCGTACTGCCTTTTTAAATCCTTTTTCCGATATCCCCACGCTGGACATCCTATGTAGTTTTTTTGATGCTTCAGGGAAACCTTATGAAGGGGCCCCCGAACATGTCCTGCGGAAAGCCCATGAGGTCCTTCAGCAAAAGACAGGTTATCATATGGAAGTCATGGGGGAGCTGGAATACTATGTTATCAGCGAAGAAGAGGACCTTTTTGAAGCTAGTGACCAGCGAAATTATCATGAAGCAGAACCTTTTGCTAAATGGGGCGGTTTTAGAAGAGAAGCCATGCTTGCGGTAGCCCAATGTGGAGGAAGTATCAAATACGGACACTCTGAGGTGGGGAATTTTACGCAAAACGGTCGGGTCTACGAACAAAATGAAATCGAATTTCAGCCTACGCCCCTCGAAGAAGCTGCCGATCAGCTACTCATAGCCAAATGGGTGATTCGCGAGCTGGCCTATCAATATGGCGTAACTGTTACGTTTGCCCCAAAAATCACAGTAGGAAAAGCCGGAAGCGGATTGCATATTCATACGCGCTTAACCAAAGATGGCACAAACGTAATGATAGAAAAGGGGGAACTCAGCCCCATTGCCAAGCGAGCCATTGCAGGATTCCTGGAGCTTGCTCCGTCCCTCACGGCTTTTGGCAACACCAATCCCACCTCGTATCTGCGGCTTGTCCCCAACCAGGAGGCTCCTACTAATATCTGCTGGGGCGATCGAAATCGATCAGTCCTGGTTCGCGTACCCCTGGGATGGCGGGAGTCTATCAATATGTCGGCCATTGCCAACCCGCTTGAAAAGGATGAGCCGGTGGATTTCTCGGAAAGACAAACGGTCGAATTCAGATCGCCTGACGGATCGGCCGACATCTATCTGCTTTTGGCCGGGCTCACCGTAGCCGCCCGCTACGGACTGGAGATGGAGCAAGGGTTGGAATACGCAGAAAAAACTTACGTGGATGTTGATATCTTTGACAAAGAACATCAGCATAAGCTGAATCAATTAGACCATCTGCCGGCATCATGTATCGAATCGGCCCAAAAACTGGAAGAACAAAAAACTATTTACATGACTGGCAATGTATTCCCCGAATCATTGCTCAACACCTGGATTAAACAACTCAAAAATTTTAAAGATCACAACCTTCGGCAAGAAATTGAGAAGGACCCTAATAAAATCCTGGACCTGGTAAATAAGTATTTTCACGTATAAAAAACGGGCGCTCACAAAGAAACGTCTAAAAACTGCCTATGAGGCTATTCAGGAGCTTTCTGAAAGCTTACCTGAATTTTCGATCAAGCTAATCCATTTTTATTAAATGCCAATTTGGCTTGTTATTAAAAAAGGAATATGTTATTTTGGCAGTTTTTTGCTTGCTATCAGTTTTGGTATGCGTGTTGATAAAAATTATTTGAATTTAATTTAAATAATTGTGAAACTAAAATACAGGAGGATTTAAAATGAGATTGATTAGATATGGTTATACCAATCCGATGGAAGAAATGCTGAGAAATTTCATAAATCATGAAAATCTCAATGAGGACAATGGGGAAAAGAATTGCTATGTTCCAAAATCAAATATTGCTGAAAAAGATAATCAGTATGAAATCGAAATAGCAGCCCCGGGTCTTAGTAAGCAGGATATTAAAATAGGAATTGAAGACGATGTGCTTACAGTAAGTTCGGAGAAGGAGGAAGACTCAGAGGTCCAGTATACCCTTAAGGAATTTGGGTATGGAAATTTCGAACGTGCTTTTTCCTTGCCCGAAGATGTTGACCAGGAAAATATTAGCGCTTCCTTTGAAGATGGCATCCTTACCATCAGTTTACCGAAAAAAGAAGTAGAAGCAGCTAAAAAGGAAATTGCAATATCATAAGCAAGCAACCTAACAAGTTGCTTTCAGTGGTTGCAGAAAAAGATTAACAGAGAGATATTCAGCAACTTTACCCTTAAATCCCCCCGGTAAAATAGCCGGAACAGACTCTAAAGGGGGTTGCTGAATATCCCTGGTTTTCTTTAGAATTAATTTCTGAATCTTATCTTTCTTACCACCAACACATTTCTAAAGCAAATGCCTGAAAGGCAGCAATACATATTCGAATAACTTTTGGATTTTGGGTCTGGCGAGCCATGCTTGGTAACTAAATGATACGGAATTATTAATCGTTGTCATAATATGTTCATAAAGTTGATTAGCAATATTTTGATGCTCTCCTGTTATCATAATCTCATGCTGATACCTGAAACTCCTGTAATCGAAATTGGCCGATCCCACCGCATACCATTCCCTGTCTACGAGCACATTTTTAGCATGAAGATTTTCTTCCCGATAAAACAGAATCTTAATACCATTTTCATTCATCGGACCTAAATAGCGAGAACGTAATACGTCTATCATGCGCACATCCGAATGCATAGGCATTATCACGGTCACATTCACTCCCCGCTGAGCAGCCCGCATCATGGCGCGGCGCAATTGATATCCCGGCAGAAAATAGGGGGTTTCAATGAGCACCTCCTCACGTGCCTTCCGAATAGCATCCAGATAATAACGCATGATCTTCTGACTTCTGATGGAGGGAAAATCCCTGATAATGGTAAAGCCGTCGCGGTTTAGGATCTTTAAAAAGCTCCCCTTTTTAGTTTGATATTTATTATAATTAATAAAATCATGTTTGAAGACCTTCTCCAGTTCCTGCGTTATTCCTCCGGTCACCCGCAAGACAGATTCCCGCCAGTTAAGGGAATATTCCGAAATATTGGCCGATCCGATATAGGAAATATTATGGTCTATCAGCAATATTTTGCGGTGATTGCGGCGATGATTCTTAGTAAAAAAGTCCACAAAAAGCTTGATCTTTTTGTAATACCTTACTTCAGCTCCGGCCTCAATCAAATCCCGAAAAAAATGAGGCCTGACTCTTGTGCCCCAGGAATCCACCAAAATTTTTATTTTTACCCCCTCACGGGCTTTTCGCAACAAGGTGTTTCGAAACCGGATACCGATAGCATCGTTATTAAAACGGTAAATTTCCAGGTAAATACATTTTTCAGCACGCTCGATATCTCGCAGCATGGAGAAATAAAACCGAAAAGGATCATTATACACCTTATGAGTGGGATATGAGCTCGATTCCATTCATTGCATTTTGAGCAAAGTTAACAAGATTCTCTGACATCAAGCATCAAGCTCTGTTCTCAATAAGGGCTTTTATTTTAGTAGCTCTTTTGCGGGATAGCCCGCGACATGTTATGGTCCGCTCTTTTGTTTTAATAATTACATTCACCCCATACATTCGGGGATAAATTTCCATGGCGATAATACTTCTCAGCGGTATGCTAACGGAATAACTATGGTGATTAATCCGAGAGCGTCTTTCATATCTTATGTGCTCCTCACTAACCTCAAGCCGCTCGTGGTGCACCAGCCCACCCCCGTTCAAGATTCGCGAATAAAACACTTCTTTTGCCTGCATGTTTCTACATTTTAAATATTAAAATCGAATATCATCCTGATTAACAATATACAATATTACAACATCAGAAAAAGAAATACTTAAAAAATGAATATTCGCTTGGATCTTTTTTCCATACGTAAGCAAAAAATGATCATTCGTTATAATTCACTGAACTTTTTAAGGAGGGTATCTTTTTTTCGCCAGGAAACAGGTACCTTGGAATCATCTTCCATAATACACAAACACTCATCTTTCAGGTATTTTTTCACCCGCCTCAGATTAATGATATGAGATTGATGGACCCGTATAAAATCATATTCCTCCAGCAGAGGTTCAAACTTTATCATGGATTGTGACACGGTAACAGGATCTTCATTAATACGATGAAATTTCGTATAATTCCGATCCGACTGTACCCGAACAATCTTCCTGGCTTCCACAAGATGAATAGAGTCATTTGTACGTAACACCAACTTTTTATCTTCAGAAGGACCTTGCTGAAAAGCCTCCATAAGATTTTGAAACTGCAGATTCAAATCTTTTTTCTCTTTTTCATTCAGGAGTTTTTCGATGGTCTTTTGTAATTCTTCGGGATCGATAGGTTTTAAGATATAGTCCAGCGCGCTGAATTTGAATGCTTTGATAGCATATTCTTCAAAAGCGGTAATAAAAATAACATCAAAGTCAATTTTTCCAAACTGATTCAACACATCAAAGCCGGTGCCATCGGGCATTTTTATGTCGAGCAACACCAAGTCCGGTGAATGTCTGTTAATAGCCTGAATCCCGGTTTTTACATCTTTGCCATTCCCCACAATTTCAACTTCCCCATTCCCATACAAGTCAATCATTTGCTTGATACCTTCCCTGGCCTTGGCCTCATCGTCTATGATAACCGTCCGGAGCATACGCTTTGTTTTTCTATACATCAAATGTAAAGCATTTTATCAGATATTAAAAACAATTTTGTTTTAAGCACAGCGGCATGAGGTTGGAAACTGCCACTACATTCGTATATTTGCCACAAAGAAATTACACTACCTATGCTCAAATCAATGACAGGCTATGGTAAAGCCGAAAAAGAATACCAGGGAAAAAGAATTACCGTCGAGCTGAAATCCCTCAATAGCAAGCAAATGGATATAAACACCCGTATACCTCCCTACTATAAAGAAAAAGAGCTGGATATGCGCCGTAGCATAAACAATACGCTTCAAAGAGGCAAAATTGAACTCAACATATTCGTAGAAAATTTCAGTGCCGATACCAATTATTCTATCAATAAAGAACTTGCCAAAAAATATTTCAGGGAACTAAAAACTCTTTCATCAGAACTCCATGAAGAAGCCGACCATGATTACCTTTCTCTGCTTATCAAAATGCCGGATGTGCTTGTCAATGAAAAATCAACCGTAGACGAAGAAGAATGGCAGATTTTGAATGAAGGTATTGACGAATGTTTGAAAAATATTGAAGAATATCGGGCAGCAGAAGGCAAAGAGCTTGAAGCCGACTTTCATCAGCGTATAGATAAAATCGAGGAATACCTCGGCAACATCGCTTCTTTTGAGGAAAACAGAATAGACAATATTAGAGAAAAATTACAAAAAGACATTACAGAGCTACTGAATGATGCCCAGTACGATAAGAACCGTTTTGAGCAGGAAGTAATCTATTATCTCGAAAAATTTGATATCACAGAAGAAAAAGTGCGACTAAGAAATCATTGTGATTATTTTCGGAGTTCATTGGAAGAGAACCAATCCAACGGAAAAAAACTGAATTTTATCTCGCAGGAAATGGGGCGTGAAATCAATACAATAGGCTCAAAAGCTAATGATACAGATATCCAGCGAATAGTCGTGTTGATGAAAGATGAACTTGAGAAAATCAAGGAACAACTCGCAAATATCCTTTAAGTATGAATAAATTGTTGATATTCTCTGCCCCTTCCGGTTCGGGAAAAACGACGATCGTCAATCATCTGCTGAAGACCTTTGACACGCTGAGTTTTTCTATATCTGCCACAAGCCGCGAGCAGCGCCCCGGGGAGGTGGACGGGATAAATTATTATTTTCTGACTCCCGATGAATTCAGACAAAAAATAGAAGAGAATGCCTTTGTTGAATGGGAAGAGGTTTACCCCAACCAGTATTACGGAACGCTTAAATCTGAACTGGAACGCATATGGGCACAAAATCAACATGTTATTTTTGATGTGGATGTTGTAGGGGGAATAAAAATCAAACACCTCTATCCCGAACAATCATTAGCTGTTTTCGTTAAACCACCGTCTGTCGAAGCTCTTGAGGCAAGATTAATGAGCCGTAAGACTGAAAGTGAGGAAGCCCTTAAACGAAGGATTGCTAAAGCGGAGCAAGAACTAAAATACCAGGATCAATTTGATCTGTTGCTGATCAATGACGACTTACAGCAAGCAAAGCAAGAAGCCGTAGAGATCGCTGAAAAATTTCTCAACGATGACTAGGATACCAAAAACTATCGGATTACTGTTTGGTTCTTTCAACCCGGTACATATGGGCCATTTGATGCTGTCGCAGTATCTGGTGGAATTTTCCGGGCTCGATGAAATATGGTTTATCATATCGCCTCAAAATCCCTTTAAAAAGAAAAACACCCTTTTGGAGGATCATCACCGGCAACAGCTAGTGAGAATAGCTGTTGAAGATAATCCTCGTTTTGACTATTCCACTATCGAATTCACTATGCCACAGCCTTCTTATACCATTGACACGCTGACCCATCTTTCGGAAAAACATCCTCACCACAATTTTCGATTAATATGTGGTACGGATATCCTTCCCACCTTTCATAAATGGAAAAATTATGAAGAAATCCTGAAAAATTACAAAATTCTTGTATATAACCGGCCCGGAGAATGGGAGCATCCCTACACGAATCATCCCTCTTTTAAATTTATTGAAGCACCGATGTTTGAAATTTCAGCCAGCTTTATCCGGCAGGCATTAAAAAGCGGGAAAGATATCCGCTACTTTCTTCCTACAACTGTCTATCAATATATTCTTGAAATGCACTTTTACGAATAATCTTCAAGGTAATTGCCTACCCAGCTTAACGTTTTATTCCACAGGGTGTCCTGCACCTTTTTATCTTCAGCTATCTGTGCCGGGGAGGCCACGCGGCTGTTTCTGAAATATTTGCCCGATATATTGCTGACTGCCGCATCCGCAGCCAGGTAAACCGAATTATCCGCCCCTTCGCTAGTTGCTCCGCCGATACTGCCAAAATTGTTTCGTAAAAGTTTGGTATTAATCACACCCGGATGAAAACAATTGCAGGTGATTGTGCTCCCCACCAGTAGCCTGGCCATTTTGAAAGTAAATAAAATATTGTAGAGCTTTGTAGCCGAATAAGCTTCCAATCCCGAATAGTTTTGTTTTAACTGCAGGTCATCCAGATTGATATTATTGGAATGAACCATAGAGGCAATATTCACGATCCTTCCCTGCACTGCTCCTTTCAATAGTGTTAGCACGTTGTTGGTCAACACAAAGGGAGCCAGGTAGTTTACCTGGAACGTTTTTTCGAAACCATCCACAGTGGTTTCATAATCCTGGTTTATGATAGCGGCATTATTCAGCAGCACATCCAAGGCATCATAGCTACTTTTCAGTTTTAGAGATAACCGCTTCACCTCTTTAAGGGAAGTAAAATCAGCTACTTCTCCAAATACATTTTCATTTCCCGATTCCTGTTTTATTGTGGAGACGGCAGATTGTACGCGGTTACTATTTCTTCCATGGATAATAATCTCATGATTGTCCATAGCAAGCCGCCGGGCCGTTTCTTTGCCAATGCCATCGGTAGCTCCTGTTATCAATATTTTTTTGTCTGACATAGATGAGTATTACTGTTTTACTTCAAATAACTTCATATTCCACCTCTTGGGAGGTCATAACACCCGAAGGGCAAAATGCCGCAATGCGGAGGTGGTTTTTTCCTGTGCTTCAACAAACCCCATATGGCCTGTATTCTCCAGCAATACCGCTTCGGAGTGTGCGGGCATAGCTACCTGGTCAAGGACCTTTTCCACCGGAATACGAATATCTTTTTTTCCACAAATGAAAAGAACAGGATTATCCATACTTTGCAGTAAATTCAATTTACCGGTACGCTCTTTCATGCCTCTAACGGCAGCAATAATTCCTTCTTTGGGCGTTTTCTCAGCTTCTTTTTTCAGCGATGCTACTTCCTTTTCAAATCTTACTTCATTCCCTGGAGCAAACAAATCGGGGATAAAATTACTGATAAATCCGGCACGATCCTCTTCAACGACTTGAATGGTTCTGTCGCGGTTTCTTTTACCCTCCTCATCATCGGCTGCAGCCTGAGAATGAAAAAGCACAAGGCCTTTCACCATGTGGGGAAACAATTCAGCAAAAGCCAGGGACACATAGCCGCCCATAGAATGACCGACCAGTAAGCACTCTTTTACGTCAAGAGAAGCCAGAACCTCTTTAACAACAGAAGCCATAGCCCCCATATCATGGACGGGATCAAGCACCTCACTTTCTCCGTGCCCGGGCAAATCAACAGTAACAACATGAAAATCCTGCGACAAAACACCTACCATAGAATGCCAAATATTTTTGTTTTCCAGGAATCCATGGAGCAAAACAATTGTTTTTCCACTACCCCGCTCATTATAAGAAACTTTTTTATTGTTAATATCTATTTTCATACTGTATATTATTTGGAATTAAAAAATAAAACCTGTCAGTAACCTAAGTTATCTAACAGGTTTTAACGTAAATTGAAACCTGAATATTGCAAATTTATTCATTCATGGTCTTTTCCACTTCTTCAATGGTTTTGGGTATTGGTTTACCAAGCACCTTGTACCCTTGTTTTGTCACCAGGATATCGTCTTCGATGCGAATCCCTCCGAAATCCTTATATTCCTCTATTTTATCATAATTAAGGAATTGGGTAAACCTTCCTTCGCTCTTCCAGCGGTCAATAAGTTTCGGTATAAAGTAACATCCCGGTTCTATGGTAAATACGAAGCCTGGCTGAAGCGTTTTTGCGAGTCTAAGGCCGGCCAGTCCAAATTGTTGACTACGCTTTAACTCATCGCCATAACCGACATAATTTTCGCCCAGACCTTCCATATCATGGACGTCTAAACCCATCATGTGGCCAAGGCCATGAGGCATAAACATAGCATGCGCTCCCTGATTCACTGCTTCATCAATATCCCCTTTCATAATGCCCAGCTCCTTCAGCCCTGTGGCCACATCTTTTACGGCATTGAGATGCAATTCTTTATTCGTAATGCCCGGTCTTACATTTTTTATTGCATTCATATTGGCATTCAGTACAATTTGATAGATATCCTTCTGCCGGCTGTTAAACTTTCCTCCCACAGGAACACTCCGTGTAATATCGCTGGCATAGTGCATTTCCGTCTCCGCACCGGCATCCGTCACCATAATGCGTCCTTCTTTAAGTGTATTGCCGTGATAATGATTGTGAAGAATTTGACCGTTAATAGTAAGAATTACAGGGAAAGAGACCGGTCCGCCTCTCGACAATGAAACACCCTCTACCTGGCCATAAATTTCTCTTTCCACAACACCCGGCTTAGCCATTTTCATAGCTGTGGTGTGCATCTCCCAGGCAATATCGGCGGCCTTTTCCAGTTCTGCAACTTCCACATCTTCTTTAATGGAGCGAAGGGCTACCGTGGCTTTTATCACTTCTTCCGTAATAAAATTTTCCACATCACCGGTTTTAACATCAAGCACTTCGCTTAAAGTTAATGTGTGTTCGCCCCGGTAAGGAGGATAGATATGGATAGTCCTGCCTTTGGATTTCTCTCCCTGGATAAATTTATGAAGTTCTTCAAAAGGGGAAGTGTTTTCAACCCCAACCTTAGTGGCCAATTCTTTAATGGTGGGTTGATCGCCCATCCAAATAATATCATCCATATCTACGTTATCTCCGAAGATATAGTCTTTGTCATTATCAATATCCATTACGCCTGCCAATCCCTGGGTATCAAGACCAAAAAAATAGAGGAAGTTACTGTCCTGGCGAAAATGATACGGGTTTGAGGGATAATTCATTGGGGCATCAACATTTCCCAAAACCAGCACTAGCCCGGAGCTGATTTTCTTTTTCAGGTTATTTCTGCGATTCACATAAACCTTCTTTTCAAACATATACTTATATTTTTTGCATTTAGACTTTTGAGAAACGCCTCGAATTTATAAAATATTACTGAATATACCACAGAAATAAAGCGGGATTTAGTGGCTTTCACACACTAATCGCTCTTGTCCTGAAGGTTCTCTTCATTTGTACCGGGAGGAGTAAACCATTTGGCGCGTTTTTCCCAACGTTCACGAGCCATTTTCCTTAAGTTTTCAATATTATCATATTCATCCACAATCTCCAGCCCAAGAATGGTTTCTATGAGGTCCTCCATGGTTACAATACCGGACATTCCACCATATTCATCCACCACTAGAGCTATGATATCTCTTTCGGCAATGAATTTATCGTATAAGGACGACAGTGGTAAACTATCCACTACAAGAGGTATTGGCCTCCTTAAGGATTCCAACTGCTTTTCTCCTTTTTGATGAACAAGATTAAGCATCAGATCATCCTTTAGAATATAACCAACAATATTTTCACGATGTTCCTGGTAAATGGGAATTCTGGAAAAAGGAATTTCGGATACTTTGTTTTTCATATCCGCCACTTTTGTTTGCGCATCTTCGGAAGCCACCACCACACGGGGCGTCATAATATCTTTAACCTTCACATACTCAAACTTCATCAGGTTTTCAATCATCATGGATTCCTTCTTTTTAAAAACCCCGGATATAGCTCCAAGCCTGGCCAGCGAAGATAATTCATCGCGACTAACGGGCTGGTCTTTTTTTCCGCCTTTAAGCCATTTGGTGATTTGCTGGCTAATCAAGATGAAGGGATACAACGGCGAATAAATCAGAATTAACAGGGTATAAGCTGTAAACCCAACAAGCTTTTTCCAATAAAGTGCTCCCACAGTTTTAGGGATAATTTCTGAAACAATAAGAATAAGAATGGTGAGTATGGCTGAGGTAATAGAAAGCGCCTCATTGCCCCATATAACTTGCGCCTGAGCTCCCACCCCTGCGGCTCCGATAGTGTGAGCAAAAGTATTCAGGGTCAAAATTGCAGAAAGCGGCCGGTCAATATTATCCTTAAAACGCTGGATAAGCTTACCCTTGTTTCCTCCTTTTTCTGAAAGCATATTGACGTGGCTGGGAGTAATACTGAGTATCACAGCCTCAAGCAAAGAACACAAAAAAGAGAAACCAAGAGCTATAAAAAGATATAAAATCAATAATTTCATAATACCGAAATTACACACTAAAATTCGGTATACAAAACCTTTTGGAAGTTACATTCGTAAACTTTCCCTATTTAAATGGCATCTTCTCCGTCTGAATCACCTCGTATGTCTCTTCTTTGTATACAAAAGCGACAAGAGATAACTTATCGACATTCCAGTTTTCCGGAATATCAAACCCATTATAAGACAAGGAATAGGTCGTTTGGGGAGTTATTGTTTCCTCGCTCACCGTTTCTCCCCATGTCCCGTTCAATGTACTTCTTAGTACATGGTTGTGTTCATAGTCGGAAATATTTGAAGGACCGATATTCTCATTATTATTTTTCTGGGGCGCAATAATGCTATCCTCTGTGATAAAAGCTGACAGTTTATAATTACCTTCTACTTGTTCGACAAATTCTATATCAAAATCGGCTGATATCGTCCGGTTTTGCTGGTTGTAATCCACCTCAAAATCCAGCACCGCCTTAGCTTTTTGTCCGGCCTGCCGACCAATAACGTTACGCCAGATATCTTTGTTAAGGACAAGATTTTCCTGGTCTTTGCCGCGATTAATCATTCCGGAAGGATATTCCGCTACATCAAAAAAATCGTTCATCGTTTCCCCGGCCCCTGTCCTAAAATCCATAGTATATTGCCCTGAATTATCAGGTCGCGCAAAAAACCCGGCATGAATAGAAATTACGACCAAATTTTCTCCATATTGATCTTTCAGATCGGCTAGTATTACATGTGCTTCCGGGCAGTTGGGACATTTATGACCCGTAAACTCCTCTACCAAAACTTTCTGCACAACCTCAACGCTATCTTCTCCCCCATTTATGGTGTCATCACCCCCATTATCCTGATTCCTGCTGTAAGGCATGGCAATTTCGTCACAAGCTGTAAACAGGGATGCGGTTAAAATTATAAAAAGTAAAAATATGGATGTTGTCTTATGCATAGTTACTAATTTTTATGTTAAAACGTACTGCTTATTGTCAACCGGAAACCACTGGACGCCGGCACCTGTCGGCATACCCCACCCACACAGAGTATTCCTTCACGCTGGCGCCCGTATGACAGCGAAAAACGCGTGGATTGGTGCACATAAGCTGCCGAAAACGTATAATAATGATACGTATTGTTTGATGCGGGATTGTTGAAATTGTATTGATCCTGAACGGTAAAAAACCAACTGGGGGCAATGCTGTATTCCACCAAAGCCATGGCCCAATTCCCGCTATCCTGCCTGGTGGAAAGGTATTGCATCTCGGTTCTTAATGCTTCCTCCCGGTTGATATTATAGGTGAGATCAATAAAACCGATATCGGTCTTGTAAAAATGCTCTACCTGTTGGATATTTTCTTCAATTACGGCCACATTGTAGTCGATGTGGGTATACCCTGCCGTAAATTTTACACTTTTCGAAACTTTTTTATTCAATTTAAAAGATAAATCTTCAAAATACTTAACATCTCCGAACTTCAGGAAATCAGCCTTGTATCCCTCCGTTCCCGGAACATTTATCACGGTATCCCCTGCTAAAGGCTCTTTATCCAAACCATGAATCCTGGAATAGTTCATGGAGAGCTTGGTTCCGTATTCTCCTCCCAGCTTTGTGTCTTCAGGAATCCGGTAAAAAACCTCTGCCGAATACCCTATTTCACCGTTGGCCTGCGTAGCATAAGGATACATGGCAGGAAGTGTATAGTTATGCTGATAGGATAAAGGTGGTAGATAATTGATATTGGGGGCATCGCCGACTTCCGGATTGCGCATGGAGGTGAAACTGAAATTATCAATACGTTTAAAAGATGCTATAGCTCCGAAACCTTTTTGGGTGTATGTCCCCGACAACCATAAGGCTTCTCCGTCTTTGAAAATAAAATTATTAATCGCATGCGGATCATTGATCTTTCGGGCATATTCGCCTTTAAAAGACCACTTTCCGTGCCGCAGGTTTAAGCGGCCGGCATAAGCCCCCACATTTTCGGGAAGCTTATATTCTGAAAAGGGATTATCTTTTTCATATTTACTCACAAAGCTACCCCCAAGGGAAATTCTCGTTTTAGAGGATCTTAACCCGTCCAGCAAATAATTCAGGTTAATGTTGGCATCCACACCGCGTACAATTCCGCGGTTGCCATTTTCATACTCCTGCCAGTAATGGCGCTGTGTTCCGTATATCCCTTTAAGAGTTATGCCATCAAAAGGCTTCCCTTTAACGCGGATGCCGTTCATGGAATTGTCATAACCGAGGCTCCATTCCTCATAACTCCGAAATATCAACCCATTACCGAATTGATCATAAAAATTGCCAACAGTAATTTCAACGTTCTGCCCGTTATATTTTATGTACTTATTGGCAATTCCGTGTCCTTCATAAGCCTGGTCATAACCTTCTATCGGAGGTAAATAAGCTTCATATCTCAGTCCGGCGGAAAAGTCACCGTAGCGGTAGATGATTTTTCCATAAGCGTTCATGGCTGTTTTTTCCCCATTGATATCTTCGGCTGAAATTCCAATTTTTTCATCGGCCGTGTAGGTTTGCATGTCAATCTGAAAATTGCCCTGCACCTGCGCCTTTTCCGGATTGAATTGAGCTCGAAGGGAAAGTACACTTAACATCAGAAAACAAATAAAAAATATTGGGTTTTTCATCAAATGAAACTTTTTAATCAAGGGACTCGCCCCGGTTTAATTTCCTGACCTTCTCAATTAACTGATGCTCGCTACCTTCGGAGTAGGATGTATGCTGCCATACCACTTCCCCGTCCCCATTCAAAATAAAAGTATGGGGAATAGTATTAACTCCCATAGCCCGCTTAAAATCGCCATTAGGATCAAGTAAAATTTCATATTCCCAACCGTTGCCATTTACCATAGGCAAAACTTTGGATGTGGATCGGGCATTGTCAATGGAAACAGCCACCACTTTTACTCCGGTTTCTTCCCGCCACTCAGGATAAACATCTTGAATAGCCGATAATTCTTTAATGCACGGTTTGCACCAGGTAGCCCAAAAGCTCAGGATAATCGGCTTTCCGTCATTACTTATCCGGTCGGTATTATACGATTCGCCATATTTGTTCTGAACATCTACGGAAGGTAGTTCTCCTTTTTGACTAAAAAGGTTTAAGCTGAGAAAAAAAACGGTTAGCAATAAAATTACTCTTGCAGTCATAGTCGGTTGTTTAGTATTTATATTAAAGCAATTCTGATTTTACATTCTTTTCCATTTCCATATAGGTTTCCAGGATTCTTGTCCCGGTATCCGGTATCAGGGTAACTTTCCCCATCATAGCAGGGATAAGTACTGCTTCACCTTTACTTACGTTCACCCGTCTATCACCGTCATACATCAAGACATAAGACCCCTCGGTACAGGTGTGAATTACAAATGAATCGAGATCAATATAATCTTTGCTGAATGCCGCATCAAGATGTAGCATATTGGTAGTAAAATAGGGGCTTTTCACCAAAGGCGCGGTCTGGTTTTTCACATCTTTGTAAGGCGTTTTATATTGCAATTGTGCCTTAAAATCTATTGCATCCAGAGCCTGTTCTGTGTGCAGCTCCCGTTTGTTGCCATTGCTGTCGACACGATCATAATCATAAATGCGGTAGGTAACGTCTGAGGATTGTTGTATTTCAGCCAGCAAAACCCCTTTTCCGATAGCATGAACACGCCCGGCAGGTTGATAAAAGACATCCCCTTTTTTTACTTTCTCCACATTCAAAATCTCTTTCAGCTTCTTATTATTCAGATAATCCAGATAAACCTCCTTATTGACATCTTCTCTAAAGCCCGTAATCAATTCCGATCCCGGATCGGCATCAAGCACATACCACATTTCACTTTTCCCCAAACTATTATGGCGTTTTTTAGCCAGCTCATCATCAGGATGGACTTGTATCGATAAATCGTCGGCAGCATCAATGAATTTCACCAGAATGGGAAAATCCTCTCCAAACTCGTTATGAACAGGTCCCCCCAGCAAGTCATCCATAAAAATCTCCGTCAGCTCAGCCAGGTTATTATCAGCCAAAAAACCATTCTCCACGACCGTTTCATTATCCTTGACCCCCGACAGCACCCATATTTCTCCACAATTGGGTAAAGGAGAAAAATCTTTTTCAAGGATGGTTTTTATCTTGTTCCCACCCCAAATTTTATCTTTAAAGATCGGTTTAAACTTCAGCGGATAAAGGTTATTTTCTTCCATAACAAGTGTTTTTGAGCTTTCCCGGCTGTTTTCAACTGTTTTGACACAGCTATAAACGGAAAAGTTGCATTTTAAAAGGGTAAAAATAATAAATTCAGAATAAACCCGCTTCACTATACGAGAGAATCTGAGACGACCGGTAAATCTTTGTCATTAACTTTTTTAATTTTGTCAGTAAGAAAACTATGTTATGGTGGAAAAAATTTGTGTTTTTTGTGGCTCAAGTATAGGAAACAATAAATCGTATGCCGCTGCTGCTGAAGCCCTTGGATCGGAAATCGCCCGAAAAGATATGGAATTAGTCTATGGGGGAGGAAATGTAGGGCTGATGGGAGCCATTGCCGATCGCGTTTTGGAAAAAGGAGGGAAAGTGACCGGTGTGATGCCCCAGCACCTTGCTGATTATGAAATTGCCCATCAACACATTACTGAACTAAAAATTGTTAAAACCATGATGGAGCGCAAAAAAATGTTGATGGAGATGTCGGATGCCTTTATTGCTCTCCCCGGTGGTTTCGGCACACTGGATGAGATATCGGAAGTCATTACCTGGAATCAGTTAAAAATTATGAGCAAGCCTATGGGATTCCTCAATGTAAAAGGATTTTATGACCATTTATTGAAATTTATCGAAAGAGCTACAGACGATGCCCTGATAAGGCAGGAGCATATAGACAAAGTTATCTTTGAAGAGGAGCCGGCAAGAATCCTTGATTGTTTAAAAACGTTCGAAGGTTTTACCATGGATAAATGGATAGACGATATTAAATCAGAAAAACGGTAATTGAGCTCAGTCTAAAAAGCCTTATAACCCCTAAATCTCCTAAAGGGGACTTTCTCAAACTGTTGATTTTTAGACGGCCTCATAATTGTAAAAAATATTAAATAGCGCAAAGAGGGATCCTCTGTGGACACATAACTTAAAAACAAAATTTCGGGATTGCGCATTATTTTTTGAAAAAGCTTAGCCATCAAAAATAAAATAAATGAAAGTCATCGGCATTACAGGCACTTTAGGAGCCGGAAAAGGAACTATCGTGGAACATCTTACCCGTCACAAAGGATTTCTTCATTATTCGGTAAGAGGTTTTTTGATTGAGGAATTAAAATATAGGAATTTACCCATTAACAGGGATTCCATGACAAAACTCGCCAATGAACTAAGGTCGCAATACGGCCCGGCTTATATTGCTGACCATCTCCATGAAAAAGCCATCCAAAACAATAAAAATGCCGTTATCGAAAGCATCAGAACACCAGGAGAGATAGAACTGTTGAGGCAAAAAGGATATTTTATCCTCTTTGCCGTGGATGCAGACCGAAAAATTCGGTATCGCAGAGTGCAGGCCCGGAAATCCGAAACGGATGATATCTCCTGGGAAGTTTTTCAGGAAAATGAGAAACGGGAAATGAATTCTACCGATCCGAATAAACAGAATATTAGAAAATGTATTGAAATGGCCGATCATATTTTTTACAACAATGGCTCTATACAAAAGCTACAGAAAGAAGTTGACGATGTGTTAGTAAAGTTTGATTTGATATAAAACCTGAAATGTAATTTTCAATATATTTCGAAAAATTTTTGAACTATGGCTGAAAAAGAAGAAAAGAAGCAAAATAATACGCGTCCATCCTGGGATGTCTATTTTATGCAGATAGCAAATACTGTGGCTACGAGGGCCACCTGCGACAGAGGTCGTGCCGGATGCGTCGCAGTTCGCGACCGACAGATACTGGTGACGGGATATGTCGGCTCACCCCGCGGGTTGCCTCATTGCGACGATGTGGGACACTATATGAAAAAAATGATTCATGATGATGGGCATGTTTCACAACATTGTGTCCGCACTATCCACGCCGAACAAAATGCCATTACACAAGCCGCCCGCCATGGTGTATCATTAAAAGACAGCACGATGTATGTCAGGATGACGCCTTGCCGTACTTGCGCAATGCTTATTATCAATGTGGGTATTAAAAGGGTAGTGTGTGAAAAAAAATATCATGCCGGGCAGGAATCCGAGGAACTATTTAGGCAGGCAGGCGTTGAGCTTGAGTATTTCAGCGAAGAAGTGTTGCAATACAAAGATCAATAACCAGCAAAAAACGCTGTGAGCTAAAGACTCGAAATTCCGGTAAAAGCCTTTGCAGGGAATCTCTCTGGAATCGAAGCTTGAGGCTGAAACAGAGCCTCTCAAACCTCCAGAGTATTTCATAGCGTAAGGCTTTGCTTTATGAATTATTCAAAGTAATTTTGCCAATGAAATATTATCCGGCGATGAAAAAGGCATTGATTTTCTCTATCACAGTTGTACTAATGATGGCAGTTTCAGCACAAAAGCCTGAAAATGATACCACTGCACGTGTTTTCTCATTAGGGGCCGCCTATGGCAAAGATTTGCCGGGAGGAGATTTAAAAAGTCGCTTCGGCATGAATAATTCCTTAGGCGTCAGTTTTTCCTATAAATCTATAACCAATTGGATTTTGATGGTGGAAGGAGATTACCTTTTCAGCAGAAATGTAAAAATCAGCGATGAGTTATTTGAAGATATTGCTGCCGAAGAGGGCTATATCATTGATGAAGGAGGGATCTTTACAGATATGGCCGTACTTGAAGCAGGAATGACTGCTAATTTTTCCTTCGGGAAGCTCTTTCCTGTCCGGGGGCCAAACCAAAACAGTGGTCTTGTCTTTAGAGTAGGGGGAGGCTATATGTTCCATAAGATACGTATAGAACAAAATCAGAATTCTGCGCCGCAAATCAGCGGGGATTACCAAAAAGGTTATGACCGGTTAACTGAAGGTTTCAACACTTCCCAGTTTCTGGGATACCACTACCTGGGTAATGAGAATATCCTTAACTTTTATGCTGGTATAGAATTTCATCAAGCCTGGATGAGTTCATCAAGAGCCTATAATTTTGATCAAAGAAAACGCCCTGCGGATAGCCGTTTTGACTCCCTCTACGGCTTAAAAATCGGATGGTTTATACCCCTGGGGAAACAGACAGCCCGAAAAACCCATTATTATTAAACTATGCGTGTGCTTTATAACGCCGGAATTTATGTTTACAATGCGTTAATCAGGATAGCCGCTTTATCCGGAAACAAAAAAGCAAAGCAATGGATCGGGGGAAGAAAAAAGATTTTCTCCACTATCCGGCCTCTTACGAAAAAGACAAAAACGGCATGGTTCCATTGTGCCTCGCTGGGAGAATTTGAGCAGGGCCGGCCGGTGATAGAAGCTTTCCGACAGGAGCATCCCAATCATAAAATTGTTCTCACGTTTTTTTCGCCTTCGGGTTATACTATACGAAAAAACTACAACCACGCCGACTATGTCTATTACCTCCCTTCCGACACCCTTGGTAACGCCCGTCGGTTTACGGAAATGATTAAGCCAGATATTGCTTTCTTTATCAAATACGAATTTTGGTTTAATTATTTAAACGAGCTTAAGAAAAGTAATATACCCACCTATCTGGTATCAGGCATCTTCAGGAAAAACCAGCACTTCTTTAAATGGTACGGCACGTGGTTCAGGAAGCAGTTAAAAACTTTCGACAAATTCTTTGTACAAGACAAACCGTCGCATAAGTTAATAGAATCCCTCTTTCCCGGCAAAAGCATTATTACCGG
The DNA here is from genome assembly GCA_021738485.1 of Bacteroidales bacterium. GTDB lineage: Bacteria > Bacteroidota > Bacteroidia > Bacteroidales > JAIPAH01 > JAIPAH01. The sequence continues at coordinate 31,714 of JAIPBX010000007.1, read as the reverse complement.
AGACACCCGTTTCGACCGGGTGGCAGCAATTGCCCGGCAAGCAAGAGCTTTTCCCGACATTGCCCGTTTTAAAAACCGGCATACGGTACTGCTGGCCGGAAGCTCCTGGCCGGAAGATGAGGAGGTGTTTCTCCCCTATGTGCTTGATGCTGTCAAAACCCAGGGTATCAAACTCATTATTGCTCCTCATGAAGTTCATGAACAGCGAATCAACAGACTGATAAAAAAAATGCCATCTGAAGCCATTCGATACTCGCAGGCCGACATGGATTTTTCGGATAAAAAAATCCTGGTAATCGACAGCATCGGACTCCTCTCCCACTTGTATCAATATGGAGATATGGCCTATATTGGTGGAGGCTTTGGCGAGGGTATCCACAACACTTTGGAAGCAGCGGCTTTTGGCTTGCCGGTGATGTTTGGACCGAACTACCATAAATTCCGGGAAGCCAAAGAGCTGATACAACACCAGGCAGCTTTTCCTGTCAAAAATAGCGATGAGTTTAGCCAGCTATTCAGTAATATTTTCCTTAGCGTGAATTCCAGGGAAAAAGCGGGAAAAAAAGCGAGCCGGTACGTTCATTTAAAAAAAGGAGGAACCCGGCTCATTCTTGAGCATATATCTCACAGGATATAAGAAATGATGTCCTTATACGCCGAACTTTCTAAAAAAGTGCCCTGCAAATGCCAACAGTTCTCCACTGTGTTAAAAATTATATTTGGGAAATCCCGGTTATTTTCTACACTGCTGGATTGAATTCCAGTATAGGTTTATTTGCCTCATAATATTCCATTCCCTTTTTATTGGCAATGCCACGGATAAAATTATCAAACATTACTTCGAATAAAGTAGAAAAGCTAAATCGTTCCGGCGGAAACAAATCCGGATTATGAATATCAATAAGCCGCGAAATATACAGACGGGCAATTAATTCGATACTTAGATCATGGCGATAAATACCCTGAGAAATACCCTTTTGCAGGTTTATTTTAATCTTTTCATAAATATATTCAATCCTTTGATCAAAATGATCCTGGTAAATTTCCGGGTATCTTTGTTTGAGAGCCACCGTCACAAACGGATTTACATCCTTAAATTTCACTGAAATTTCTTTGCTGACGGTAAGTAATATTTTTATGGCATTAATCCCCTCAAAATCATTTTTATCAAAAATATAGCTAAAATTGTCTCTTTCAAATTTGAGGACTTGCTCCACCAGGTCTGCATCATTTTTAAAAAAGCCGTAAAACTCCTCTTTGGTTATTCCTGAAGCCTGACAGATATTATCAATTGTTACATTCTCTATCCCCATATCAAGGGCCAGCTCCCTCACTGTTTCGAGAATCCTTATATGTTGTTGATCCATCCGAATTTCTTTTGCTATTGCAAGTTGTAAAATCTTATGGCTGTAAAAGTATTAAAAAAAAGAAATCTGCCAAACATTGATTAGTAAAAAACAGGATTTCAGTCGCTTAGAAAAAGACTTCGGTTGCGATTTCTTATTCTACTTAAGGCTTATGACAGTTGGTCAATCAGGTTGGTAAGTTATTTCTATCAGGAATTATTTTTCTAAATTTACCCATTCAAATAAAGCAACCTATGAAGCGACCCGCACTACACTGGCAGATATTGATTGCGTTGATAATAGCCATTATTTATGGCATTCTTTTCCCCTCTCAATACGAACTTCGGGAATCATCGTATGAAGAGTTGGAAAAAAAAGGAATCCCTGAAAAAGTTCGTAATAAACTGCAAAGCATGAAGGGAGAGGAATTCCACACCCGACATACTTTTGAAACAGCCATAGCTGAAAATATCAAACCAGAAGTTTTCAAAAAACACTATCGCTCCATTGAAAATGCCGCCTACCAAAACGCTCAGGTAAGTGCCATTAGCTGGATGGGGGATATGTTTCTGCGGGCATTAAAAATGCTCATCATCCCTTTAATCTTAAGCAGCCTGATATCGGGGATAACTAACATTGGAACCGGAAAAAACCTTGGGCGTCTTGGTTTAAAAACCGTAGGCTATTATGTGCTTACCAGTACGTTGGCTATAATCGTCGGATTGATACTGGTAAACCTGATACAGCCGGGTATGGGAGCCGATCTGAATTTCAGCCGGGAGGTAGAAGGGTTGGTTGAAAAACAAAAAAGCCTTAGAGACATCATCGTAGAAATTATTCCTACCAACATCTTTAAGGCTTTTGAAGCTTCTGACATGCTTTCCATAATATTTTTTGCCATGCTTTTCGGATTTTTTATTACCAGGATTGAGGAAAAGCCGCGCAGATTGCTTACCAATGCTTTTAATGCTTTCTTTGATGTGATGATGAAGATAACGATGTTTATCATCCGGTTTACCCCGATAGGAATTTTTGGTATAGTAGCGAAAGTTGTAGCCGATCAGGACAGCCTCTTAAACCTGATGAGCCGCATGGGCATTTATATGGGAACAGTAGTAGCGGCTTTGGCTATTCATGCCTTTATAACCCTTCCATTGATATTAAGGTTTGTCGGTAAATCAAAACCGTTGCAACATTTCCGGAATATGTCTACCCCTTTAATAACAGCTTTTTCCACTTCCTCATCAGGTGCCACGCTTCCTTTAACGATGAATGCGGTCGAGAGGAACTCAGGAGTCTCCAAAAAGATCACAAGCTTTACCTTACCTCTTGGGGCAACTATCAATATGGATGGCACAGCTCTCTATGAATGTGTTGCTGCACTGTTTATTGCTCAGGCTTATGGTGTAGACCTTACCGTTGTAGAGCAGTTTACAGTGGTAATCACAGCCCTGCTGGCTTCCATAGGTGCTGCTGCTATACCTATGGCCGGCCTGGTGATGATTACTGTTATCTTAACGGCAGTGGGTCTCCCGCTTGAAGGTGTAGGATTGATACTTGCGGTGGACAGAATACTGGACATGTTTCGAACGGCTACAAATGTATGGAGTGATAGCTGCGGAGCGGTAACTATAGCACGCTCCGAAGGTGAAGGGTTACCTGTAAATGCTAAAGCTCAAAAGTAAAAGACTTAAAACAAGCTAATCAGTCTCCATATCTTTTTCTGTAAAGCATTTGCATTAGCGAAGTGATCTCATCGATATCAACCGGTTTATCCACGCAGGCATGAATATCATATTTTCGCATTTTCTTTTCATATAAATCGAAATAGGCAGATACTAAAATTACAAAGAAGTTCCTTTTTGGGAAACGATCCAACAAATCAAATGCATTGCCCCGCGGCAAATCGATATCAAGCATTAAAACATCCGGATTCTGTTCCTTTATCAATTTGTATGCCTCTTCTATTATATATGCAGAACCAACTATTTTCACCTGATCCTTGCAATATTCCTCACAAATCAGGGAAAGAGACTTTATCGCATCCGGTTCATCGTCAACTATCAGTGTTTTCAACATTGCTATATGTAATTGGAAAATTTTCTAATACTACTTTTGTTCCTACTCCTTGATTACCCTCATACAAATCTATGTAATTTAGTGAAATGAAACTATTATGTAATTGATTTAACAATTCAATTCTTTTTAAGATAATCGAATTACCAAAAGAGTGATGAAGGTTTTTTTGTTCTATTTCAGCAGCTTTATCTCTTCCCACCCCATTATCTTTTATGATAAATTGAAGATATTGCTCCTTCTTTTTAATGGCTATTTCAATCTTGCCCCTCCTGGTATGCAAATAACGTATGCCGTGAATAATAGCGTTCTCCACAATGGGCTGAAGCAGCATTGATGGTATTTCTATATTTGAAATATCTATATTGTCATCAATCTCAAAGGTATAATCAAATTTATTTTTCATCCTCAGATTTTCTAACTGAAGATAAAGGCGTATACTCTCTAGCTCTTTTGATATGGGTATCCTGTGATTTTGAGAATTCTTCAGGAAAAGTCGCGTCAAGCGGGCAAATTTGCTAAGGAACTTACTGGCATGTGACGAATTGCTTTCTAAAATATATCTGTGTATAGAATTCAGGGAATTAAACAAAAAATGAGGATTCATCTGGCTACTAAGCGCCTGATGCTGATAGCGAATAATGTCTTGTTTTGCTTGTGTTTTGATTTTGTAATTTCGAAACAACAGATACAAGATGCTGGCGATGACCAGTGTTAAGGTGATGACCAGTAGAGTGATAAACCACTGCTTACCCCAAAGAGGAGGCTCTACTGTAAATTCCACTCTATGGGGGTTTTCACTCCATATCCCGTTTTTATTACGGACCATGATTTCAAAAGTATAATCACCGGGTGGGATATAGGAAAAGAAAATCTCATTTCGTGAAGTACGTTTCCACGATTCCTTCAAACCCCTGAGCCTATATTTATAAGTTAAATCCTGTTCATGATTGTAAGTGAGTGTGGTATACTTTAACCTTAAAGAATTTTGAGGATACTTTATTTCAAACTTATTTCCCGGTTCAGAAATGACTTTTTGATTAGGGACATTAATTGTTTTGATATGAATCTTTGAAGGGCGCCTTTTAAAAGTTAACGCGTTAAGATTCAAATAGCTTACCCCCTTACTCGTGGAGACTATCATCATAGAATCATGGACCGTAAAATCATTTATTTCATTTGAGGCTAATCCATAAGCTTTGTCCAGAATACTAATTCTTTGCTTCTCTGAATTTATATTAATTAAACCTATTCCTTCATTTGTTCCCACCCACAATATATTATCATTTAACTCCAGGCATAAAACGGAGTTTGACATCAATCCGTCATGCGTATTAATCCTTGAGCAAGTGTCTTTACTTATATCATAAAAAATCAAACCATTGCCTTTTGTAGCCATAGCCAACCTATTTCCCGGAAGTATTTCAATATCGACAATGCGGCGATCCAAACACTCTTTTCCTTTACTAACGTTCAAAACTGTATCTGATCTTAGATCATGCATTTTTAAGCCATTAAGGCATCCAATCCATATACAATTATTTGATGAATCAAATAATAGGCAACTCGTTCTTTCAGAATTCCGTTGTTTCACAAATAAGGTATCATTATGTAGCTCATTAATGGTGCTTGTAAAATATCCTGTTGCATTCCCCATGGCATAACTTCCATCGGAAAGCCTAAGGAGGGATTTAACACCTGTCTTCTCAAACTTATGCTCTATATCAAATACAGATACCTTATTTATTGAATTATAGCTATAAATCTCCGTTACGAATAATCCCTGGTCAGTACCAAAATAAGTATATTCTTGATCTGAAATAGCAAAAGTGTTATTATCGGGCTCCGACTTGTTCAATTCTATTTGTCGTGATTCAAAAGATGTGTTCGTGTTGAAATTATCAATAATATTGATATAATTATCAGCGGTGCCAATTATCAACTTACCATTTTTGTCTACAAATGAGTAATTTACATGTTTTGTGCTGAGTAAATCTTGTTCATCGATGGAAATTACTTCTTTGGATGGCTTATAATACACACCATTTTTTAATGTTGTAAACCAAAGACCTCCTTGCTTGGAACGCAAGACCGTTGAAATAGCCTTCCCTTCTAGATAGTGTTTCCTTTTCTCATTAAAAGATTTGCTATTGTATAATTCAATTCCATTGTTTTTATACCCCAGCCAAATCCCGCCTTCTTCACTCACCTGGAACTCAGTAATATATTTATTCCCATCATAATGCAAATTTTCGAGTTTATTATTTTGGATTTCCATAACCTGAAATCCCATAGATAATATATAGTGCTCCTTTCCGACTTTATTGATCAAAGACAAGCCGGGCGGTTTTATAGAAGGTTTAAACTCTATTTTTGATTGAACTTTTGAATCTTTAATTAAGCTAATCGAATCTGCTCTATCTCTTATTGAAGAGCAAATCGCTTTAGGGCCAAAATCCATAATGTAATTCCTTGACGGAGGATGGGAATTCCAAAAATTAATATCACCATTGTTTGAAATTTTATAAATACCTTGAGGTCTTGTAGCTAAAAATACATTATCAGCTGAATCCACATAAATCCCTCTTTTCAGGGGTAGTGGACTACCATTAATGTTATCTTGAATTTTTTGATTCCACTTAAATTCATATATAGAATCATTAGTATAGTATGAAAGTTTACCCCCTAATGAAACAAACCATATTCGCTCTCTATAATCCTGATAGGAGAATAATATTGCATTACCAGCAACACCCTCAGCATCAGAAAAGTTATCAAACTCATATCCATCATATCTGCTAACTCCATTGTTTGTACAAAACCAAATGTACCCGGTAGAGTCTTGCATGACATGAAAAACTTCATTGCTGGGCAGTCCATTGGAGGTGGTAAAATGCTTCATCTTAGCATTTTGAGATAGCCCCAAATAAAGACCGCATAATACTATAAAAGTTATGCTTATGACTCTTTTCACCATTAAATTTTAGTTACAATCCTCAGACACCAATCGGTATTGTTTCTTTTAATAACTTGTTAATAGTCACATTAAAACGTTTTTATACTTTTTAGCACTGCCTTTTTACCTATCAACAAATGTAAAACTAATAAAAATCATATTGCATAAAAACGAAATGTTTATATCGTATTAGGTGGGATTACTATACCTTATTGATAGGGTTTTCTGGTTTAACTTCATTTCTAAAAAGAAATTAAAAAAGTAAAAAAAACCCCGCATAAGTTTATTCCTTATACGGGGTTTTTATTCGATATCAATATTAACGCCTATTTTGTTCCGCCTTGCATTTCCTGATACCTTTTTTGTAATTCTTTGTCCTGGCGAATGGCCCGGCTGATCTTCATGTAGCGTTGCCTGTCTATCCCGTGTTTCTTAAGGATTTTGCCTGCTTTCTGTTGAATTTTCATTTGTTCCTTACGGATAGATTTTTTAGTAGCATCAAAAGCTTTCTGCTCTTTCTTGCTCATATCCACCTTCTTACCGCTACTTTTTTTCTTTTGTATTTCACTATAGCGCTGCATCGAAAGTCCATTGTCTTTTATGGTCTGCTGCATTTTGCTGCGTGATTCCTTTTGCAGTTTCTGAATCTCACCTGATGCAGTAACGAATTTTTGAAGCTCCTGATCGGAAACCTCAATATCAACACTTTGCTGTTGTCGTTGCATCTTGATGTCCTGCTGAGCATTCAGGCTTGTGCCCGTGAGCATAAACACGAATGCAATTGCTGTAATTAAAACCTTCTTTTGTAACATAATCATTTAATTTAAATTAATTCATTTTATTTTTTTCAAAGAAAAAGATTTCACGGTGGCTAACAATAGCTTTTGAGTATGGGTTTATTAAATTATGTTAAAAACAGGAGCTCCCATTTATATGGAGCCTCCTTTAACAATAAAATATTGAAGCTTTTCCTCTATGGTTTATGGTATATCCTTTTGCGTTGGATATATAAGATTATCGTTTCGATAACCGGTGTTATCCTGGTACCAGTCAGGATAATTGACACCCCCGCTCTCAGCCCATTCAGCAAAATGGTTGTAAGCTCCTGTTATGTCCTGTTTTTCAATAACCCATTCAAATTCTTCGGCGATATTGATGCCCCAGGGAAGGTTATTTTTAGTTACAAAATAGCGACCTTCGGATGGGTTGGAATCATCTTGATATTTTCCGAAATAACTTTCGTCAAATAAATCCGTGGGTTCTTCATCGGTTAAATGTACTTCCTTACCACGAATATTCGGATTTCCATCATCCACTGTACTGACAATAATAAACGGATTAAAAGAACCAATATCCAGCTCGCTATAGGTGATATTATTGGCGAACTCAATTTGCATAGTCATAGAGACGGGGTCTATAAAATCATATTCGAGCTGCGTATTGACACCAATTCCCGGAGTGGTCTGGGGCATTACCCTGCGTACATCATCAAAGACAATGAAAGTTGCTTCGCTTTGTCCCGATTCGGTGCCGTTAGCATCCATATCAAACACAGAACTTTCTGCAATATCATAACCGCTGACCGAGGCAATATCTCCCGGCTGAACACTAGGAAGGGTAAAACCAAAACCATTATGCAGTGAGGCTCCAAAAGCTTTAATCTCAAAAGTTACCGTAATATCCTGCACAATTTCCTCGCTGTTTTTGGTAACTTCAAAGTCATAATCTATTACCAGATCATTAAAGTCATAATCACCTTTTCCCGGCCATAAATCTTCATAGGCTAATGTGCCTTGAAGTTGCTCGGTTGTTTCATCATCTCCCTCAACATCACCACAATCGGTTAATTCAGTATATATCATTTCCTCCTCATTGTCAGCATCGTCTGGTATTTCAGCTTCCACCCTAATGACATCATCAGGAGAATTAAAAGTGATGGTTATATTCTTGGATTCATTGTAGCCAAGTTCATAGTTACCTGTCTCAACAAGATTATCATTACGGTATACCCTGTATTCTTCTGCCTCATCCATTTCCGCATCATGTGTGTTGGTGATGGTAAAAATTCCATCAGGTTCAGCACAGTGTGATGTTAGTTCAATGAAGGGATGATTTTCCTCCTCTTCGTCCGGACAAGTAAGAATATTGGCATTATTGCCCTCATGGAAGCTGTTAATAATGTTTTCGGCGGCATTTTTGTATTCATCAACCGTATAATCGCCCAATCCTCCGCCCCCTAAGGCTGTTTCGGCCATATCAAGAAAATCATTGACAGACATGTTTTGAAATGGCCCGTCTTTATAAACAAGTTCTCCCAATTTAAAATTCTCATTGTCGCCAAGAACACCTTCCGCGTCATAATCGACATTTAACCGGGCGGCAATGACCTGGTCAGCAAAATTACCCAGCTTTTTATTTGGGTTTGTATAGCTTTTACTGAGGACTTCGGATTTGCCGCCACCCGGTAAATAGTTCTCAACATCAGAGGCATCCTCAAATGTGATTGTATAATTATTAGGATCGCCAATTACAAAATCGTTTGGATAAACCTGATTGAAATATTGATCCCGGATTGATCCCGGATTGTTTCCGTGGGCAGGACTTCCCCATCCACCTTTCGAATAGGTTACAAATCCTTCCAGGTCGCATTCATCATTATTTACAATTTTAGCCGATTTTTGAGTATTGTTAAAATCATAATTTACGTTTTCCCCTTCAATGGTTGCCATATTCGGGCCTTTTGTCCTGTTATAGAACAATCTTAGCTCCGACAAATAAGCCGGAATAGTGATTTTTGTGTTCACTGTCCGGGAATTATCTTCCGGATACCCCTTAAAAAACCGCTTTGTCACTTGACGGTTAGTTATGATTAATGGGCTCGGATCTCTGCTATAAGGAAGCGTAACCTGCACATCAATGGTTTTTGTTGTTTTCCAGTCAAAATTCTGTGGAACATTTAATTCCTCCATGCTCTTAGGTTCGGAATTATCAGGGAGTTTAACATCTTTATCCTCCTTATAGCAGCTGGTAATAAAAAGGGAAAACCCTATCGTCAAAAGAACAAGATTTTTAGGTGACATGATTGACTCATTTTAACTTCATTATAAAAATATCAATATATATGCCTAAAATGCAATTGATTGATTATCAGCAAGTAAAAAATTTGATATCCTTTTGGACTGTCCCTTTATGGGAGTAAATTTCCCGGATTTAAACAATTATTGAATGTAGACTTAAATAAATCTATAGAGGATACATTGCTGTGTTTTTGAAACTATAGGATTACAATCTGAAAACTAAAATATATAAGAATAGCTGAAAATCTATTTTCAATTTTTCATGAGAAGTATTCCTGATTATTTATCAAAAAAAAGGCTCCAATAATATGGAGCCTTTTTTAATAAGATTGAATCATTTTTCAGCGACTTAAGGTATATCCTTTTGCGTTGGATAAATCAGATTATCGCTTCGATAACCCGTATTATCCTGGTACCAGTCAGGGTAATTGATACCCCCGCTCTCAGCCCATTCTGCAAAATGATTGTAAGCGTTTGTTATATCCTGCTTTTCAACAACCCAGTCAAATTCTTCGGCTATGTTAATCCCCCATGGCAAGTTATTCTCGGTAACAAAATAGCGATCTTCGGATGGGTTGGAGTCGTCATGATCACTACCGAAATAACTTTCGTCAAATAAATCGGTAGGTTTTTCTCCGGGTAAATGTACTTCTTTACCCCGAATATTCGGGTTACCATCTAAAACTGTATTAACAATAATAAACGGATTAAAAGAGCCAATATCCAGTTCGCTGTATGTAATATCATTGGTGGCGAAATCGATTTGCATAGTCATCGTTACAGGTTCTATAAAATCATATTCAACCTGTGTGTTGACGCCTATCCCTGCGGTGGTCTGGGGCATCACCCTGCGCACATCATCAAAGACAATGAAAGTTGCATCGCTTTGTCCCGATTCGGTACCGTTAGCACTTATGTCAAACACAGAGCTGCCTGCAATATCATAACCGCTGACCGAGGCAATATCGCCCGGCTGAACATTAGGAAGGGTAAAACCAAAACCGTTATGCAGTGAGGCTCCAAAAGCTTTGATTTCAAAAGTTACAGTGATATCCTGCACAATCTCCTGGTTGTTTTTGGTAACTTCAAAGTCGTAGTCAATCACCAGATCATTAAAATCATAATCCCCTTTTCCGGGCCAGAGGTCTTCATAAGCCAGCGAACCCTGTAGTTGTTCGGTGGTTTCATCATTGTCGTCACCACCGCCATCATCTTCATCGCCGCAGTCGGTTAGTTCCGTAAAAATCATCTCTTCTTCACTTTGGTCATCTTCCGGAAGATCAGCTTCTACCCGAATGACATCCGTCGGGCTATCAAAAGTTATAACAATTTCTTCCGTTTCGTTAATATCCAATTCATAGCTGTCCGTAGAAATCAAATTTCCATTACGGTAAACGCGATAATCCTGCTCTTCATCCATTTTGTCTTCTCCGGTATTAGTAATCGAAAAAATCCCATCAGGCTCTGAACAGATAGACGATATTTCGATAGCGGGATAGTCTTCTTCTCCCTCGTCGTCATCGTCACCATCTCCATTATCGTCATCATTCGGACAGGTTAATATGTCATTATTATTCCCTTCATGAAAGCTATTTATGATTTTTTCTGCAGCGTTTTTATACTCTTCAACACTGTAGTCACCAAGACCACCTCCACCAAGGGCCGTTTCAGCCAGGTCAAGAAAATCATATACCGACATGTTCATGAAAGCTCCGTCTTTGTATACGAGTTCTCCTAATTCGTAGTTTTCATTTTCACCAAGAAAGCCGGCTGCATCATAGTCAACATTCAGGCGCGCAGCGATGATCTGATCGGCCATGTTGCCAAGTTTGTCAGCCTGAACGGGGTTGGTCCAGCTTTGACTCAGTACTTGAGTACCACCCCCACCCGGCAGATAGTTTTCAACATCACTTGACTCATCGAAGGTGATTGTATAGTTGTTTGGATCTCCTACGACTAATCCGCTTGGATAAACATCATCAAAGTGAGCATCTCTCAGAGAACCAACGTTTCCACCTTCATCGTCATCGTCTTCTCCGTTGCCGTTTCCATTGCCATTTCCATTCCCGTTACCGTTGCCATTTCCATTTCCGGCGGCATTTTGTCCCCATCCACCTTTAGAGTAGGTTACAAAGCCTTCCAAATCACATTCGTCATCTGTTACAACTCTGGCTGATTTTTGGGTAGTATTAAAATTATAACTTAAATTATCACCTTCTATGGTTGCCATATTAGGACCATTTGTTCCATTGTAGAACAATCGCAACTCTGATAAATAAGTGGGAATAGTGATTTTCGTATTCACCGTTCGGGAATTATCTTCCGGGTACCCTTTAAAATAACGCTTTGTAATATCCCGATTGGTAATTACTAAGGGGTTAAGGTCACCATTGCTGGGTAGTGAAATCTGCACATCAATGGTTTTTGTGGTTTTCCAGTCAAAATTCTGTGGAACATTCAATTCCTCCATATTATCCGGTTCGGAATTATCAGAAGGCTTAACATCTTCATCATCTTTGTAACAGCTGGTTACAAAGAAGGAGATGATTATCGTTAATAAGAAAAATCTTTTGGTTATCATGATTCAATCTTTTTATTATTTTCATTATAAAAAAACAATAGGTGTGCCCAAAAATTAATAACCTGATATTCAAATGTATAAAAATATATCTTCCAGCTTAGTTGTCCAAATATGGGACAGCTTTACCAAATTTATACTATTGCTAAATATGAAAATTTACTTGAACTTGCATCCTTATAGTTGTTTTGCTTTTGATACCATATAGTTCAAAGGTAATGATAATCTTATTTTAATAATTATTTTTACCCAAAAATTAAGAAGAATGAGATTTATTGTAATTGTATTGGTAGTTCAGTTTACTGCCTTTTCAGGCATTACACAAGAGTTAACTACAAAGTATGAAAAATCAGGATTTAAAGAAACCACCACCTATGATGAGACGATTGACTACTGCAAAAAGCTGGCCCGTCATTCAGATAAACTGGATTATTCAGTTTTTGGACACAGCAGCCGTGGCTATGACCTGCCTGTTATGATTGCTGATAAAGAAGGGTTGAAGGATCCGGTTGAGATTAAAAAAACAGGCAGAACAATCCTTATGGTTCAATGCGGTATTCATCCCGGCGAATCGGAAGGTAAGGATGCCATGATGATGCTATTGCGTGATGTTTTTATCAAGGGGGAAAAGCAGGGTTTGTTTGATGAGGTTTCGGTAGTCTGGATTCCTGTTCTTAACACAGATGGTGACCACCGTTACGGCCCATACGGCCGCATTAACCAAAACGGACCGGAAGAAATGGGATGGCGGGTCAACAGCCGGAACCTGAACCTCAACCGCGATTACCTGAAAGCAGATACTCCTGAGATGCGTAATTGGCTGCAGTTGTGGAACAATTGGCTGCCGGATTTCTTCATTGACTGCCATACCACCGACGGGGCCGATTATCAATATATTTTAACTTACGCGATGGGGATTTATGGTCAAATGGATGAAGAACTTACTCAATGGCAAAAAGAGGAATACATCGATGAGGTGATGCCCAAAATGTTTGAGGCCGGTTTCCCGGTTTTTCCGTATGTAAGCTTTCGTAACTGGCATGACCCGAGAAGTGGCATGAAAACGGAAATTGCTCCCCCGAGAATATCCCAGGGTTATACGGCTCTGCAAAACCGCCCCGGACTTTTAATTGAAACACATATGCTGAAGCCCTATACACCCAGAGTCGAATCGACCTACAAACTGATTGAACTGACGATAGATTTACTGAATGAAAAGGGCAGGAAGCTTCAGGAGTTGAACCGAAAAGCCGACCAACAAGTCGCTTCCGGGGATTTTCGGGAAAGACCATTTCCGATAAATTTCAAAATATCACAGGAAGACAGCACCATAGTTGATTTTCTGGGCATCGACTATGAGGTGGAAAAAAGCGATTTAACCGGAGGGAATTGGTACAAATACCAGGAAGGGGAGGAGAAGACTTTTCAGCTCACATGGTTTAAACACAACATCCCGGAGAAGAAGATTCAGTTGCCCGAAGCTTACCTGATACCCCCGGAATGGTCCAATGTTATTAAGCGACTGAAAGCCCATAGCGTTGAGATGTGGCGGCTTGAAGAAAAGGATAGCCTGGAGGTTCAGATGTATGATTTCACAAATTATTCCTGGCGAAACCGCCCCTATGAAGGACGCATGGTGATGACCAGGCGCGATTACAAAAAAATCACCCGGAACCGCTTTTTCCCTCAAGGGACGTATGTCATCCCAACCTCTCAACGAACAGCTCGGGTTATCGCCCACACCCTCGAACCTTCGGCGCCCGACTCCTATTTGTACTGGGGCATGTTCAATGCCATATTCGAACAAAAAGAATATGCCGAGACCTACGTCATGGAAAAGAAAGCCCGAAAGATGCTCAAAGAAAACCCGGAATTAAAAGAGCAATTCGAAAAGTGGAAAAAGCAAAATCCGAAAGCTGCCCATAGCCAATGGGCCCAGCTTAACTGGTTTTACAAAAAAACACCCTGGTGGGATGAAGAGAAAGACCTGTACCCGGTGGGACGGCTGATGGATATACAACAGCTTGAAAGGAAACCAGACATTTGAAAGATAAATATTTGCGTGAAGAAAAAAATAGGTTTTGTATTTATTTATAAAAAATTGGTATCAGTTTAACAAGTGGATTTATACATCACCGCATTTTCAAATGGTTAGGAATGCAAGAGGAACCAATAGCAATTACTCGCTTGTTGGCCTGAGGACACATTTTAATTTATTGAGGTGTAAAGATAGCTACTTACTAAATTACTTCATTTTTTTGTCAGACCGTTCGGCGGAAGCTCCTGCTTCCGCTGTAATATTCTTGAAGCCTCTGGCTTTCGTTCAAGCTTCTGATTAGATAACTAACGGTGTTACCAGCCAGAGGCCCGCCCGCACCGAAGGTCGGCACATTCGGGCGGGCTGGAAGAATACAGAGTCGGAACGGGACGTTCCGACAAACTTCGAACTTGTTATTTATTTTTGGCCTGAAAATGAAGGTGTAACGATAAGTACTTATTTTTACACCTCATTTAATTTTTAAAGGACGTACGCTTCATTTCGAGTCTCTTAAAAACTTAGAAACATATAAACCTATAAACTCATAACCCACTAAGCCTCAGCAGTAAAAGGAACTTTCTTCCTGAACTCCTCAATCACCTCCTTCACCTCTTCGCTGTTTTGCGTTTGCATTAACGAAGCACGCAGTTTAGAAGCTCCCGGAAATCCCTGCACATAGATTTTGTAAAATCGTCGAAGCACTGCAAAATTCCGGTCGTTTTGCCAGTAATCATCGAATAGCTGGGTGTGAAGCAGCAGGGTGTCCAATCGCTCGTCTAAGCTGGGTTGGTATCCGGGATTGAAAATCCACGGATTGCCGAAGATACCACGGGCAATCATCGTACCGTCGAGATTGTACTGCCGGCTTTTTTCGTGAGCTTCGTTGAGGCTTTGGATATCACCGTTCCCGAAAATCAGGGTATGAGGGTGAATTTCATCTCTGACCCGGGCGGCTTTACCTACTTCCTCCCACTCAGCCGGAACTTCCGACATGTCTTTCTGGGTGCGGCCGTGCAGCGTGATGGCAGCCGGTTTGGTTTCAAGCAGGTGGCGCATCCAGTTTTCGGTTTGATGCTGTTTGATCCCCGATCGGGTCTTCACACTCACCGGCAGATTCGAGCCTTCCATGGTGGCCTGGATAATCTCTTTCGCCAGTTCGGGGGTGTTAATCAGTGCCGAGCAGGCCCCGTTTTTGATAATCTTTTTAACCGGGCAGCCCATATTAATATCAATCCCGTCAAAATCCATTTCTTCGGCAACAAATTTCGCCGAACGGTAATACTTCTCCGGGTCGGTACCCCAAATCTGGGCCACGATCTTAGTGTTGGTTTGATCCAACAATCGACGCTCGCTATCCGATATCTTAAATCGCTTGATCACATTTTCTCTACCCACTTCATGACAAAGTCCGTCCGTGGAGGTGAATTCCGTGAACAGCACATCCAGATGCTTCGGATTGGAAATGCGCATCACCAGCTCACGAAAAGCCGTATCGGTTACATCCTCCATAGGAGCCAAGGAAATAATCGGTTTCTCTATGTTTTTCCAGAAATTGGTCATGAATTTTTTGTCTAAACCTAACTACCTACAATCGACCTCGCTTCTTTGTTCAAAACGTCTTTGGTCGAACTCCGGAATTTTCTTTTATAAATCTTGCTTTTCGAAAACTGGTCCGCCTTTTCTTTTCGGATTTTTAGTTGGTCCTCCTCCGGCAGATGGATGGTTTGGCGGCATTCTTCACTACAACACCCTTCATATTTTTCGGCACACTCATCGCATTGGATAAAAAGCTGATGGCAGGCGTCATTAGCACAGTTCGTGTGTTGGTCGGCAGGTTTGCCGCATTGGTGACAGCGAGCTACCACATCATCGGTAATGCGCTCGCCCAGGCGCTCATCAAAAACAAAGTTCTTCCCGATGAAATTCGGTTTCAGATTAAGCTGCTTGATTTTCCGGGTATATTCGATAACACCGCCCTGAAGCTGGTTGACGTCACCAAACCCATGATGTTTCAAATACGCGCTGGCTTTTTCACAACGAATGCCGCCGGTGCAATATAACAGGACTTTCTGATCTTTTTTGTCACGAAGCTGGTCGGCCACGGATTCGATTTCCTCTCGGAACGTATCGGAATCAGGTGTCATCGCTCCTTTGAAATGGCCGATTTCACTCTCGTAGTGATTACGCATGTCAACAACAATGGTGTCCTCTTTTTGAGATAATTCATGGAATTGAAGTGCGTCCAGCCGGTTACCGACGTTCGTCACATCATAATCCCCGTCGTTATGTCCGTCAGCCACAATCTTTGGCCGTACCTTCATCGTCAGTTTGTAAAAGGATTTACCGTCGTCCTCGATGGCGTAGTTGATGGGGATGCCATTCAATTCCGGATGCGTTTGAAGCTCTTCCAAAAAAGCCTCCATTTTATGCTCCGGGACACTCATCTGTGCATTGATGCCTTCTTTGGCAATGTATATCCTGCCAAAGCAATTCAGCTTAGTCCATTCGTAATAAAGGATATCCCGAAACTCCCGTGGGCGCTTAATTCGCACATACCTGTAAAAAGAAATGGTCGTTCGCTTGAAATCTTCCGCCATGAGGCGCTGTTTCAAAATCCTTTTATCCACCCTGTTGTGTAAAAACATAGCTATTTTAATTTAGAACAATTAAAAACAGGGCAAAAATAAGGTTTTTTGAAAAACCGGGAAACAAGGCCTGGAAACATTTGTTCGCAGCAAAAGAAACAATTGATGGTGATGGCGGTTGGTTTATAATCATGAAGCGTAGAGAGACGAAATATTTGATTGTAGGCGGAGGTCTGGCAGGAACCATACTTGCCAGGACGATGGAGAAATACGGCCAGGATTTTATCATGGTGGATAAGCCCGGGAAATCCAATTCATCGCGAATAGCCGGTGGTATGTTCAACCCGGTGTTGTTCCGAACGCTGGGCAAAACCTGGCAGGCCGATGCAATCATTCCTTTTGCACATGTGTTTTACCCCGAATTTGCAAAGGCGCTTAACCAGGAAATATATTTTCCAAGGAAACTGGTACGAATCCTGAATCAACAGAATAAGGTTGACTGGGCAGAAGCAGCAAAGACAAACGACTTTCTTGATTCTGAAATCAAAGAATATTTTCAACAGGATATTGTGCAGCAACTCCATGGCAGTGCATCAATCAACCTCGCCGGGAATATTGACGTGAAGCTGATGATAGAATCTTACCAGCGGGACTTGAAAAAACAGGATCGTTTCTGGCCAGGAGGGATTCAGTACGATGACATTGAAATTCAAGAAAATAGCGTCACATGGAAAAACATTCATGCCGAAAAGGTGATCTTTTGCGAAGGATACCTGGTCGAAAAGAATCCCTGGTTCAATTTTACCCCTATGAAACCAGCAAAAGGGGATGTCATTATCATTCATGCACCGCTACTCAAAACCGACCACATCATTAACAGGAAGGTGTGGATTGTTCCTTTAGGCGATGATTACTACAAAGTGGGAGCCACCTACCGATGGGATGACCGAACCGAAACACCCCGGCAAGATGCATTGGATGAACTTATTACCTCCCTGGAAGAGTTTCTTAATGTGCCCTACACCATTTTAGACCACCAGGCCGCTATACGACCAACGGTCGGTGATCGCCGTCCCCTAATCGGGCCTCATCCCGAGATTGAAAACCTGATGATTTTTAACGGCATGGGGACCAAAGGCGTTATGCTTGCTCCTTACTTTGCAGACCATTTCCTTCAATACCTTACCGGAAAAAAAGAAGAGATAATGGAACGAGTGGATGTAAGGCGCTTCCAGCGAACGTGGTATAAGAACAAAGGAGGGTAATAATAGAAGAGGTTGGCAAAATCTCTTATTGTCAACTGCCTGTTGCCAACTATCCCAGTAACGTAGCAGAAAAAACCGACCCTCCTTTAAAAGCCTTTACAAAACCCCAGAATGGTCCACACTACACTCTTGTTTCACATTTAACACGTAAGCTTAAACATTACAGGGTTTTATTCGTTTCTACGTCGATGACCACAAGCTGTAAAATAACAATAACCCGATTAATCAGAAGGAAGCAACAATGAACAAAAGAGCAATTATCGTTTTCGTGGCAGTCGTAGTTATGCTTGGCGGTGCCGGTGGACTTTTTGTTTATCTGAAAAATCAAAGGGAAGCCCCTGCACAATCGAAAAAAGAACCGTCCACCTATTATGTCAACGCCAGACCGGTTAAATATACAGATGTTTTCGCCGAAGTGGAAGCCTCAGGAAGGGTGATCTCCAAAAGCCTGGTAAATTTGATTTCTGAAGTTCAGGGCCGCATACTACCCGGTAAAGTCCTGCTTAAAAAAGGAGAATCTTTCAGGAAAGGTGATACATTGGTTCGGATTTACAAAAAGGATGCGGAATATAACCTGAAATCCCGCAAAAGCAGTTTCCTCAACCTCCTGGCAAGTATCCTTCCCGATTTGAAAATTGATTTTAAAAAACAATATCCCAGATGGAAGACTTTTTTCAATAACCTGGATACAGACAAAGATTTTCCACCTTTACCGGAGATAAATTCCAATCAGCTAAAGGTCTTTCTTGCATCGCGAAATCTGTTAAGCAACTACTATTCGATTAAGAGTGAAGAAGAACGGCTAAAAAAGTATACGCTGGAAGCACCTTTTGACGGGACTTTTACGGAAGTAAACCTTGAAAGCGGATCGGTAGCCAGTCCGGGAAGCCGGATTGCCCGAATGATTCGTACGGATGTACTTGAGGTGGAAGTCCCGGTGCCGGCTAAAGAAGCTAAATTCCTGGAAATTGGTGATTCTGTTGTTTTACATAATGACGACAATAAAAAGTATACCGGTGTTGTAGTAAGAAAAGCCTCTTTCGTGGACCAGGCCACGCAGTCGCGAAGCATATTTGTGGGGGTGAAAAACGAGGCTGCTAATCCGGTCTATCAGGGGCAATACCTCCAAGCCAGGTTGGATGGCAGAGTGATGGAAGGAGTGATGGAACTACCGCGAAACGCAGTGTTTGAAAACGACAATGTGTATGTGGTCATTGACGGGAAGCTTCAGGAAAAGGGCGTGAAAGTGCAAAAACTGAATGAAAAAACGCTTTACTTCAACGGCCTCAAAGAGGGAACCGATATAGTTACCGAGCCTCTTATCAATGCCAGAGAAGGAAACCCCGTAGAGATTCTTAAATAAAAGGAGAAGGAATGAGACGACTGATAGCCCAATTTGTTAAATATCCGTTTTACGCTAACCTGATCATTTTTGTCTTCCTTTTGGGAGGAATTTATGGGTTGCTGAATATGAAAAAATCCTTTTTCCCTGAGCGAACGCCCCGAAATATCACCGTCCAGGTAACCTACCCGGGAGCCTCACCCAAAGAGATGGAAGAGGGCGTTACCATGCGAATAGAGGAAGCCATTCGCGGGATTGTCGGGATTAAGGAAGTCACTTCCACTTCTTCCGAAAACCGGTCGGTAGTGCGAATTGAAACTACCGGAGAATACGACCTGGATGAAACCCTGATGGACGTCAAAAACGCAGTGGATGGCATAAGCTCCTTTCCGGTGGATGCTGAAAAGCCAATTGTTTTTAAAGAACGTAGCAAGACGCAGGCAATGTTTATGGGCCTCACCGGCAAGGAAGACACCGATTTG
Organism: Bacteroidales bacterium; assembly: GCA_021738485.1. GTDB lineage: Bacteria > Bacteroidota > Bacteroidia > Bacteroidales > JAIPAH01 > JAIPAH01. Next base: position 11,969 of record JAIPBX010000007.1, on the reverse strand, counting down.
AGAGAACTGAAACGGATGGCTGATGAAATTGAGTATGATCTGCTGACTTCCGGGCCGGTGTCGCAGCTTTCGGTCAACGGCTATCCTCCACTAGAGATTTCGGTGGAAATATCGGAAGAAGACCTGCTGCGTCATAATCTGAGTTTCGAAGAGATAGCCCAGGTCATCCGTACTAACAACCAGGATATTTCCGGGGGACAAATAAAATCAGCGGAGGAGGAAATTCTTATCCGGACACGGAACCGCACGGTAGATCCTGCAAAAATTGGAGATATCGTACTGAGGGGAAATAATGACGGGAGTTATCTGCGAATAAGGGATGTGGCCGCAGTGGATATTCAGTTTGCCGACGTATCGCAAAGTTCTTTTATGGACGGGAAGCAAAGCATATTTTTTAATGTGCAGAAGCTTCCGGAAGAGGACCTCTCCAGGATTTCCGAATATCTTCATACTTATGCTGAAGAGTTCAACAAAACGCATCAGAATGCTACATTGACCATTACTTTCGATTTTCTGTCGATACTTAAGCAGCGGTTAAATTTGTTGTATGAAAACGGTGGAATCGGTCTGGCCCTGGTATTGGTGTCTCTGGGATTATTCCTCAGTCTGCGGCTTTCGTTCTGGGTAGCTTTCGGAATCCCCGCCTCCTTCCTGGGGATGTTTATTGTCGCCCCCTATTTCGGGGTTACCATAAATATGATCTCCCTTTTCGGGATGTTATTGGTTATTGGTATCCTGGTGGACGACGGGATTGTAATCTCCGAGAATATCTATTCCCACTTCGAACGAGGCAAAAAACCACGATTAGCCGCTGTCGAAGGTACAATGGAAGTGTTGCCTGCGGTAGTCACTTCCATTACCACCACCGTTATTGCTTTTACTCCCTCCTTTTTCGTCTCGGGCCAACTGGAGTTTATCTCTGAGATGGCCTTTGTGGTGGTGGCCGCCCTGTTGTTCTCTTTGTTTGAGGCCTTTTTTGTATTGCCGGGCCACATCGGAAATGCACACGTGCTCAGGCGGAATCCACCTCAAAACACAGGCACGAAGATCCGCAATAAACTTGATACGTTTTTAGCCTGGATGCGCAGTAAAATCTATGCCCGCATCTTGTCGAAAATTATCCGCTGGCGCTGGTTTGTGGCTTTTGTGCCGTCAGCATTAATTATAATTTCAGTTGGACTCTCCATGGGAGGATTCATTAAATTTACTTTCTTCCCCAGCATTCCTTTTGACCAGTTTACCGCTGATTTAGCTTACAAGCCGGGAACCGGGGAACAAATCACGCTGAATAAGTTAAAAGAAGTCGAAAGCAAAGTCTGGGTGGTTAATGAAAATCTGAAAGAAAAATATGATGAACCCAACGGATTTATAGACCATACTTTCGTTAATACCGGAAATGCCTTCAGCGGGCAGGAAGCAGGGCCGCACGCAGGCAACGTCAGAATTATTCTGAAGAACATGCAGGATACTGACCTTAGCAGTTTTAAGATTGTAAATATGCTTAAAGAGGAAGTAGGGGAGATTCCAGAGGCAGAGAAATTCACAATTCAAGGGCGGAATACTTTCGGTGATCCGGTCTCTATCAGCCTTATGGGCGAAAACTTTAATGAACTGGAAAAGGCTACGGATTTCCTGATTCAGGAGATGACAAATCTTGATGCTTTAAATAACATCCGCGACAACAATGCCTTGGGTAAGCGGGAGATTCGCCTGAATCTGAAGCCGAAAGCCTACTTCCTGGGATTGGACTACGGCAGTATCAGCCGTCAGGTAAGACAGGGGTTTTTCGGTGGTCAGGCACAGCGTCTGCAAAAAGGCAAGGACGAACTGCGTGTGTGGGTGCGCTATCCCAAAGAAGGCCGAAAGTATGTCGGACAGCTGGAGGATATGAAAATCAAAACGCCCGCCGGGGAATATCCCCTTTCTGAATTGGCCACTTACGAAGTAAAAAGGGGGCCGGTAAGTATCCAGCACTACAACAATCGGCGTGAGATTCGCGTCATAGCCGGAGTAAAAGATCCAAACGAGCCGGTACCACCATTACTCGAAGAAATAGAAAGCAATATTATTCCCCAATTGCAGGGACGTTTCCCGGGAGTGGATTACAAATTCCAGGGACAGGCCAAGGAAAGCCAGGAGTCGAATCAGCAGCTGGTCAGTTATTTTGGAGTAGCCGCGATTTTAATATTGCTGATACTCATGTTGCATTTTAAATCGGCAGCCTCGGCAATAATTATTTTACTGATGATTCCGCTGGCCTGGTTAGGAGCCGTATGGGGTCACGGTATCGAAGGAAAGCCTGTCTCCATGCTTAGCCTTTGGGGAATGATTGCCTTGTCGGGAGTCATCATTAACGATGCGGTGGTCTTCCTGCAGAAATACAACACCAATCTTCGCGAAGGGCTGAATGTATTTGATGCAGTGTATGAAACCGGGAAATCGCGTTTCCGCCCGATTGTGCTTACGACCATTACCACAACCGTCGGGCTTTATCCGATTATTCTGGAAACCAGCTTCCAGGCGCAGTTTCTCATCCCTATGGCCATTACTCTGGCCTATGGGGTTTTAATCGGAACCGGCTTCATACTGCTGTTTTTCCCTGTGCTGATTCTAATCATCAATGATGTGAGATATCACGCGATTTATCTGATAAGACGTTACAAACTTTGGATAAAACAGGGAAATCCGAACATCGAGCTTAAGCCCGAAGAAGTTGAGCATTTAAAGTCATGGCCTCAGCGCGAAAGTGTGGAAAAAGTAAATCTTTATAAAAACAGAAAACTGGATGATTAATCGGATGAAAAGAAAACAAATCATAATCATATATTTAATGCTCCTGGGCTCAGGTTCGCTTCATGCCCAGGAGCAGCTTTCTCTTGGCCAGGCCATTTCACGGGCGCTGGAAAATAACTACCAAATCCGGATTGGTGATTTGAATGTGGAAATAGCCCGCACTAACAACGCCTGGGGTGCCGTAGGAGCTTATCCAGGTATCAACATCGGAGCAACCAACGTAAATCGTTTTGATGACAACAGCCAGGGAAAATCCACCACGAACAGTTTATCACCGAACGTTTCCATGAACTGGATGATCTTTAACGGCTTTTCGGCACGAATCAACAAAGAAAAACTGGAGAAGTTGGAGAATCTTTCGGAAGGGAATTCCAGGCTGGTGGTGGAAAACACCCTGCAGGCTGTGGTTCTGGGCTACTACCAGGTGCTTTTGGAGAAAGAAAAAATGAAAGTCCTGGAAAAAGTGATGGCCTTGTCCCGAGACCGGTACGAATATGAGCAAACCCGGAAAGAACTGGGCAATGCCCTCACGTTTGATGTGCTGCAGGCCCAGAATGCATACCTCAACGATTCTTCCAATTACATCCGTCAGAAAACCAATTACCACAATGCGCTGAGGAACCTCAACCAGCTAATGGCTGTAGAGGTTGGCAGCGAATTTACTCTGACCGGTGATTTTAAGCCGGAGTACGAAGCGTATGAACTCGACAGCCTGGAGCAAAAAATGCTGGCCGACAACCGCAATCTGCGCAACCAGTATATCAATCTGGAGATTATGAAAAAGAATGTTGGAATTGAAAAGAGTGCACTGTATCCTTCCCTGAGCCTGAATTCGGGCTATGACTACAATACCACCCGGGTCGACCCGAACCAGGGAAGCGTAAACACATCCGATTCGTATGGTTACTACGCTAACTTTTCACTCAGTTTCAATCTTTTTAATGGCGGAAACACCCGGCGAAACATCAAAAACGCCCGCATTGATAAGCGCATTGCTGAGGTGGAGACCCGCGAACTTAAGAATCAGCTGCGGCGCAACCTCCGAACCACTTACGAGTTTTATAAAGTGAGAAAGCAATTGCTGGATGTATCTCTTGAAAACATTGAAAGCGCTGAGCTGAACCTCCGGATTGCCGAGGATAAGTTCAAAGCCGGAACGATCAATTCCTTTAACTACCGCGACATTCAGATGACCTATTTGAATGCGGCCCTGTCGAGGGTGGAAGCTATTTACAGCCTGATAGATACCCATACCCAGTTAATGCGTCTGACCGGTGGAATTATTTCGGAATATTGATTGATTTTTCGTTATCTTTGGGTATTATGATATTTATATTTGGTGTAAACGACGGTAAAGAAAAAGCCACAGAAACGAATAATACGGAACAATGTTCCCGCTGTGGCAATACGGCAAACTGGATGGTCAGCAAAAAGCCTGTAAATGCAAGCGTGTTTTTTATTCCGGTTTTCCCGGTAAAAATGGTGTATAGGTACTATTGCCCCATTTGCTCGAATGGCCATAAAATTTCCAGAGAAAAGTATGAAAGGCTGGTAGTAGGATAGTAGGAGTGGTTTCGGATTCCGGGTTCCGAATTTCGTATTCCGGATTTTGTATTCCGGATTTCGTATTTTTGGTCCATGCCTAAATAGTGTTGACTTTTATCTTTGATATGTTTTTCTATCAAATCAGGCTGAAAGCTTGTGAGAATAAACCCCTGGGAATAGCAACTGAACAGCTTGGCGCGATTATCAGCCGGAGGCTGGAAGAATGAAGAAGCCGGAGCGAGGACGCTCCGGCTAACATTTGAGTATGCTTCGACTAACCCGAAAATTGTTAGAAGTCGTTTGTCGGAAGCTCCAGCTTCCGACATATTCATTCCTGAAGCTTCTGGCTTCTATTTATTAATAGCAAGTGGATGAAAATTAAAGTCGAAAAAGGATTATCCTCAACGCCTTCCAAAAAAATAATAATTCAAACACTTTTCATCTTTTATCCGCTCAAAGAAAACTTCGAGATATTTTAAAGCCTGCCGTTTGTTTTTCTTGTCAAGGAAAGGACATTTTTCTACAAGATGCAAAAGTTCCGGCTTTTTTTGTTTGAACTCCTCCACGACTTTTTGAAAGACCGGCTTATTGAGTTCTTTTCCAACGTATACCCTGTCGGTAACATCTTCAATATCATAATTGGGATGCGGGACAGCATAGGTAGTATTAACAAATCCACTCCAGTCGAAATCATATGGAATAGCGTAGTAATTACCTTTGGATTTCATACGTTTGGTATTGTGGCCACTGTACACACTCCAGTCCGAATTGCCAATCATATACTGGAAAAGACTAAGGCGATGCGCCTGGTAATCGTTCAGCCATTTAATGTTAGTCTGTTTGTTTCGGACTTTCCGGCACCCCATTCTATCGCGAATGTGTCGGGTGCGTTCTATAAAGAATCCGAAACGGGTATAAAGCGTATCACCGGTTGGGGCATTCACATAGTTTATTCTCGCTGCACGAACCCTGAAAGACGTATCGGTCAAAAGATTGAACAGCCGATAACATAAGTATTCCTTAACCACGTATTGTTCAAAGCGTTTAGCCTTTCGGCAATGGACCACCAGCTTGAGTTTGGTTACATCCTCAAAAACCGTTTCATTATTATCATCAGGGAACTTCAGGGAAAGCGGAGGAAATCTGCAGTTCGACTGGTCCAGCCGGTAACCTCCGCGGGGCTCAATTCGTGTGCGAACTATACGGCTGAAGCCTTCGATATCCGTATACTTAATGAACCCCTCAAGGCGCTGGTTCTGGTCTTTGGGATTTTTAAAGATTTTGTCAAAATCGGTTTCGATAGTCAGATGCAGAACGGAGTCGCTTTGAAAAAGCACAAGGTCTTTGTCATGAGCTCTGACCGGCAGAATGATTGCAAAGAGACTGATCAAAAGAAGTAGACGCATGATTGGTATTGGTTTTTGTTTTAAAAATAGAAAAATTTTGCAAAAAAGTAAATTGGCACACAGAGATTTTTTGTTAAGTTTAAACCCTGTTTCTATTAATGTAGCTCATAGAAAACGATTACAACTCAAAAAAACCACTAAACTATAAAACCATGTTTCCAGCTAAACGAATTATTTTATTGCCCTTCTTTCTGGTTTTACTGGTAAGTTCCTGTAAACAGAAATCAGAGCAAAAGGCTAAGCAACAAATCGACCCGGGATTCTCGGATTACATTTCCGGATTCACCTCGGGAATTATCTCATCCCAATCCGGGATTAAAGTTATCTTTGACGAACCTCCGAAAACCGCAAAAAGAGAGGGAGACCCAACCAATCTCTTTGAGTTTTCTCCTTCCGTAAAGGGAAAAGCCGAATGGGTTAACGACCGGACGCTGGAATTTAAACCCGAAAATCGCTTGTCATCTAACCAGGAATTTGAAGCGGAACTGCAGCTCGGCAAACTTATGGAGGTGCCTGACAAGTACAAAACCTTTAGCTTTAATTTTAAAACGGTGAAGCAGAATTTTTCGGTGAGCCTGACCGGGCTATCGGCTTATGACAATCAAAATTTGGAAGAACAGCAGCTTAAAGGGGAAGTGACCACGGCCGATTTTGTGTCGGAAGAAAACATCACCGGATTATTAACAGCCAGGCAGAACGACCTCAAGCTACCTGTTTCGTGGAGCACTACCGCCGACGGTCAAACGCATTATTTTACCGTGGATTCAATCAACCGGACGAAACAGACGGAGAAAATCGCCCTCAAGTTTGACGGGAAAGCGATAAAAGCCGGGAAGGAAATAACAAAGACGTATGAAGTGCCACCGCTGAGCGAATTTAAGGTAATGGATGTCGCCGTGAAGCAGCAGCCGGAACAGCAGGTGATAGTCCGTTTTTCCGATCCGCTGGATGAGTCGCAGGATTTAAGGGGTTTGGTGCGCTTCAAGGAGTCATTGAACCCGAGATTTATCGTATCCGGAAATAAGCTGAAAATTTTTCCCGCGGAGCAACAACAGGGTTCCTCGAAGATTAATATCGAACCTTCGCTGAAGAACTCTTTGGGCTACCGGCTCGGCACAAAATTCAGTTCGACGGTGAGCTTCTTTACTCCAAAGCCGGAGGTAACCTTCACCGGAAAGGGGACGATTCTGCCCTCCTCCGATGGTTTGGTTATCCCATTCAAGGCGGTGAGCCTGCGGGCCGTAGATTTGAGAATCATCCGTATTTTTGAGGATAATGTGCCCCAGTTTTTACAGGTCAACCACATGACCGGCGACAAGGAATTGAAACGGGTGGGCCGGATTATCTACCACGAGGAATTACCCCTGGATGATGACAAATCCATTAGCCTCACCCAATGGAATACTTTCAAGCTCGATTTATCAAAATTTATAGAAACCGAACCGGGAGCGATTTACCAGGTGCAGCTGAATTTTAACAAATCACAGTCGCTCTATAATTGCGGTGGTGAAGACGAAGAGGAAGAAGAAAGTTTTGATAAGAAGACCGATTTTACGATTGTGGAGAAAAACGAGAACGATGTCAGGTATTGGGACTGGAACGGGTTTAACCGGGTAGACTACCGGGAGCCTTACGATTGGAGCGAGAGAGACAATCCGTGCAGTGATTCCTACTACAAGCGGTATAATCAGGCCGTTTCGAAAAATGTTCTGGCCTCTAACCTGGGTATTATTGCCAAGCAGGGCGAAACGAATGAACTGCGCATCAACGTATCCAATCTCATCACAACAAAACCGGAGTCCGGTGTATCGGTCAGGGTGTATAATTTTCAGCACCGTTTGGTTGGCCAGGGCAAGACCGATGGCAAGGGAAGAGTCAGCTTGCAACTGGACAGCAAAGGCTTTCTGGTAATTGCACAGAAGGATAAGGAGTTCGGTTATCTCCGTATCGATGATGGCTCTTCATTATCGATGAGTATGTTTGACGTGGGAGGGACTTCCACGCAGCATGGCGTAAAAGGCTTCCTTTATGGCGAGCGGGGCGTCTGGCGTCCCGGTGATTCATTGTTTATCAGCCTGATGCTGGAGGACAAAAACGACATCCTGCCCGAAAAGCATCCGGTGGTGTTTGAACTTACAGACCCTCATGGAAAGCTGGTCAGCCGGAAGGTTACGCCGGTGCGTTCCAAAGGACTGTTCGTTTTTCGTTCCAAAACCAAAAAAGATGCTCCTACGGGCCATTACACACTCAAAGCTAAACTTGGCGGACTTGTATTCGGAAAAATAATACGGATTGAAACCGTGAAACCGAACCGCCTGAAAATGGACCTGGATTTCAGAACGGAGATGATCACCCATGATGCGAAGGACCTGGAAGGAAAGCTGACTGTCGAATGGCTGCATGGAGCCACCGCTTCCAACGCCAGGGCGGATGTGGAGATGAAAGCCACCCCGGCCAAAACGGATTTCAAGCGATACCATGATTTCAGCTTTACGGACCCTTCGGTGGATTATACGAGCCGGGCAAAAACCATATTTGACGGTAAGGTAAACCAGCAGGGTTCTGCACATATCAAGCCGGATATCGACCTGGATGGCAAAGCGCCGGGCATGATGAATCTGAACTTTCAAATCAGGGCCTTTGAAAACTCCGGGGAATTCAGCACCACCCGGAAAACCGTGAAATATTCTCCATACGGCAATTATGTGGGAATCAAGGTGCCGGAAGGTGAAGGGTGGAACGGTGCGCTGCGCTCAACAAAAAAGCACAGCATCCCCGTTGTAACAGTCGACGAGAATGGCGAACCGGTTGATCGGAAAGTAAAAATATTCCTTTATAAAATCGACTGGCGATGGTGGTGGGAGAATAGCTCCAACCGCGACCTTTCACGGTTTGTGGCCAGCCGCCATTCCAAAGTGTTCCAAAAGGGTGTGCTGATTACCGATGACGGTGAAGGTGCATTCAATTTTAAAATGGAGGAACGATTCTGGGGACGCATCCTTATCCGGGTAGTGGATATGCAAAGCGGCCACAGCACAGGAGCTTTGGCTATGATGGATTACCCCGGATGGTGGGAAGACCGTGGAAGCGGCACCCCCGGTGGGGCCACTAAACTGTCCTTCAGTTTTGATGAAGACAGCTATAAAACCGGCGATAAGGCCAGGGTAAAAATCCCCAGTTCCGGCAGCAGCCGAATCCTGGTTTCGGTGGAAAACAACACACGGGTGTTACATTCGGAATGGATTGCGAGCCAAAAGAGAATGACGCAGTACGAGTTTGACGTGACACCCGAAATGGCTCCCAATGCTTATGTGTTTGTGTCGCTGGTACAGCCTCACAACCAGACCACTAACGACCGACCGATAAGGCTTTACGGTGTGGAACCTCTTTTTGTGGAGAATCCCGAATCGCACCTGCACCCCGAAATTGATATGCCCGGTGAGCTGGCGCCCGAAAAACCGATAGAAATTACGGTTTCGGAAAAGAATGACCGGCCCATGCAGTATACGCTTGCCGTGGTGGATGAAGGTTTGCTGGATATCACGGCTTTTAAAACCCCTGACCCGTGGGGCCACTTTTTCGCGCGAAAAGCCCTTGGGGTAAAAACTTGGGATTTGTACGATGAGGTGATAGGCGCTTTCGGCGGGGAGTATGCCGCTCTGCTAAAGCCCGGCGGCGGAGTGGAGATTGACCCGGATGCCGGAAAGCATTCGGCCAACCGCTTTAAGCCGGTGGTTAAATTCTTCGGACCTTTTACGCTGGACAAAAACAAGAAACGCACCCACCGTTTTACCATGCCCAATTACGTAGGTTCGGTACGTACAATGGTGATAGCCATGCAGGACGATGCTTACGGTAATGCACAGGAGACCACGCCGGTCAAAAAGCCGCTGATGACACTGGCCACGGCGCCACGCATTATCCGCCCCGGTGAGGAGATGGATGTTCCGGTAACGGTCTTTGCGATGGATGATGATATCAAAGAAGTGGAGATTTCCCTTTCGGTGAACGAAAACTTCCAGATAGTGGGCGAGAAGCAGAAAAAAATCACCTTCAGCCAGACGGGGGATAAGATTACGGTCTTTAAAGTCAGGGCGATTGAAACACTGGGCGTCGGAGAGCTTGACGTCGTTGCGGAAGGTGACGGAGAGACGGCCACGTACAACATGGAAATGAATATCCTTCCGTCGAATCCCACCGATACACGGTCGGAAAGCAGGACCATTGCTGCGGGGGATACGGCAAGCCTTAGTTACAAGACGTTTGGTATCGAGGAAACCAGCGATGTGGTAGTGGAAGTGTCTTCACTGGTCCCCCTCAACCTGCAGAAACGCATGGATTACCTCACAAGATATCCGCATGGCTGCATCGAGCAGGTGGTATCGGTGGTGTTCCCTCAACTCTATTTGTCCACGTTTATGGATTTATCGTCCGAAAAACAAAAGGAAATTCAGGATAATATCAAGGCTGCTTTGGATAAAATTCCGGATTACCAGAGAGAAAACGGCGGATTCAGTTATTGGCCCTCCTCAAATGGGCGCATAAGCAAATGGGCGACCAGTTACGCCGGGCATTTCCTGATTGAAGCACGGCAGAAAGGTTACAAAGTCCCCGAGGGAGTCGTTCGCAATTGGTTAACGTATCAACAAAGAGCGGCCCGCAACTGGTCGTCTTACCTGGAGAACAGTAGCTATGCCCGGCTAATCCAGGCTTACAGGCTCTACACCATGGCTCTGGCCGGAGAAGCGTCAGCCGGGGATATGAACCGCCTCAGGGAAGAGGATAAGCTCTCACTCGTAGCATCCTGGCGGCTGGCCGCTGCATATGCCCTCGCGGGCAAAACCAGCGTGGCCGAGAAGCTGACCGGTCGCCTGAAAGCTGTAGCTTCTGATTATGACAATCCGGGGCCAACCTACGGTTCAGGGCTTCGCGATATGGCGATGATATTGGAAACCCTGACACTGCTGCAAGACCGAGAGCGAGGAATGGAGCTGATGCGCGATGTCGCCCGGCGGATTTCGGACAACAGCTGGCACAGCACACAGACCACGGCGTATAGCTTGCTGGCCATTGCCAAATTTGTCAGGGAGGAGAACCTGGATAAGCCTGTCCGCTTCGAGTACAAATTGAATGACAAAGAAGCCGAAAAAACCGTGGCCACTCAACCCCTGGTACAGCTTCATCCTGATGTGATGAACAACCCACAGGGACAAGTGCGGGTAGTGAACGACGGAGAGAGCAGCCTGTATGTTCGGACGATTACTTCGGGTATCCCTCCCGCAGGCATGGAACAAAGGACGCGCAGCGATTTGAATATGCAGGTGACCTATATCGATATGGCCGGAAATAGCGTGAATCCGAAACGGGTAGAGCAGGGCACGGATTTAATTGTGGAGGTTAAAATCGCGCATCCGGGTGTTCGGGATGATTACGAAGAGATGGCTTTGACGCAGATATTCCCTTCCGGATGGGAGATCAGGAATATGCGTCTGTCGGAGTTCAACAGCAAGATGAAACCCGGCGACAAACCCGAATATCGCGATATCAGGGATGACAGGGTGTATACTTACTTTGGTCTGGAAAGGCATGAGAGCAAAACCTTCCGGGTGATGGTCAATGCTGCCTACACCGGTAAGTACTACCTGCCCGGCCTCAAGTGCGAAGCGATGTACGACAACAGCATCTCCGCCACCAACGAAGGCCAGTGGGTAGAAGTAGTGAAGCCGGGAGAGTAGAGTGATAGATTCTCCGGCTAAGCAGGGGAAACTTAATAATTTGACGTTAAAGCCCAAAAATTCCCTAAAAGGGGACTTTAAGAGGGAGAGAGGCGAATCTCGTTCTTAAAGCCTCCCTTCAGGGAGGTTTGGAGGGTGAGGAGGGTAAAGGTAAATTAAAACCTTCATACTTTAGTAAAATCATAAATCTGGAATAAGAATCTTAGAAAGTGCTGAAAATCCCCGCTAAGCGGAATATATGGAAAGATTTAGCGGATTCTGAAAGAGATTTAAAATACTTTCATTGAGATGTAAAGACAGCTACTTACTAAAGTACTATATTTTTTTGTCAGACCGTTCGGTGGAAGCTCATGCTTCCGCTGTAATATTCTTGAAGCCTCTGGCTTCTGTCCAAGCCTCCTGTTTCATAACTAACGGAGGTACCAGCCAGAGGCTGGAAGAATAAAGTATCGGAACGGGACGTTCCGACAAACTTCGATCTTGTTAGTTA
>JAIPBX010000063.1 GCA_021738485.1 Bacteroidales bacterium | reverse complement strand
AAGCTATAATCGTTTAAGCCGCTTCAACCAACCATTCAACCATTCATTCATACAATCATACAACCATTCAACCATCCGCCAAGACCTTCCATCTTCCCCTCCCCGCAATGCCACGCTAAAAGCTGGAAGGTCAGCCACAACAAACCCCTCAGCTATATACAACTAATTACTACAAATTACAATGAATTACAACCAATTACGCGCTTCAGCGCAAATGACAATTAATGACAACCAATGACATCTTCCAACCCGAAATCCGAAATCCGAAACCCGAAATCCGTCTTCTCTATCAGAATATCTTCGGATACTTCTTCGGATTGTATTCGTGCATCATGTTATATACTGCATCAAAAACATTTTCCGCATTGGGATTGGAAAAGTAATCCCCGTCAGTAGCATATGCAGGTCGGTGGCTTTGAGCAGTAACTGTTTGGGGATCGGAGTCCAGGTAATAGAAAGCCTTCTGCTCTTCTATTACGCGCTGCATCATAAAAGCTGTAGCTCCCGAGGGTACATCTTCGTCGAAGAAGATGATTTTGTTAGTTTTTTTCAGTGATTCTTTGATTTTGTGATGAATATCGAAAGGCAGGAGGGTTTGCACATCAATCAATTCCACCGAAATATTGAATTCTTTCAATTGCTCCACCGCATCACGGGCTATCCTGACGCATGAGCCGTAGGTTACCAGCGTAACATCCGTGCCTTCCTGCAGGATTTCCGGTTCGCCCAGTGGCACGGTGAACTCCCCAATGTTTTCCGGGCGCTTTTCGCGCAGGCGATAAGCATTCAGCGGCTCAATAATGAGAGCCGGGTCATCGCTTTGCATCATGGTATTGTAAAAGCCGGCCGCCTGAGTCATGTTGCGGGGTACAAGCACATGCACGCCGCGAATAGAGTTTATCACCATACTAAGGGGTGAACCCGCATGCCAGATTCCTTCGAGGCGGTGACCGCGTGTGCTGATGATAAGCGGGGCTTTCTGCCCGCCAACTGTCCTGTACCTGAGTGTAGCCAGATCATCGCTAATGGTCTGCAGGGCATACAAGACATAATCGAAGTATTGTATTTCGGCAATAGGCCTCAGTCCACGCATGGCCATGCCTATTCCCTGACCGATGATAGTAGTCTCACGAATGCCGGTATCGGCGACGCGATGCTCACCGTATTTGTCTTGTAGTCCTTCAAGCGTTTGGTTAACGCCACCTATTTTTCCTACATCTTCACCAAAAATCAAGGATTCGGGATATTTGCTGAAAATCGCATCAAAATTATCCCGTAGTATTTCGCGGCCCGGGACCGAGGGCGAATCTTTCCTGAATTCGGGTTTGACCGGGGTTACTTTTGTGGCAGCGTACTCTGTTTCGCTCCACAGGTGGGTGTTGTAACGTTGTGCTCCTTCCTCCCCTTCTTTTTTTAGCCATGCCGAAACATTCTTTTTCAACGAATTGGAAGGATTGGTGCAGTTATCACAAATCAACCGCAGGATTTTTTTACCTGACGACATGATGTCTTTGCGGATAGGGTCGGGAACCCTGGCCAGCTCCTGCTTGATGTTATCAATTTTTTGGGTTTTAGCACATCGGCAGGTGGTAATATCCACCATGTTAAGAAATTCATCTCTTTTGTTTCGCAGCGGCCCCATGTAGTTATCCCAGGCATTTTTACGTGCCTGCTTTGCCCGCTTAACAGCCTGCTTTTCTATTTGATCAAGTTCTTCCGCGGTGGCAATCTCATTGGCAACTATCCATTCCCGCATTTTTTCGATACCGTCTTGTTCTTTTTCCCATTGCAGGCGCTCCTTAGACTTGTATCTTTCATGTGATCCTGAGGTTGAGTGCCCCTGGGGTTGGGTAAGTTCGTAGATATGCAGCAGAACGGGTTTGTGATGTTTCCGGGTAAATTCGGCAGCCTCTTCGTAAAGGCGGCACAGGTTTTCATAATCCCAACCCTTGGCCACATAAATTTTGATGCCTTCATCTTTTTTATTACTCTCAAAGCCCTTCATGGCGTCGGATATGCTGGCTTTTACGGTTTGGTATTTTTTATCCACGGATATGCCGTAATCATCGTCCCATATCGACATGAGCACAGGTATCTGCAACACTGCCGAAGCATTCATGGCTTCCCAGAAATGCCCTTCTGCCGTACTGGAATCCCCTATGGTACCAAAAGCTACTTCGTTTCCTTTGTTAGAAAATTTCTTAAAATTCTTTACTGCATCTACATGCCTGAAAATTTTAGAGGCCTGGCCGAGCCCGACCAAGCGGGGCATTTGTCCGGCGGTGGGGGAGATGTCGGCTGAGACATTTTTTTGTTTTGTCAGGTCCTTCCAATGCCCTTTTTCATCGAGATTGCGGGTAGCAAAGTGATCGTTCATCAGCCGCCCCCCATTACCGGGGTTGGCCTTAAGATCCGTATCGCCGTATAGCTGGGCAAAGAACTCCTCTAGCGTCATCAGCCCGGCCGCCAGCATAAAAGTTTGGTCGCGGTAATATCCCGAGCGCCAGTCACCGTCGCGGTAGGCTTTAGCCATAGCCAGCTGGGGTATTTCTTTACCATCGCCGAATATTCCAAACTTCGCTTTACCCGTAAGCACTTCCCGGCGCCCGATATAGCTTGCCTGACGACTTTCATTGGCTATTCGGTAGTCCCGTAATACCTCTTCCTTTTGTCTATATTTTTTTGTAGATGTTGTTTTGGCTGTTTGAGTAGTCATAGTTTAAAAGTTATCTGTTTCCAAAACAAGAAAATAATGAAAAGGTTTGCGTAGGATAAAAGTAAGTGGAAATGCTTGATTTTGATGGAATTTCTGATATTTTTGATGATGGCAGTCGGATGTTATGAATATTTGTTTCAATATGAGCATCCAAAACCAAAAGGCAAGGCTTTGACGGAACGCTGCCGCATAAAGCCTTGCCCAAAAAAGAAACAATTGTTTGTATTATTCCTTAACAGTGGTTACAAGCCCATCCTGGATTTTTATCCATCCAAACAGTACGAGGATGAGAGAAGCAATCGACAGAATAGAGACTACCAATGCTCCGAGCAACGGAATGATACCCACCAAAGCTGCCAGTATACCCAATCCCATAGCTACCAGGAGCAGAGTAACCCCGCTTTTAGCCGTAACGGCCAGAGAATCGGATGCTTTGAATTTGATGTATCCGATAAGCTGTAAAACAAATGCTGCTACGTAAAAAATAGAAGCAACGATTCCTACCAGTGGGATTAGATCGATAGCCGAACCTACGGCGCCGATAATCGCGGCAATCATGAGGAATTTTACCGCACCGGCTCCTTTTTCGTCAAGGCTGGTTTTGAGCCTGCTCAAACCTACGTAAAACATGATAAACCCGAAGATTGCAACCAACAAAGAAGACCAACCTCCATTAATTCCATTGCTTAATTGTAATAGCGAACCTATGATAATGAAGGTTACCGCTTTAGTACTTTGATTTGTCATTTTGGTTTGTTTTGGTTAATAATTAATTTAAAAAGATATTTATCTGTAAAAAGGCTATACTGATTTGTCTTTCATAGGCTTATGTATTAATGAGTGTCTTTGAGAGAGACTGTATATATCTCTGCAATATAATGAATGTGAGAATAAAAATCAAGTTGTTTTCCACAAATCAGATTTTTATACTTGAGTTTGGTCTAAAAGCCTTTTAGGAGATTTAGGGGGAATAAGGCTTTATTAATGTGTTCATATTTGATTATGATAAAAAAAGTTCTTTATACCATTTTAATCCGCACTAATTTCCTCTATTTCCCCTTCTTTGACAATATATTCATCATCATCATCAATATACCAGGGGTAGGCCATTTCTTCGATGTGTGTATCTACCCTGAATCGGGTTCCTTCCGGGAGGTATACTTTGATGTAAACATCCTGGAGGCGGAATTTCTCTCCTTCCGGAATGTAAAACCAAGGCTCAAAAAGCACTTTATTTTCATTTTGACGGAAACCGTAGGATATCCTGCTTGCCAATTTTTTAGCTTCCATAGGTGAGGCTCCTTGCGATTCGGATTTGATGACAACATAAGCCGTACTATCTTCCGAAACATAAAACCCGAATTCCGGCATTCCCCGGAAATCATTACGTAAAGAGCTATTATTCGCCTTTCTTTTGTAAAAGATGTATTTATTGATATCGTGATAGCCGCTGAGGTTGTCTGCGTGGTCAATTTTAAAAATATAGGGATTGGCATGGGTGGGTTTGTTCAGGCTGATCTCATCCTTCACATTTTCCTCAAACCGGAAGTCATTGACGGTAAAGGCAATGGAAATACCGGTAATCAAAACAGCGGCAAACCAGACTATCAGCGCCGTCGGACCGAAATAATGGGTTTTGATGCGCGGACCGAAGATCAGGCGCAAGCCGAGGATAATCAGTCCGGCCAACGGTAGCCCGATAACAATGACAAGCCCTAGAATAATAAGCGTAGAATCTAAACCGCCGGAGAAAACCATGTCAAGGAAAACCGGCATGGAAAAATGGATGGGAATCCCATGAGTGACCATTACCGGGATATCGGGTACAAAAATGAAAGCCAGCAGACCGGTCGCAAAAGATAGTCCGGTGAGTATGAGTACCAGGCCGGCGACTACCGCCAGCACTTTGACCGCAAAAAGCAAAATCTGTGAAAGCCCGTGAAGAACCGTATCGGTCGTATCGCGATATTGGTCTTTATTTCTGTCAAAGTTTTGTTTTGCCTTTGAGGTGTATTTCTGGAAATTGTCACCAATATCCTTAAATTCGTCTTTTACCGAACGCTCTATATTGCTGATGTTTACTTTTTTGCCGCGCATCTCCAGCTTTTCGGTGGTGGTGCGGGCCATCGGTATGGCTATCCAGAAGATGATATAGGCCAGTGGCCCTACTACAAAGAAAGAGAGGACAAACAGTAACCTGAACCAAATGGGATCGGTGTTGAAGTAGGCTCCCATACCTCCGCCAACGCCGCCGATTATTTTGTTGTCCGGGTCGCGGTACAGGCGTTTGGGCTGGTCGAAGCCATAGCGGGGAGGGGCTTCTTCCTGTTCCTGCTCCTGTTCATCCTGCATTTCAGAAGGTTCTCCAAGAGTTCTGATCACCTCATCAATGTCCTCGATGGTGATTACTTGCTTTTCTTCATTGATCCTTTCGCGAAGGATTTCAGCGATACGGGCTTCGATGTCGTTGACCACTTCACTGCCCCCTTCCTGCCAGGCAAAATGATTTTTGAGGCGATTGAGGTAAGCATTGAGTTTTTCGTAAGCATCTTCATCTATATGGAAGATGATGCCATTGATATTTATGTTGAAGCTTTTTTTCATGGTTTATTGGTTTTGTTTTTTTGATTCGAGCAATTGATTGACCTGGTTTTGAAGGTTATACCAGTCTTCTTTGA
Source organism: Bacteroidales bacterium (assembly GCA_021738485.1). Classification (GTDB taxonomy): domain Bacteria; phylum Bacteroidota; class Bacteroidia; order Bacteroidales; family JAIPAH01; genus JAIPAH01. Next base: position 12,941 of record JAIPBX010000063.1, on the reverse strand, counting down.
GTGTTTCGAGCATGGCCTGACCCTCTTCGTTCAACCGGTAATACTTACGCGGAGGACCCGATTTGGATTCCTGCCAGTGGTATTCCAGGAGTCCCGCATTTTTGAGGCGGGTGAGCAGCGGATAGAGGGTGCCTTCCACAACGATGAGGTCCGCCGATTTCAGGTGCTGTATGATGTCCGACGCATACGCATCCTGCTGTCCGATAATGGAAAGGATACACAATTCGAGTACGCCTTTCCGCATTTGGGCTTTGGTTTTTTCTGCTTTCATACTTGCAAAACTAGATCAAATTATAGAACTATGCAATGCATAGTAGTAAAAAATTTATAATAAAATGTTATGAAAGGAACCTTAAAAATTATATAAATAGCGTAAGAATTAATATTTTGGATTAAAAAGCGTATCAATGCAATACAAGCATTTTTTCGATAGCCGGTTTTACAGTAAGAATGTTTTATTTCTCTAAACTTAAGCCGTTTCTTCAGCTTTTTGTTTAGCAGGTTGGAATATGGCTTTTTTAGCCCTTATACCGAGGAAGATGCCCCGGCTTGCCATAAACAACATCATCGCCAGCCATAAGCCATGGTTCCCGAAAGGGCCTTCCAGGAGGAAAAAGGCCGGAAGGAAAACCACGATAGAAGAGAGTAACATAGCATTGCGCATAGTTCGCGAAGCGGTGGCTCCTACATATATCCCATCCCACAGGAAGGCCGAAAAAGTGACAATGGGTATCAGGGCCGTCCAGAACTGAAACTGTTGGGCTGCATCGAACACGCTTTGGTTATCCGTCAGGATATGAAGTATCGCATCGCCCCCAAAGTGGTAAACCAGGGTCATGGGGAGGCTGATACCCACTCCCCAGATAAAAAGTAATTTTACCGCTTTTTTCAGGTTACGGGGTTCCCTCGCACCCACATAACGTCCCACAAGTGACTCGGAGGCAAAAGCAAAACCATCGATAAAGAAGGAGTAAATCCATAGGAATTGCAATAAAAGGGAATTGACGGCAAGGATTTCATCCCCGAATGCCGCTGATTTGGCGTTGAAATAGAAAATCGTACCAGTCAAAAGCAATGTACGGATCAGGATATCGCTATTCACCCTGAAAAAACGTTTAAATCCCGAAAGCTGCATCATGGCCTTCTTACTCCAATACTTCGTTATTTTTCCGTAAAACCGCAGAAAGAGGATTATGCTAAGGATTACCCCGCAATACTGGGCCAGCAACGTGCCTAAAGCAACTCCGTCGGCTGTCATCCCTAGCAGTTTGACAAAAGCTACGCTAAAGACAATATTCAGAAAGTTGATCGTGATGGATATAGCCATAGGGCTGCGTGCGTTCTGCATACCTAAAAACCAGCCCGTAAAGGCATAAATTGAGAGGGTGGCCGGTGCAGCCCAAATGCGGATGAAGAAGTATTGTTTGGCATGAAATTCCACTTCCTGGCTGGCTCCGATGAGTTTAAATATTAACAGAGAGAGTGGATACTGTAGGATGAGCATCAGGAAGGCGGCTCCACCCCCTACCAAAAGGGCGCGGGAAAGGGCGCTCATGCTTTTCTGAAAATCGCGTTCGCCGTAAGCCTGCGCAGTGAATCCGCTGGTCCCCATTCTCAGGAAACCAAATCCCGAGTATATGAACATAAAAATCATAGACCCCAGCGATACCGCCCCGATAAAAATATCCGAATCCTGATGCCCCATCAGCGTCATATCAACAAAACCTACCAGCGGTACTGTAAGGTTGCTGATGATATTGGGAACAGCCAGGTTAAGAATACGTTTGTTCAAAACAATGCGGTTTTCGGCGAAACTACAAATATTGTGCTTATTATCAAGCTCCCTTTGCCGGATTATTATGGCTCCAGGAAATATCTTCCCTTAAAGGGTTTGATCTTTAAAAAAGGTGTCAACGCTTTATCAATGTATTTTTTATCGAAAGCCCGGAGATTCATCTGATTATCCACAATGTAGTGTTCTTTTTTGGGATATTTCAGGCAATTGAATCTGGCTGTTATGGCATAATATGTTTTTCCTCCTTTTTTCCAGCGATTTCTCAGGATCAGGGTATCGGCACAGTCATCGCCTTTGTTGAGATAAGGATTTTCTCCTTTTTCAAACATTCCACGGTGGAATATTACTTTTTTTATACGGATATTATTGTCTTTGATAATTTGCAGGTTGCGGCGATAATTTCGTTTGCTGTAATTGCGGCGCTCTTTTCCATGGCCAAAAAGTGCATCAAGCGAGTCGCGGGAGAGGCGGTTGGTTTGTACGAATTTATACAAAGTGTCGTTTTGAAGAAGATACGCCTCGGTGCCATAGCGATATTGCAATCGCTTTCCATTAAAAACCCTGGCCCCTTCAACAAGATTTTTGTTGTTTTCCCTCTTGTACGAAAAATCGAGTTTGTCGCCTCGTCCTTCAATAGGCACATGCTGATGGATTATCCGCCTGACTTTGAGGGTGTCTCCCTGCCTCCAGAAAGCAAAACGCATAGTATCAGGCTTCATCAGGTTGTTATGAAAAACAAGGAAATCTTTTTGCTGATTTTCCTGTCCATTCAGTGAGCCATTTAATGAAATGATAAGGCAAAGGAGAAGTATTTTTATATGCATCCTGTATCCTATTTGAACGTTCGCACGTGCAAAGATAAAAAGGGGAACCCGATAATTGGAATCCAACTTCAGATTAATTGAAGGAGGATAAACAAAAAAAGCCTTCAGGAAGATGCCGAAGGCTTTGATACCAATAGAAATTGTAAAAAATTAATTGCTTTTGATCCAATTGACGATTTTATCGTCCATAGGCTTGGTACGGGAATATGCTACATCGTCAATCTCCCCTTTTTCATTGATCATAAATTTTTGAAAATTCCACTTCACTTTGGCGTCCATTGTGCCATTATTCTCTTTTTTCGTAAGCCATTCATAAAGGGGATGAATATCGTCGCCCTTAACCGAAATCTTCGACATCATGGGAAAGGTCACCCCGTAATTGCTTTTGCAGAATTCTTTAATTTCTTCATCGGTTCCGGGTTCCTGGTTTTTGAAATTATTGGCCGGGAAACCGATGATTGTGAAATCTTCCCCGCCGAATTTTTCATACAAAGCCTGAAGTCCTTCGTATTGAGGAGTAAAGCCACACTTGCTGGCAGTATTTACAACTAATACCTTTTTCCCCTTTAATTGGGACAATTCAAAATCATTGCCTTCAATGTCTGTTACTTCAAAGTTATAAAACTGCGATTCCTGGCTAATGGCAGAAAAGGTCACAAATAAACTAACGATGCTGATTAAAAATATTTTCATTTTTATAATTTTTAGACGATAAACACCTTTATTTCAAGATTTGTTCGGGTTGTATTTATGAACAATAATTTCTTAACAAATCTTTAATGGAATTGTATACCCTAAGACAGTGATAAAAGCTTCTAAAAGTGTATTTTTGCGCTCTTTTATGGTAAAGCTTTCAGGATTAAATAAAGAGGAGCGGTATACTTTCAGGTTGCATTTAAGTTTTGCTATCCTGGAAGGCGTTATGCTGGGTGTGCTGGCATTGAATGAATTTGTGTTTTTGCGCAGTCTCAATGGGAGCCATTTTCATATGGGCCTCCTTTTCCAGTTTAAAATGATTGCTTTTCTTTTCCTGATTTTTCTTAATGAATTTTTAAAACGAATCAAAAACAGGCGGCAATTTCTTCGCTGGACAGCGATATTCACCCGTTTGCCGGTTTTTGCATTGCTTCTTTTCCCCCATACCCAGCCGGCAACCTCCGGAGATAGTATATACCATTTTATTTTTCTGGCTATATTTCTCATCTATTTCATGGGTTCGCCTATTGTTAAACCCACGATTAATTTATTTCTTAAGGCCAACTACCGGCACGCTAATTTTGGTAAACTTTACGGGTATGCCACCTCTGCCAATAAAGTTTCGATGTTGGTGGTAACCCTGCTATACGGATTTTTGCTGGACTATAATATTTATGCCTATACCTATGTTCTTCCCGTAGCCGGATTGCTCAATATCGTTGCTATCTTTTTGCTGGCTGAGATTCCCTACTCTCCCAAAAAACCCATGGCTGTCTCTGCCGACTTTTTTCAGGGTGTTAGACGATCCGCCCTACGGATGTACAATATTGTTCGTTATAACAAACCATACAGGGATTTCGAACTGTCCTTCATGCTATATGGCTTCGCCTTTATGATGACAGTGACTGTCATTTACATTTATTTTGAGGATGTCCTTCAGTTGAATTATTCTTCGATGGCTTTTTACAGGAATGCATACAATATTTTGGCGATAATATTTCTGCCTTTCTTTGGAAAGCTCCTGGGCAATATTGATCCCCGCAGGTATGCTCTTATTACTTATTCCAGCGTGTTGCTGTTTTTGGTAACTATAGCTATGAGCCAGGTGTATAATACTTATACAGTTGTTTGGGGAATTCAAATCTATTTTATTCTAATATTGTATATTCTTTTTCGCGGAGCATTTGCCGGCTCCATGCCGCTTTTATGGAATATAGGTTCCGCTTATTTTTGCCAAAGCGATGATGCTGATATATACCAGTCGGTACATTTGTCCCTGACAGGCTTACGCTCATTGCTGGCTCCGGTGATAGGGGTTTATTTTTATGAAACCTATGGGTTAAACTTTACGGTAGCAGTATCGGCCTTTTTACTTTTGGCCGCTATGGTTCTTTTACTTTTTTCCTATCGCAAAAGGCACGGTATAGGGCATTATAAAAATGTGAGCTAAAAGAAGATTCTCAAGATAGCCTTGAATGCAGTCAAAAATGGCCGGTGATTAGTTCTTGTAGTAAACATGAAGGGAGGTTTTGGGATATAGCCGTAAATAGTGCGTAATTTCTATTAGCCGTAAAATTCGAAATGTTGTTATATTTGCCTATATTTGAGAAATTGTTGAAAACAACGTTAATAAAACATACAGAGACTTTTTTTATAATCTATTAATAATGTTTATTTTTACTTTTAATATGAAGAGAACCGTATTATTAATAGTCGCTGTTTTACTGGTTTCTTTCCTTGATGCTCAGACAGACAGGGGACAGGACACGAATAAGGTGAATGTCGGTGAGGTGCGATCAGTTCTTGAAGAGGCCCGGGGATGGGTCAATAAAGGTGGGGGTGAATGGATTAGTGGAGAAAATAAAATCCCATACGTCATCAAACAAAAATCAGCAGAGAAAATCTCCGAAAAAGCCCTTAGCAAGCGAGAAAGCCGTCAGATAAAAAAGCAACTTAAAGCCAGAAAAAATTCCCGTGAGCTTGGAAAAAGAAACTTTATCCAGTTGGAGATGATAGATATTAGTGTTAATAAACAGGCTTTTCAGGGGCTTATTATCAAAAAAGAAAAAGGGGAATATGAATTTCCACTCATTAAAGAGGGTTTTTCGAAGTATAAATTTTTAGAATATTATGTTTTCCGTTCTGAGAAGCTAAACCAGATACTTCCCAACCCATTGGTTTTTAACAAACCCTATGTGGTCGATTTGAAAGTTTTTACCAAAGGTGAAATATCCTATTATGAATCGAAAGATATCAAAACGATTATTCAGGGAAAAGTCAAAGAAAGTCTGTATAAAAGGAACCTGAAATCTTTTAATCCGGGAAATCTTTTAATGGCATTATATCCCGTAGTGCAGGATGGAAATAAATACATGCGTTTTAATTTTATTCGTACTTATAATAAGTATTACATCAACCGGAGCTATTATAAAGAAGAAAACTTAGAACAGTTGTTTGATTCTTATTATTATGAAACGGAATTTGAGCGTTTTAAGGATTTTATTGGAACACCTAATATTTCTTTACAATATGCCGATGAGGAGCCTGAGACTTTTAAAGGCTATTGCAAGTTAGGTATTAACCAGTATCAGTACGGCGATTATTACAATTCTCTGGCAAACCTTAATAAAGCACTAAGGATGAACCCGCAGTATGATGACTATTTGTTGTATGCCCACCGGGGAAATGTGAAATTCAAGCTGGGGGATAATTACGGTGCTTTGGAAGACTATAACAGGGCGCTTGAATACAAACCCGCCGGGGAGGAGAATCGTAACAAATGGTTGCAATGCTATTATAATCGTGGCGTAGTAAAATTTCATCTGGGTGATGTTAACGATGCGTGTGCTGACTGGAAAAAAGCATATGAAAAGGGTTTTGACCGGGCAAGTAACTTACTAAAAAAACATTGTCAGTAAAGAGGATTTAGTAGTATGAATAATGTCATCAGATATATCAGTCTTTTCTTGCTTGTAAGCCTTTTTTCTGCTATAAAAGCCCAGGAAGCCGCCTATTATGAACCTGAACAGGAGAACAGGGAGTGGCATGTAGGAGCTTTTGCCGGGCTTACCCATTTTTATGGTGATGTAAGCGATAAGAATTTTTTTGAAAAGTTTAGCAATGATAATGAAACCACACCCAATTTTGGTATTGTATTCGGTAAAAAAATGTATCCCTGGCTGACCTTGAGAGCGCAATATTTTAGTGCTGGCTTAAATAGTTATAACCGAAGCGATGAGTTGCTGATATCTCATATGGAAACCAAATATGATGCTTTTGGAATTCATGGTAAAGTGCACCTGAATCCTGTTTTGTGGGATGATTACAAAGGGAGAAATAATGCACAGTTGTATGGTTTCGGGGGACTAAGTTTTGTAACCTGGAATGCCAAACTTGATTTATTGAATGATGACACTTTTGCGCGGGAAGAAACAGGCTCGGACCTGGCCCTGGATATAGGAGGGGGAGTTGATTACAGGATTTTTCCGAATTGGAAAGCTTTTATGGAGGCAAGCTTGCGATTTGTCCCATCGGATCAACTGGATTTAGTGCAACGCAATTTTCAAAGTGATGTGCCGCTGAGCGTAAGTTTTGGATTTACGTATAATTTTGGAATTAAAGATGAGGACAGAAAAGAGAAAAAGCGGCAACGTGATTTGGAAGAGGAGAAAAAGGAAGAGGAAGAAAAATTAGCCACCCGCACAAAAAAAGAAAATTATCGTCGACTTCCCGGCGAAGGACCTGATGTTCTTGACTTTACTATGTCGGGATGTTCCGTGGAAGAAAATCAACAACAATCCGCATCAGCCAGAGGATCAGGAAATTCTTCCAAACCACGGAAATTGGACAAGCAGAAGCAATCCGGATCATCCGGGACTACTCCGGAGATTGGTCAGGGAGTGATTTTCTCCGTGCAAATTCTGGCTACCAGCAAACCAGCCAATATCAGCCAATTAAAGAATAAGTACAATCTTAATCAAAATATAAGAGAATATCATTCCGGAGGTATTTACCGTTATGTGGTAGGGCAATTCAGACATTACGAAGAGGCTGTGGCCCACAGCCTTAAAATGCAAAGCAAAGGCGCTGAGGGTGCTTTTGTGGTGGTTTTTAGGAATGGTAAAAAGGTGAAGATGACCCCCTCATTAAAGAAACGGTAAGCTGGAGCTGAAAGGTAAGGTTAAGAGATACTGAATATTCTCTCTGAAGGTTTCCCGGGCGACTCCGGGCAAGATTTTTGTTTTACCTCAGCTGAAAGCCTTCAAAAGCTCCCAGGGCAAATAAAGCAATGTCATATTTCACCGGGTCTTCCCTGTCAAAGGCTCTTAACTGTTGGGTTAATAATTCCACGGCTTTCCAGTCATTTTGTTTTCGGGTGAGCAAGCCCAGTTGTCGGGATACGGAGGCTGTGTGTACATCCAATGGACACATCAGGGCCGAAGCAGGAATGGTTCCCCATACCCCGAAATCCACACTGGTTGGGTCATTTCTGATCATCCATCGCAAAAACATATTCAAGCGTTTAGCCGCTGCATTTTTCGCGGGATTTGAAATATGCTTTTCGCTGCGCACTAGATGCGGCTGCATAAGGAATTTTTCCCGGAAATGAGTGATAGCCGCAGCCATAGACTGATGGTGCTTGTATCCTTCACCAAAGAGATTTTCTAATGTAGCGCCCGATTTATACAAATACCGTAACCGCCGGATAAAAAAGTGGCAGTCTTCTCCCTGAAAAGTCCGGTGTACAAATGATTTGAAGACCTCAAGATCGGCTTCCTTACTATTCATCATGAAATCATAAGGTGCAAAATTCATCCATTCCATAAGCTTATTGGCATTACGGATAATGGTTTTTCGTTGGCCCCACGCTATAGTGGCCGTAAGAAAGCCGGCGATTTCAATGTCTTGTTTGAACCCGAACTGATGGGGAATGGTGATAGGATCATTTTCTATAAATATTTTCCCGCTGTATTGCTCGTATTTTTCATCCAGCAATTGTTGTAACTCGGTTTTCAATGGGCTATTTGTTTCTTATCACTGTCACCTTCCTGGTCACGGATTCTATCTTACCGAGAAATGTTACAAAAAACAGCCCGCTTTGTTTGGGGGTAAAGGTTAATTTTTCCTTCCCTTTCGTGTCATACCGTGCTATGGTTTGCCCGGCCATGTTTCTAATCAAAACATGGTTGAAAGCCCCCGGTGTTATGTAAAGCGTCGAATGGGCCGGATTGGGATATACGTTGACTTTTTCCTGTATTTCTTCTGAAACATTTGTGTTGGTAATTCCCAGCATTCCATCGGTGGTGATGTTCTGGGCGTATATATCCTTATTATCGTTACGGTTATCGGCCCATGCCAATAGGTACTGTCCGTTATTCTCAGGTCCGGCATCGGGATGAACAATCCCGGAAGGAGCGGTTGACATGGGGATGACTTCCTGGGGCCAGATGAACGCCCCGTCGGTGGTGATAGCTGTAGCTTTCAGCGACTCCTCACTCATGCTTCCTTCATAAAAGGTGTAAAAAACCACTGCACCTGCATTGTGGTTACGCACCAGCCACATAGTGTTAAATTTATCGTCCAGGGGATAAAACTCTTTACCGGCATCGCCCCACATGCGCTGGCCGTTTTCCGATAAGCGCTGACCGTAAAGCCCTGCCAGACTCTGGCTATTGTTTTTCTGTGTCCAGAAAACCATAACGGATTGGCTTTCCTGTTTGACTATGGCTTTCGGATTAAAGCGATGCACTGATGGAGTAGTCCCTACTTCCACCCCATTGTCCGGATATTTGATATTACCTCCGGCATCTATCCATTGCACAAAGCTACTACTTACCATATCGCTATTGCGGTCGTCGTGCCATGCAGCCACCACACCACCGTTATGGTCAGGTATAACATGTAAATCGGTAAAGTTGGAAATACCCCCGCTTTGACTCACCACTGCCGGACTGTCCCAAAGTTCCGTGCCGGTGTTATCAAACTTCATGGCCATCAAGTTGCGGTCGGGATACATCGAGCTACCCGTGTTTTTGGAGTACACAGCTATAAAGTCCCCCCCAAGAGCAGGTATCACATAAGGGTCGGAATAAAACGTATCTTCCTGCGGGGTGTAGACGATCCCTTCCTCTCCCAAAATGGTATTCCCTTCGGCATCCACGCCATAGATCATGAGTTTGTCGCCTTCTGCGTGAGGGAGAATGAAAGTGACAATGGCGGCATTTTCGGAAGTTATAGCTAGTCGGGGCTCGTATTCGGGCATATCAGATTCAAGGCAATTGATGCCGTCTTCGCCCCATACTGGATTTCCTTCCGAATCAATTTTATATAGAAAGATATCCGGGTTGCCATTACGGGTGTCTGAAAAAGTAATTATTGCATTACCGGCGCTGTCACATCCCATCGAATAGTCGGAAAGCCACGATTGCTGAGGATGATCGCTTACAATTAGAGCATCCTCCCAGGCTGGATACCCATCGGCATCATATTTCTGCAGGACCACATCGTAGTTCCCACTGGCATTGGAAAAATACGAGAAGAAAACATCCCCGGAAGGGGCTGCATCAACTTTGGGCATGGTTTCTTCGGCCGTGGAGAAGCCTATCTGGGTGTTTTCTTCGGAATCATTACTCCATTGAGCCTGAAGCTGGAAACTCATAACAACTAGTAAGAATAAAGTATAGAAATATTTCATCGGATTGCTTTTTTAAAATCGGCGATAAAACTAACGCTTTTTTCCATACAAAAAAAGCTGCTCTCTCAAGAGCAGCTTAAACTGAAGCCATGAAAACTTATTTATCAGTTTTCAAATCTGAAATGTATTTATCTATGTCAATTATAACAAAATGCAACATCGCCACTTAGGGCGAGAAAAATGTTACAGGGCAGAAAATTTACGGTACTTTTAATTCTTTTTGTATTCCTGTATAATCTCCAACCCTCTTTTAATTGCTTTTTCATTTACCGGCAACAGGTGATGATAGCGCTCGGGTAAGGATTTCTTCAATCCTTTTATGACATTATCCATCTTAACAAGCGGCTTCACTTTAAGGTATCCCCCAAGGACTACCATATTGAATACCTTATTCATGCCCATGTTTGAGGCTTCTTCTGCTGCGGCGATCTGGTATACCTCGATATCTTCCCTTTCGGGATGCCGGGTAATTCCGTTTGGATCATAAATCAGCGTGCCTCCCGGTTTTACTGCCTCTTCAAATTTATCCATTGACTGCTGATTCAGGATAATGGCCGTATCGAAAGTGGAGAGGATAGGAGAACTGATGCGCTCATCACTGAGTATCACCGTAACATTGGCCGTACCCCCTCGCATTTCGGGTCCGTAAGAAGGCATCCAACTAACTTCCTGGTCTTGCATAATCCCTGAATAAGCCAGGATTTTACCCATTGAGAGTACCCCCTGGCCGCCAAATCCGGCTATGATGATTTCTTCGGTCATATTTTTTACGTTTTGAATTTCAACTTTATTTCTCAGGCTTTTTGATGTCACCCAGTGGATAGAAAGGAAACATATTTTCTTCCATCCATTTGTTGGCTTGTACCGGTGTCATTTTCCAGCCCGAACTGCAATTGGAAACCACTTCAACGAAGGAAGTTCCTTTCTCGGCTTTTTGATACTCAAGGGCTTTTTTTATAGCTTTCTTAGTTTTTCTTACCGCACCGGGTTTATGCACCGCCTGACGGGTTACATAACATGTTCCGGGAAGCGTGGCCACTAGCTCGGTCATTTTCAACGGGTGGCCCATTTTTTTGGTATCCCGTCCGTATGGTGTCGTCGATGATTTCATCCCTTCCAGTGTTGTGGGAGCCATCTGTCCACCGGTCATCCCGTAAATACCATTGTTTACAAAAATGATCGTGATATTTTCTCCACGGTTACAGGCATGGATGGTTTCCGCCGTTCCTATGGCTGCAAGGTCGCCGTCGCCCTGGTAAGTAAAGACCGTTTTTTCGGGGAATACCCGCTTAATTCCGGTTGCCAAAGCGGGAGCACGTCCATGAGCTGCCTGTTGCATATCCACATTCATAAATTCATAGGCAAGTACGGAGCATCCTACCGGAGCTATCCCGATAGTTTCTTCTTCCAGGCCCATTTCTTCCAGTACTTCCATCGTCATACGATGGATTACGCCATGACCGCATCCCGGACAATAACTCAGCGTTTTGTCCGTCATCAGATCGGTCTTTTTGTATACTAAATTTTCCGGCTTTTTTATATCTTCTTTTACTTCTGCCATAATTAACCTCCCATAATTTGTTTTTCCATAAATTCGAGAATATCCTCCGGGGAAGGAATCATCCCGCCAAAACGCCCATAGTGTTCGGCAGGTACTTTTCCATTCACAGCCAGTTTTACATCCTCGATCATCTGTCCTGCGCTCATTTCTACGCTGACAACACCTTTCACCTGTTTCTCGACCATTGAGGCGATCTCTTTCATGGGGAAAGGATATAGCGTAATCGGTCGCAGCAGCCCTAATTTTATACCTTTATCGCGTGCCAGTTTCACAGTCTCCTGGCATAACCTGGCACTAGTTCCATAAGCTACTAACAAGTATTCGGCATCGTCGCATTGTACTTTTTCAAAGCGAACTTCTTTCTCTTCTATTTCGCGGTATTTTTTCTGAATATTGAGATTGACCTGCTCCTGCTTGGCAGGGTCCAGTTCCAACGACGTGATGATGTTCCGTTCGCGGTTTTTCTTTCCGGTAGAAGCCCACGGGAAATCTTTTATGATTTCCTCTTCTGTTCGGCGGGGAACTTGTTCATCCAATATCACTTTTTCCATCATTTGTCCGATGGCCCCATCAGACAGTATCATGGCCGGGTTACGGTATTTTTCAGCCAATTCAAAAGAGATTTTCAGAAAATCATACATTTCCTGAACCGACGAAGGGGCAAGAGTGATAAGATGATAATCACCATGGCCTCCTCCTTTAGTGGACTGGAAATAATCCGCCTGCGAGGGCTGGATCGTTCCCAAACCCGGACCGCCACGCACCACGTTAAGCAGAACACATGGAAGCTCGGCGCCGGCCATGTAAGAGAGGCCTTCCTGCATAAGTGAGATGCCTGGGCTGGAGGATGAGGTCATTGCCCGCTTTCCGGCTCCGGCTGCACCATAGATCATATTAATGGATGCCACCTCGCTTTCGGCCTGCAATACGACCATTCCGGTGCGATCTTCAGGCTGTTGTTCGGTGAGATACTCCATTACTTCCGATTGTGGGGTAATGGGATAACCGTAATATGCATCAACACCGGCGCGAATAGCTGCTTCGGCTATCGCTTCGTTGCCTTTCATTAATCTTAATTCTTTTTCCATTATGAGGTATAATTTTTTATTAACACAAAACTATTTACGCGCTTTGTATACTGTGATTACTCCATCGGGGCACACAATAGCGCAATTCGCACAACCAATACATGTGTCGTTTATTAGCTCCATGTAGTGGTATCCTTTACTATTGACATTTTTCGACATTGCAATGGTGTTATCAACCGGGCATGCGTCAATACATATTTCACATCCCTTGCACCCTTCAATATCCACCTCAATGTCTCCTTTTACTTTTGCCATATCATTGAAATATTTATAAGTTAATGAT
>JAIPBX010000062.1 GCA_021738485.1 Bacteroidales bacterium | reverse complement strand
TTACCGAAAGTCACCTTTCTTATCCTATCGAAAGGATTGTGGGATTTTTTATGGAGAATATGATGGATAGTAACCTCCGCCAGGGCCTTTCCAATCTTAAAGAATATGCTAAAAAGCAAGCCCATCTCCAACCGGTGAGCAAAACCATCCACATTGAAGGCATGACCTGCAGCGGCTGTGAAAAAACAATTAAAAAAGCAATCAAAAAACTACCCGGTGTAATGGATGTAAGTGCTTCCCACCAGGAGGGGATGGCTAAAGTAAAAGTTGACAGTAGCCGGTTTAACCCTTCCGACTATAAAAAAGCAATAGAAAAGGTGGGATATAAGATGCTGGAAGTAAAGTAATTATAAACAATTATAATTATTTATTTATAATCTGAGGATATTGATTTTTGGATCTGTTAAGATCTTTTATATTTTTAAACCATCAAAGTGTACAACTAAAACTACTAACTATGTACCAGAAGAGGGCTCTATTTTTGAGCCCTCTTTTTTTTATATCGGTAGTCCTGACTGTTTTAATTCATCACCACTTTCAATTATTTGCTGCTAATCAATGCCCTTAGATTATGATATTGAATTTCGTATCTTTGTGTAAAGTAATCGAAACATTTTATGAATAACGAAATAAAGTTAAAAGAAGTCTTCCTCAGCGGATTTAAATCCATCAGTAAAGAAGGGCAAACGATTCCAATCAACGACATCACGGTGCTTATTGGAGCCAATGGGGCAGGTAAAAGCAATCTTGTTTCGTTTTTTTCTATGTTGAACTATATGACCACAGGTGCATTACAAACTTTCATCGGTAAAAATGGTTCTGCTAATTCTTTTCTTTATTACGGTTCAAAAAATACTACTCGCATTAATACCACTTTATTTTTTTCAGATGAAGAGACAAGTGATAAGTATAAATTTAGTTTAGCATATGCAGCTGGTGACACATTAATTTTTACAGAAGAAAATATAACTTATTCAAAAAAAGGGAGCTCTAAACCTTTTGAAATAAAACTTGACCCGGGTAGCAAAGAGAGTGGCCTGTATTACCAACTTAAGAATCGAAAAGTTAACGAAGCAAGGGTTTGTAAAATATTACACAATTTGCTAAGGAGATGTCAAGTTTTTCAGTTTCATGACACATCAGGAAACTCTAGCATCAGGAATACAGGTTACATCCATGATAATAGCTTTTTACGTAGTGACGCGGGTAATCTTGCCGCTTTTCTCTATGCTATCAAGCAAAACAAAGACGGGGAAAAATATTACAATCGTATTGTGAGAAGTATCCAACAAATCATGCCGCAATTCGGTGATTTTGATTTACACCCTTCAGCCATCAATGAAAAAAATATTATCTTAAACTGGACAGAGAATAATTCGGATTTCCTTTTCGGACCGCATCAAATTTCGGATGGCACTTTGCGATTTATGGCTTTAACAACATTGCTGCTTCAACCTCCTGATAGTTTGCCCAATGTGATCATATTAGATGAACCCGAATTAGGATTGCACCCCTCGGCTATATCAGCACTAGCCGGTATGGTAAATACAGCAAGTAAATATTGCCAGGTAATCCTTGCAACGCAATCCACACGTTTAGTGGATGAATTTCCTCCCGAAAACATTATTGTAGCGGAGAGAGATTCCAGTGGAAACAAAAGTGAATTCAAAAAACTCAATAAAGAAAAACTTAATGAATGGTTGACAGAATATAGCATGGGAGAATTGTGGGAGAAAAACATCGTCGGAGGGAAACCATGAGCGATTTTATTCGTCTCTGTGTTACGGCGGAAGGCCCAACAGAAGAGCGCTTTGTTAAAGACCTTCTTGCATCTCACTTAGGCTATTTCAATATATCTACTGATGTAAGAAGTGTGCAAACCAGCAAAGATAAATTTAAAACGTATAGAGGTGGTTTAAACACTTACCAAAAAACAAAATCTGATATTCAAAGATGGCTTAAAGAGAACAGAGGACATGATGTTCGTTTTACTACAATGTTTGATTTTTACGGTTTACCCAATGATTTCCCCGGATACGATGAAGCATTACAGATTAATGATGCGTATGAAAAGGTTCAACTTATAGAATCCCATTTCATGGAAGATATTGGAGATAGAAGGTTCTTTCCATACATTCAACTTCATGAATTTGAATCCCTAATATTAGCTAACCCAGATAGTATAAGAGAAGAATATTTTGATAATGATAACGCCATAGATGAGCTTAAAGATACGCTGAAACAACATAATTATAACCCGGAAAAAATAAATGATGGAGATTCAACAGCTCCCTCAAAAAGATTACTAAGTTTAATCCCGGAATACGACAAAGTAAATGGAGGAGTAAAAATTGCCAAACTCAATGGCATAGAATTACTGAAAGAGAAATGCCTGCATTTCGGCGAATGGGTCAATCAGCTTGAAAACTTACGTTAATAGCATCTATTTTTGTTAAAAACTCGTTAAATCCCAAAGAAATAAATGAAAACGTTTGCAGTGATTGTTGGGTTAACTGAAATAATAAACTCTAATAAAAACAATCACAACCATGCCACACTATCATAAATTGGGAAAAATCCCGCATAAAAGGCATACACAGTTTCGCAAACCGGACGGGGAATTGTATTCGGAGCAACTGGTGTCGACGGAAGGATTTTCCGATACCTATTCGTTGATGTATCATCTTTATCCACCGACGAATGTAAAAAAGATCGACGAGGCATATTCCGTTGAGCCGGAGGTTGCGGTAGGTAAAAATATGCAGCATCGCAGCTTTAAAGGATTTGGCGTGCCTCCGGCAGATGATTACCTGGAGAGTCGCACTTACGTCATGGTTAACGACGATGTTTACATAGCCGTAGCAGCCCCGCGCAAATCCATGACCGATTACTTTTTCAAGAATTCGGCGGCCGATGAAATGATTTTTGTACACCGTGGGGAAGGAAAGCTGAAGACCATGTACGGCAATATTAAGTTCGAATACGGTGATCACCTCTCCATTCCAAGAGGGATTCCCTACCAAATGGAATTCAAAGACAGCGACAACAAGTTGTTAATCATAGAATCCTTCAGCCCGATAAAGTATCCGAAAAAGTACGTCAACGGAGCCGGACAACTTATGGAGCATTCACCATACCATGAAAGGGATATCCGCGAACCGGTAGACCTGGAAACCCACGATGAAAAAGGGGATTTCAAAGTGCTTATAAAAAAGCGCGATATGATATTCCCTTACCATTATGGCTCACATCCTTTTGATGTAGTGGGCTGGGATGGATACCACTATCCTTACGCATTTTCTATCCACGACTTTGAGCCGATTACAGGCCGCATTCACCAGCCACCGCCGGTGCATCAGACGTTTGAGGCGCACAACTTCGTCATGTGTGCTTTTGTGCCGCGAAAGTACGACTACCACCCCTACTCTATCCCGGCGCCCTACAGCCACAGCAACGTGGATTCGGACGAGGTGCTTTACTACGTCGACGGGGATTTCATGAGCCGGAAGAATGTGGAAAAAGGCATGTTTACGCTTCACCCGATTGGAATTCCCCATGGCCCACATCCCGGAGCGGTGGAGAAAAGTATCGGGAAAGAAGGCACCGAGGAGCTGGCGGTGATGATAGATACCTTTAACCCGCTCAAACTTACAAAAGACGCCATGCAGATTGAAGACCCGGATTATTACAAATCATGGGATCATGAGTAAGGCGCAAAAATTACCGGATTGAATTTTACAAAGATGAACTGCAAATAATTTTCATATTATGCAAAACACAACGGATAAACAACCAAAAAAAACTTTATCACAAGATGTGGATTTTCTTCCCATTAACGGGACCGATTATGTTGAATTTTATGTGGGAAACGCCAAGCAGGCAGCCTATTTTTATCAGATGGCTTTTGGCTTTCAACCTCTAGCATACGCCGGGCTGGAAACCGGACTCAAAGACAGGGTCTCCTACGTGGTCCAGCAAAATAAAATACGTTTCGTCTTAACCACCTCGCTGGAGCCGGATACGGACATCGGCCGGCATGTGGACAAGCACGGCGATGGCGTGAAGGTGATTGCCCTCTGGGTGGACGATGCCCGCAAATCATTCGAGGAAACTACCCAACGCGGTGCTGAACCCTACATGGAACCACGCGAAGAAAAAGACGAGCACGGGAAAGTCGTCCGCTCGGGAATCCATACCTACGGCGCCACCGTACATATCTTTGTGGAGCGAAAGGAGTACAACGGCACCTTCCTGCCTGGATTCAAAAAATGGGAAACGGTCAACAAAAGTGAGCCGGTTGGGCTGAAATACGTTGACCACATGGTAGGCAACGTCAACTGGGGCGAGATGAACAAATGGGCAAAGTTTTATGCTGAAGTCATGGGCTTCCAGCAGCTTATCTCATTTGATGATAAAGACATCTCCACTGAATATTCGGCCCTGATGAGTAAGGTGATGACCAATGGAAACGAAAAAATCAAGTTCCCGATTAACGAACCGGCCAAGGGTAAAAAGAAATCCCAGATTGAAGAATTCATTGATTTCTACAAGGATTCCGGGGTACAACACATAGCCCTGGAAACCGATGATATTGTTTCGACGGTTACTGAGCTTCAGAATCGTGGAATCGAATTCCTGCGCGTACCCCACGCCTATTACGAGGAGTTGCTGGACCGGGTAGGCAATATCGATGAACAGGTAAACACACTGGAAGAACTCGGCATACTGGTCGACCGCGATGAGGATGGGTACCTGCTCCAGATATTTTCCAAACCCGTGGAGCCACGGCCCACATTGTTCTTTGAAATCATCCAGCGAAAAGGCGCCCGATCGTTCGGAAAAGGCAACTTCAAAGCGCTTTTCGAAGCCATTGAACGCGAGCAGGAAAACCGCGGAACGCTGTAGCTTTCCGAAAACAGGGCATAAATTATTCATGTAAACGTTATATTAATTTACGGAGGTACAAACTTCAAATAACAAACTTCAAATAACAAATTTCAAATAACAAATTTCAAATAACAAATTTCAAATAACAAACAAATCTCAAACTTCAATAGACCAAATCATGGAACTATTAAAGTGCTTAATAAAATGCAAGATATGCATACACCAAATACTAAAGTGAAGAAGCAATCACAAAAAAGTAGTCATTAGGCTTGCGCAAATGGGGTACGAGAATAGTTCTAAATATTGGAAAGAATCGATCCGGATTGATTATTGTATTTTTATTCGTCACGGTATTTTTGGATTTTAAAATTTAGGATTTAATTGTAATTTGGGTTTTGTTATTTGGAATTTTCACTTGACGAAGTAATCAATTCGAAGAAAAACAGACAACACATGATAAAAGCAAACAACCCGAATCGAAAGAGTTGGATTCCGGTAAGCAAAGATTCGGATTTCCCGGTTCAGAATATTCCTTTCGGAATTTTCAAAACACACACCACAGGACCCACGGTTGGTAGCCGTATCGGGAACACGGTGATAAACCTGGCGGAAGTGGCCAATCAGGGATATTTTGATGGTTTGAAACTCCCCGATAAAACCGTTTTTCAAAAATCAAGGTTAAATGAATTTATCGGGCTGGGTAAATCGATGACGAATGCGGTGAGAGACCGCATTGCAGAAATTTTTGATGATGAAAATACGGATGCCAAAAACGATAAGAAGCTGATTTCCCAAGCCCTGCATGATGCCGATGACGTGGAAATGCTAATGCCGGTGGAAGTGGGCGACTACACGGACTTTTACTCCAGCGAGGAGCATGCCCGCAATGTAGGGACCATGTTCCGCGACCCGGATAATGCGCTGCTTCCTAACTGGAAACATCTGCCAGTAGGCTACCACGGACGCAGTTCATCGATTGTAGTAAGTGGCACCAACATCCACCGCCCCAAAGGGCAGACCAAACCGCCCGATTCGGATCAACCGGTTTTCGGCCCATGTAAACTGTTTGACTTCGAGCTGGAAATGGCTTTTGTCACGGGCAAAAAAACGGCCCTGGGCGAAAGCGTATCTACCACAGAAGCAGAAAATTACATTTTCGGATTGGTGTTGTTTAACGACCTCTCGGCCCGCGACATCCAGAAATGGGAATACCAGCCCCTGGGACCCTTCCTGGCTAAAAGCTTCGGCTCGGTCATCTCGCCGTGGATTGTTACGCTGGAGGCCTTTGAACCCTTCCGCACCGACGGTCCGGAACAGAAGCCGGAGGTCATGGATTACCTGAAGTTCCAGGGTAAAAAGAGCTACGATATCAACCTGGATGTCTTCCTTCAGCCCGAAAACAGCCAGGAGCACCGCGTTTGCCGCTCGAATTTCAAACACCTGTACTGGAACATGGCTCAGCAACTGGCCCATCAAACGGTCAACGGATGCAACATCAACGTAGGCGACATGTACGCTTCCGGAACCATCAGCGGCCCGGAGCGCGAATCGTTTGGTTCGATGCTTGAAATTTCCTGGAAAGGAACCAACCCGGTGAAATTACCCAACGGCGAGGAGCGGAAATTCATTCAGGATAACGACTCGATTATCATGCGTGGCTTTGCGCAAAATGACAAGGTGCGCATTGGGTTTGGTGAATCACGAACGAAAATTTTACCCGCAAAATAAGTTTGGCTATGCGAAAAATTGATCCCACTCAAATAAATCACACGGATTTACATAAAATCATCCTGGGAACGATCGGTCCCCGGCCCATTGCTTTTGCCAGTACAGTGGACAAAAAAGGGAAGCCCAACCTCTCCCCTTTCAGCTATTTCAACGCTTTCGGTGTGAATCCTTCTACGCTGATTTTTTCTCCGGCGAGGCGTGGCCGGGACAATACGACCAAACACACGTACGAGAACATCAAAGAGGTCCCGGAAGTGGTCATCAACGTGGTGACCTACGACATCGTGCAGCAGGCCAGCCTCTCCAGTACTGGGTATGAGAAAGGGGTAAACGAATTCGTCAAGGCCGGACTGACGGCGGAACCCTCCGAAAAAATCCGGCCTTACCGGGTCAAAGAATCGCCGGTGCAGTATGAATGCAAGGTTCGTGAAGTCATTGAAACCGGCGACCAGGGCGGGGCCGGCAATCTGGTCATCTGCGAAATCGTCTATGTCCACATCCGCGAAGACCTCTTCGATGAAAACGGCGCGGTCGATCAAACCAAAATCGACCTGGTCGGACGCATGGGAGGCAATTACTACGTTAGAGCCCACGGCGATGCCCTGTTTGAAGTGGAAAAGCCACTGGCAAAAAAAGGCATTGGCATCGATCAGCTACCTGAAAAAATCAGAAATAGTGAAGTCTTAACCGGCAACGACCTAGGGCGACTTGGAAACATAGAACAACTCCCCGGCGGTGAAGAACTTAAAAGCCTGAGAAAAGATAAAGCGATAGCCGCATTAATCGAAAGCTACGACCATGATAAAGAGCTTCTGCGTCACCATCTGCACACACATGCCAAAAAACTCCTGGACCAGGGCGAATTCGCTAAAGCCCTGCGTGTGTTGATGCTCTGAACCGGTTTGAACAAATATGAAGTACCCTCGTTATTCCAACCAGGATTTACATTGGGATTTCATAATTTTGCAAAAAACCGATTAGTTCAACATGCGAAATTTAACATTGGAGAAACTCCTCACCAGCAGGAATTTTATCCTGGTGCTGGGGATAATGTTGGGATTGATTTTTGGAGAAGAAGTAGCCTTTTTAGAAAATTATACACCCTATATCATAGGAGCTATACTGGCAGTGTCCATATCGAGCCTCCGCTTTCGTGAGCTTATGCCGCTTAAAAAGAATTTGAAACCCATCGGGGTAACAGTGCTGGTAAACTATTTCATATACGGAGCCATTGTACTCACATTAGCCAATCTTTTTATCAGTAGCGAGGCTTTTAAGCTGGGCTTCGTAGTTATTGCAGCTACCCCGCCGGCCATAGCGGTTATTCCTTTTTCCATTAACCTCAAGGGGGATGCTCAGTTTTCGATTGTGGGTATCGTCGGCGGCAACATCGCCGGGATTTTCCTGGCGCCTTTGATTATCATGATTTTTTCCGCGCAGGGAGCCATCGACCCTATGGCTGTGGTTACGTTGATATTGAAAATGCTGGCAGTCCCTATGTTGGTGTCGCGGTTGCTGAGAATCAAACCCCTTCATGGCTTTATTGAAAAACACCGCAGTATCCTGATCGATTATGGATTTCTCCTGGTGGCCATGACGGTTATTGGTATCACACGCAGTCTTCTTTTTAATAACACGTTAGAGGCCATCATTCCCTTTCTTATAGTGGTGTTTATGATGTTCGGATTGGGTTATTTGTTCCAGGTATACCTGAATGCCCGCCGGATAGACCCTCACCTGATTATCAGCAATAAACTGATCCTGGTCATGAAAAATGCCGGATTTGCATCGGTAATGGCTATGGGGCTTTTTGAAGACCCGCATGTGGTATTACCTTCAGCGATATTGAGTGTGATGCTGCCGGTCTATTACCTGGTACAGTCCAACATCGACCTGCTCAACAACCTGAAACGCATCCAGAAGAAACGGCTGGCTATGGAGGCGAAGTAAAAGAGGTTTGTAAGTTTGTAGGTTTTTAGGTCTGTAAGTTTTTTGCGTTTAGATTTTTATGTGTTTAAGTGCGTAAGTTATTTATATTGTTAATTGGTGATTGGTTGATTGGTGCAATTGTAAAAATTCCAAATCGCAAATATCAAATTTAAAATTGCCACGAATTCCCGAATTTAAGACGAATTGCTTTAATCAGAAGAATTCATTAGTTTTATATTCTGAAATGAAAGATAAATAGGATGACTACAATTAAAATATCGGTGAAGTCGGGAAGTGACGCGAATTTTCTGATTCGTTTATTGAAATCTTTAAATCTTGAATTAAAGATTGAAAATATAAATACAGAAAAAGAATTAGTTCCAGAAAACCAATTTGAAAACATTCAGCAAATACTGGAAAAACATGCTGATCCTGACTTGTTTAAAGATATAAGCGATCCTGTACAATATCAAAAAGATCTACGCGATGAATGGAAAACTTCTTGATACAAATATTCTGATCTATTTATCAAAAAAAGAGCTTGGATTAGAAGATATTTCTTCTTCGAAAAGTACACTCTATATTTCCGTGATAACTTACATGGAAGCATTGGGTTTTGATTTTCAGAAAGAATCGGAAAAAAACATTATAGAAAAGCTTTGCAGCGGTTTCAAGGTAATTCATTTGGATCATGATATTGTACAACGAGTGATTATTATTCGAAAAAAACATAAGATAAAACTCCCAGATACAATTATTTTAGCATCAGCAGAATTACAAAGCCTTGAATTAGTCACCGCAAACAGCAAGGACTTTAATAATGTAGATGCCAAAATACTTATTAACAACCCTTTTCAATAATCAGACTGTCCGATTTTTTCTTATTTCATACATCATTTTTCTATTCTTATCCAAAAGTATATCTATTTTGTTAATTTCCTTTTCAAGAATAATATTTTGATTTTTTCAATTTTTCTTATAATTTGGTTTAGTCAAATTCATAGATAAAAATTTAAGCCCAAAGGATATGCCAAACAAATACAAAACAAAAAGACGTAAAGATTTCTTAAATGGAATTATGAAAATCCTTAAAGAACATGAAATATTAAATGTTTTAACAGATAATAAATCAGATTCAGAATATTCTCTACAAAAAGCTTTATTTACAAGACTTCATAAAGAATTACCGCTATTAATATCCCAAATCATGAATATTGATATTAACAAGTCTAAATCATTAGTAGACAACAATTTCAAGTATGAATCAAACAACAACAAATCAACCCATGTATCAGGCTTTACATTTTTTGGAACTAACCATAGACCAGATGCTGATTTAGAAGTATCTGATATATTAATTGCCTTTGAAGTTAAAAAGGGAAACAAGGGAGACGCTTTAAGAAGTGGTATTGGGCAATCCATTGTCTATTCCAAAAGATACGACTTTGTATTGTATTTCTTTGTTGATACTACTTCTACAAACGATATTAAAAGAGTTACTAGTGGAGTAGAGGAAAAGGAATTAATAAGTCAATTATGGAATGAATTCAATATAATATTCACAGTCGTATAAAATTCACATTAACTTTTCTTTGACCTAGTATATACGTCTCACTTATAATATCTTAAGATAAAATCTCTTGTCTGCCTTATTCTCTTGCAAATCACTCCATCAACTCTTTCAGCTTGTTTTTTATGACTCCTCTTTTAAATCCCATATCCCATGAATAGGTGATTTTCCTTTCCGGGGATACCAGGACAAACTTGGGAGTGCCGTAAGAGCCGTATTTGTACATCGTTTCTGCCAGCCCAAAAAACTGGAATATAATGTCTGTAATCGTTCGTGAGCGAATTTTTCGCGTGCGGAAAATCTTTGCGTCTGTGACGCACTTGTAGAAAGTAGAGTGAATTTACTGTGTTCCGGCTTCATGGTGGGCGTTACAAACACCAAGAGTGGTTGCCACGCACTACAAGCGCTCGGCAGCTTTGCCAATCATACAATCATCCAGCCTGTTGGTCAAAGCGTCTTCGCTTTGACCTCTTTGTTCTTACAGCCTCTGGCTGTCGAACCACAAAACCAACGCCTCGGAAAGAGTGTTAAAAACGCTAAGAAAAGAAGGCCCGCATTGCAAATGCGTGCCAGCAAGCGTCAGAATTTAAAAGCAATCAAGACATTAGCACATCAAAAAATTATCAATTCAACCATCCATCAAGATCTTCCCATCTTCCCCTCGCCATCCCAAAAAACTGAAAGGTAAACCAAGGATCACAAAACAAAAAAACAACGAACAAAATTACACGCCTTCCTTCTCCAGCCCAACGGTCTGATTACCAATACCACTGTCAAGAAGTTTGAAGCCGTTCTTCACCAGGTTGTGGAATTCAGGTTCTTTTTCGCGTTTGGTTTCGAGATGATCGACCAATTCGTCGTGCAGGGCATCATCCACGTTCTTCAGCCGCACCAGCTCCAGGATTTCCATAGGCAGCAGCCACTCTTGCGGATACTCCTTTTTAACCCTATTCCAAATCGCCCGCAGGTTATCGTAACCGTAATCGTTATCTCGAATATCACGGACTTGCTGATAGAGGTTATGAAGTCGTTTGGAGATTTCGTTGTGTTCAATCTTGTGGGTTTTCTCCTCCGGTGGGTTGAAGGTCAGCTCGAAGGCATCCGGATCGGCCGGACCGGAAAATCCGGAGATGATCGACTCACCCACCGCCATCGGATATTTCCCGTCTTTGGGGGTATGAAAGTGTTCTCCCTTGTGCCTGACAGTAGCTTCACTGAAAACAATCAGCAGATTCTTTCCATGACGGCTGATAATGTCTTCGACTTTTCCTTCCACGGTAACACCCGTATGGAATTCGAGCTGTGCCTTTTTGCCTTTTTCTATACCTGCCTTACTCAGTTCGCTGCTGTTCATGTCTTCCAAAGGCCTGGTCGTTCCTTTCAGCCTTCCCACAGGAGAGCCAAAGCCATTCGGGTAATCGGTCTTACTATGACCGGGAAGTTCTTTGTAATCGTAGTTCAGATTTGTCGGGCCATTGGTTTGCAGGTAGGCCGGTTGTCCGTCATGTTCACGGACCCCGGTAAACGTTCCGGAAACCTGCAGTCCGGAGTTCCAAACCAGGGTTCCGGTATTTTCGGAACGTATAGCCTGGTTCACGGCATTCATACCGCCGGTTCGCAGGGCCATGGTATCGGCAAACTCATCCAACACCTTGTTCAAATGCTCAAACGAAGGCGTTACAAACAAGTGAGGCTGCTGCGAGGTGATATCAAAACTGTAATTCACTGCATCAATCGTGTAAGGAATCTTCTTCACATGGTCCTGCAGGCAGTTGTAGCTTTCTCCAATCGACGAGAGCAATCCGGCCCCGTAAATCTTCGGATTTTTAAGGTCGCCAAACAGTCCGAATTCCACCGTCCACCAGTGAAGGTTACGGATGCGCTGCATCTCAGAAGGTTCACCCAGGTTTTTTTCGATTTCTTCCAGCTTTTTCTCAGCCTTTTCAATCTCTTCCTTTGATGTATACGGATCCGCCTTCAAAATGGAAAGGTGGCGGATAGCTTCGTACTGTTGGTAATCCATGGCCGAGGAAAACGCTTTTGCCCCGAGCTTACCGAACCTTCGCAGGTACTCGGCATACTCATCATCGGCGATAATTGGGGCATGACCTGCGGCCTCGTGGATAATATCCGGTGCAGGTGTGTATTCAATCTGATCTATCGGACGGATATCCGCCGCAATCACCAATACATTGTAGGCCTGGAATTCCATAAATGCCGACGGCGGAATAAACCCATCAACGGCCACAGCAGCCCATCCGATATCCTTCAGAATCCGGTTCATTCCATACATGTGGGGTATCGAATCAATGCTTATTCCTGTCTTTCGCAGCCCATCCACATACGCCGGATGCGCCACGTGTTGCAGATAGTCCAGGTTTTGACGCATCACAAAACGCCATACGGCATGGTCCTGCGCAGTGTATTCATTGTAGGGTTGATCAATGACTAAATCCATTAAATGGCGAGGTAATTTTTCAAGAACTTCATTTAGTTCCATAAGCTGTATTTTTTGATTAGAGTTATTTTTCAGATAGAAAAATATTATTTTTAATCAGTCCAAATTTAATTAAAAAAATTAAACTATTTAAATAATTAGAAGTTTAAATGTGTCAAAGTGTTATTACAAATCAAACCGGAAAACTATGCAAACTGCCAAAACGTTTTCTATAGAAGAAATCCAAGAACTGGGAGCCAATGCATCCGACGCAGCAAAAATTCACCGTATTCTAAAAAATTATCAAGCCACACCACAGAAATGCTGGCAAGAGTTAACCGGTCAGTTTTTACATCCTGACATGCCTGCCGGTCTTCACCAGAAGCTTTTCCAATGGGTATATCATCAGGACGAAAAATACAGTGATGCGCCCCCGGCCTGGTTCCCTGTTGGTTCCACCCCGGAAAACTCCAACCTGAAGCGTTTCATGCGGAAAAAGAATTTTAGTTCTTACCAGGCCTTTCATCATTATTCGGTCACGCAAAGACCGGAGTTTTGGAACGATATGCTACACGAACTGAATATCCCTTTCGATACCGCTCCCCGGAAGGTAGTCGATGCTTCCGAAGGCCTGGAATCGCCGGATTGGCTGCCCGGAGCGAAATTGAACATAGCCGGGGCGTGCTTTGGTGAGGGAAACAACCAAACGGCCATTGTGTATGGAAAGGAAAATGGGGCTTTACAGACAATGACCTACGGCGAGCTGGATGGCCTTTCTTCCCGAATAGCCAATAGCCTGACAAACATCGGATTTGAAAAAGATGACCGCGCCGCTATTGTTATGCCTATGACCGCTGAGGCCGTAGCCGTATACCTGGGTATTGTCAAAGCCGGAGGAGCCGTTGTTTCGATAGCCGACAGCCTGGCTCCCGATGAAGTGGAAAAACGATTGAAGATTGCCGGCACCCGGATGGTTTTTACACAGGACAAAATCACGCGCGGCGGAAAAGAAATACCCCTTTACAGTAAACTGCTGCAAGCCGAAATGCCCCAAACTGTTATTCTCCCTGAAGGTATTGATGTGACCGGCGAAATCAGACATAATGATCTGACCTGGAAGGATTTTCTGGTGGGAAAGGAATCTTTTGACCCCATTTCCTGTCAACCGGCGGATTATTGTAACATACTTTTTTCTTCCGGGACCACCGGTGATCCCAAAGCTATCCCGTGGACACACACCACTCCCGTCAAAGCAGCTTCTGACGGCTACTTCCACCAGGATATCCAACAAGGCGATGTAGTAGCCTGGCCTACCAATATAGGCTGGATGATGGGGCCGTGGCTGATCTTTGCCACGCTGATTAACCGGGGCACTATTGCGCTGTTTTACGGAGCACCCACCGGACAACCTTTCGGTAAGTTTGTTCAGGATGCAGGTGTTAACATGCTGGGCGTTGTGCCGAGTATGGTAAAGCGATGGATGGAAACAGGCTGCATGCAGGGCCTTGACTGGAGCAGCATCAAACTCTTCAGCTCTACCGGCGAAAGCTCCAACCCGCAGGATTATCTTTGGCTTATGGCTCGCGGAGGATATAAACCCATTATCGAATACTGCGGCGGAACGGAAATCGGGGGCGGATACCTCACCAACACATTGCTTCAGCCAGCCTCGCCTTCCACCTTTACCACACCCACGCTTGGACTCGACCTGGTCATCCTTGATGAAAATGCCGAACCTTCCGTGAAAGGGGAGGTTTTTTTAGTTCCGCCATCTATCGGGCTCTCCAACACCCTACTCAACAAAAACCATAATAAAACCTATTACTCCGGCCTCACCAAACCTGATGAAAATTGGGAGGGCGCATTAGGAAGTAAACTGGGAGAGCAAACGGTATCTCTTAAAAACCCACCCATACTAAGACGGCATGGTGATGAAATCCGTAAGCTAAAGAATGGTTACTTCCGTGCGCAAGGCCGGGCCGACGATACCATGAACCTGGGTGGCATCAAGACCAGTTCGGTGGAAATCGAAAGGCTGCTGGATATGGTGGAAGGAATCAAAGAAACGGCTGCCATTGCCGTGGAATCTGCTTCCGGTGGCCCCAAAGAGCTTGTGGTCTATTACGTTCCGAAAGACGGAGCGCAAATCGAATCTCAGCGTTACCTGGAGCTCTTCCAGGATACCATCAGGAATAAACTGAATCCCTTGTTCAAGATTTCAGCTATCGTACCAAGAGATTCGCTACCAAGAACAGCTTCCAACAAAGTT
Source organism: Bacteroidales bacterium (assembly GCA_021738485.1). Lineage (GTDB taxonomy): Bacteria > Bacteroidota > Bacteroidia > Bacteroidales > JAIPAH01 > JAIPAH01. The sequence continues at coordinate 3,741 of JAIPBX010000062.1, read as the reverse complement.
ATGCGAAGGGTTTTGAGGGAGGAATATGAAAGAGGTGATGGGTAATAGCTTCAGTATAATTATGTAGTAATCTTTAAAGTTATTTCCTGACTAATGCTGGCAAAAAATTACAAAAAGCAAATCGCAATAAACAAATAATAACTAATATCCAAACTACAAGTTCAAAACAAACTCTATTGATTCTTTATTGGGATTTCTCAACTCTTCACTTTTTGTAAGTTGTGGCTTATCCATGTAGGTTTATTCATTTTAAAGTCAGGTAAAACTGAAAAGCCTTCCAATCATACAATCATACATCCACTCCTTAAATATGTTTGAATCGCTTTTTAAATCCAAGGTTCTTTAAAAGCTCCATGAAGAAAGGCAATTTATTATCGGTTATTCGCTATTATTCTTTAATAATAAAGCGACACAATTTATTATAACTTTAGTAATTTCCTTATAGAAAAGGCTACAAAAAATATCGTTTTTGGTAGTATTCAATGTTATTATTTTTAATTTGGAGGTCACAAATTGTTACCTCCAAAAAAGAAAGTGAGTAAATATGGACCAATCCGGTGACAAAATCTCAATACCTGAAGAAGTTGTAATGAATAAAATTTACATAATCAGAAATGTAAAAGTCATGATAGATAGAGATCTTGCTGATCTATATGATGTAGAAACAAAAGTGTTGAAACAATCTGTTAAACGTCATCTTAAACGTTTTCCATGTGATTTTATGTTTCAGATGAGTGAAAGTGAATTTGAAGCATGGCGAAATGAGTATGCAAATATCGGTGCCGATAAAAAAGGTTTACGATATGCACCATTTTGCTTTACAGAACAGGGAGTTGCAATGCTGTCAAGTATATTAAACAGTGATAGAGCAATACAGGTTAACATACAAATTATTCGAGTATTTACGAAAATGCGGAATTTGCTTGCAACGCATACGGAAATCCTTAAAAAACTTGAATTATTAAAAAAGAAAGATACAGAACAAGATGAAAAAATCATGCTAATTTTTGACTATATCGAAGAATTAGAAAACAAACAGAAAAAAGAAACTGAACAAATACGCCGAAAAAAGATTGGGTTTAAAACGAAAAAGAACCAATAACGCCATGGTCTAACCTATAGCCGCCAGAATGAGAATCTTGGCTCCATCCATACAGCCATACAACCATACAAATTCATTCAACCCTCCCACCCTTTTCTTTGTCTATTAAATAATCTCTTGAGAGTCATATTTCAATTGTAATACTTATTTTTGTCAAAATTTATAAAACATGCAGCATAGGAAACTATTTACGATACTGGCGGGAGTTTTGTTCTTTTTTACTCTGAACGCCCACAGTCAAACCGAAAAAGAATACCGTGAAAATCCCGTCTGGGTGAAAATGATGCAAGACCCGGATGCGAACTTTTACGAAACGGTTAATGCTTTCGAGCTATACTGGGAAGGCCGGGAAATCACCAAAGGCGCAGGCTGGAAACCCTTTAAGCGTTGGGAGCATTTCTGGCGCCAGCGCATCGACGAGGATGGGAACCTCCCGGAACCTGATAAAAACTGGAAGGCCTACCAAAACTACCGGAACACACATTCGCGATCATCGAACGGCGATTGGACCAACCTGGGGCCGATAGACAGGCCGGACAACATTGGTACAGGTCAACCCAACGGAAATGGAAGAATCAACGCAATTGCCTTCCATCCTGAAAATGAAGAAACTATATTTATAGGTGCTCCGGCCGGTGGATTGTGGAAGACCACCGACGGCGGCGAAAACTGGTCGTCCAACACCGACGATTTGCCTTCACTGGGCGTTTCAGCCATATCCATAAACCCCAACAACCCGGATATCATGTACATAGGCACCGGCGACCGCGATGCGGGCGATGCCCTGGGCATGGGCGTTATGAAAAGCTTCGACGGTGGGGAAACCTGGGAACTCTTCAACAATGGCATGGGTGAGGCAACAGTGGGCCGACTGATCATGTCGGAAGAAGACCCTGAAACGCTGCTGGCCGCCACGTATTACGGCATTTATAAAACTACCGACGGTGGCGTCAACTGGACACAAAAGCAAGGCGGTAACTTCAAAGACATTGTATTCCATCCCACCAATGAAAATATCATTTACGCAACTTCCTCCGGTAATTTTTACCGCAGTGAGGACATGGGCGAAAGCTGGACAGAGATAAATAGCGGCCTCCCCTCAGGAAACCGCGGAACCATTGCAGTGACGCCGGCGGCACCGGATTATGTCTATTTTGTACAGACCAACCAAAGCTCCTTCAAAGGATTGTATTTTTCCGACAATGCGGGATTGTCTTTCTCAGAGCAGTCCACCTCTCCCAACCTTATGACCTGGGATTGCAATGGAAATGGTTCGGGAGGACAGGCCTGGTACGATTTGGATATCGCCGCCGACCCGAATAATCCGGATGTGGTTTACGTCGGGGGAGTAAACCTTTTCAAGTCCACAGACCAGGGCGTCAACTGGGACATCAATGCCCACTGGACCGGCGACTGTGGTACACCGGCCGTACATGCCGACCATCACACCCTGGAATATAACCCGATTAACGATCGCTTTTACTCGGGCAATGACGGCGGCATCTACTGGACCGATAACGGCGGTGAGGATTGGACCGAAATCACCAGCGGACTGGCCATTTCGCAGGTCTACCGCATCGGACAAAGCGCTACCGTGCAGGATTATGTCATCAACGGATACCAGGATAATGGCACAGCCGTGTATGAGGCCACAGGCTGGACCACAGTGCTGGGGGGTGACGGAATGGACTGCCTCATAGACTATTCCGACGCTACATACAGCTATGGCGAATACTACTATGGTTCGATTATCCGGATGAGCAATAACTCCTATGAAGGCAGTATCGTAGACGGCATAAGTGAGGAGGGAGCCTGGGTGACTCCTTACATCCTCCATGAAACCGACCCAAGCACCATGTTTGTAGGTATGACCAATGTATGGCGCACCAATAATGTGAAAGAATCTTTTACTTCCGGAATTGAATGGCAAAAGATTTCTGACGGTATTGGAGGAGGAAAAGTAGCCGCGCTTGAAAATAATCCGGCTAACCCAAACATCCTTTATGTTGCCAAATCAAATGATCTTTTCCGCAGTGATAATGCCAATGCAGAAAACCCGATGTTTATCGAGCTATCAGGTAACGTCCCCGGAACAGGCACACTCACTCATATTGAATCCCATCCGGTGGATGAGAACATCGTATATGTTACCAGGGGTGACAACGTATACAAATCGACCGATAAAGGAGACACCTGGACGGATATTTCGGGAACCTTACCCAGCACAAACATGAATACTCTTGAATTTTACGAAAACAGCCAGGAAGCGCTGTATGTAGGCTCTGATATTGGTATCTATTACAAGGATGCCTCCATGGATGACTGGATTGAATTCAACGACGGTTTCCCGGCAACAGCCACCGTTACCGATATTGAATTTTACTATGATTCCGATTCGGTATCCAACGATCTGATCAGGGCTTCTACCTATGGGCGGGGGCTTTGGGAATCCGGACTATATTACTCCGAACCGGAAGCCGACTTTGAAGCTTCAAGCCTCGAAATCCCTGTTGATTGCAGCGTTGATTTTACCGACAAATCATTGGGTATCCCTCATGAATGGAGCTGGGAATTTGAGGGGGCTGTACCTTCCACCTCATCACAAAGAAACCCCACAGGTATCACTTATCCTAATGAAG
>JAIPBX010000061.1 GCA_021738485.1 Bacteroidales bacterium | reverse complement strand
TGCGACCCAACAGTGATATCCCGATGTATCCGCGTACTTTGAGCTTGTCGGGCGATTTCATTTCGATATAGCAATCGTAGGTTTTTCCGCTTTTCGGGTCGTAGATTTCGCCGTCTTCCCATTCGCCGTCGCCGTCATATTCGAAATCCTTCATGAAAACCAGTCCTTTGATGGGCCGATCCTGCAAGTCTTCGTCAGGGTTCTCATCGTCCAGTTTGGGCTCGCCGGTTTCCGGGTCGATGGGTTCTTGGAGCCAGACAATTTTAGCAAAATACTTCCCGTCCTTTTCGTAAATCCGGAAACGGGCATCCTTCTCTTCGTTATACCATAGCCCCGTAACAGCATCCGCATCGGTCTGCGCTGCCAACAGGATGGGAGCGATTATCGTAATCAGTAAAAAAATGGTCTTTTTCATAGCTTCAGATTTTATGTTGGTTAAAAATTGGCTTCGCCGGGCATGCCGATTTTCAGGGAGCCGTCGTTCGGCACCCGGATTTTTACGGCATACACCAGTTTTACTCTCTCTTCCTTGGTTTGAATCACTTTCGGGGTAAATTCCGCATCGTCGGCAATCCAGCTTACCGTGCCCGACAGCTTGCGGTTTTCTGTTTTACTCTCATCAATCAGCACCTCCACCTGCTGGCCGATTTTAACGTGCGGCAGCTGGGCCCCGCTGATGTAGACCTTCAGCTCCATTTCATCCAGCGCCGCCACTTTGTATAGCGACTTGCCGGGAGTCACCAGCTCGCCCTTTTCGACGAATTTGTTGATGACCGTCCCCTTCACGGGATTTTGAATCATGGCCTTGTCGATTTTATCTTCCACCTGGGCCATTTTAGTATCCAGCACATCCAGTTCGGAGCGGATGCCCTGCTTCTGGACCTGCACCGAGCGAATTTGCTTTTTGAGCGTTTTCACCTTCCCTTCGATGTCGTCCAGTTGTTGCTGGGTAGCGGCATTATCCGCGTGCATTTTTTTAATGCGGTTGAGCTGAATTTTGGCGTTTTCCAGTTGTTGTTGCTGCACATCGATTTGGGCATCCAGGTTGCTGAGTTTGGTTTTGACCGACTGTTTTTGGGCCAGCAACTGTTTCCTTTGCAGATACAGGGAGGAGGTATCCACATAACCCAGCATCTGGCCTTCCTCAAGATCTGCTCCTTTTTTCACGTCGAAGGCTTTCAGTTCACCCTGCGACTTTGCTGAAACGGTGATCTCCGTAGCCTCAAAATTGCCGTAGGCATCCGAATTGTTTTCGTTCGAATCACAGGATACCAGAAATACGGCAATCGGTATGATTAATAGTTTTGTGATGATTCGTATCATTTCTTTTGATTTGTTAAGTTTCCTAATGTGAGATTGTATTCCACTTTGGCTTTTTCAAGCTGTATTTGATGCAGCTCATATTCAAGCTGTGCATTTTTCTGATTGTTGAGCTGCTCGATGTATTCGGATGAGGTGATGGCTCCGTTGTCGAGTTTAGACGAATACGATGCCACGATATCCTTGTAAAGCGCCAGCACTTTTTGGTCATCCTTCATCTGGCTGCGATAGTCCGATATTTCGGACTTCTTTTGCACCAGCTTGACCGAAAAGTTTTTTGCCATGCTCGCTTTTTCCTTTTCCAGGATGTCCTGCTTCAGCGAAAGGATTTTTTGCTCGTCATCCGCCTTGTTCCAGTTCCACAGGTCCCACGATACTTTTGCCCCCACAATCCAGTAGCTGTCAAAATCCTCGCTGAGCATGTTCAGCCCGGGTCTGCCATATCCGGCCGTGCCAAAGGCCATGACCTTCGGATAGTACTTCCGTTTGCTTAACTCTTTGTAATCGTCGATGCGTTGCTGCTGCAGGGAGAGCATCTCCATTTCAGGCCGATCCGTAAAGCCGGTTTGGTCAGGTAAACCATACTGCGGAACAGATAGCACTCTTTTCGGACTGAGCTCCTTGCCGGTGAGTTCCGACAATACCTCAAAGGCCGTTTTTCGCTGACGTTCCAGCTGCTGCATCTGGTTGTCCAGCTTCACCAGCTCCACCTTCATTACGTTGGTATCGGCCGGAAGTGCGGCACCGTGCCGGACCGACGACTGCAGCTTTTCATATTTGGCTTCCAGCTTGTCCCTGGTGGTTCGCAACTGGGCTTTTTGTTGCTGTAGCAACAGAATGGAAAAGTAAGTGGTGGTGATGTTTTCCTTTACCTGGAAAAGCGACACCTCCACTTCCTGCTTATCGATTTGGTTTCCGGCTTTTTCGATTTGCCTGTTGGTTTTGGTAATGCCCCCGTCGTAGATGGTCTGCGACAGGTTGAGTTTGGCCTTGTACTGGTCCTTATCCGGCGAAGGAATGTCCAGGTTCATGCCCGGAACGCTGGCATCCACTTTGGTCACATCCGACTGATAAGTGGCCTGCGCAGAAAGATTCAGCTGCGGCAAAAAGTTTTTGTCGAGCTGCTTTAGCCGCGTCTGGAGACTCTTGTCCAGCAAAACCTTCTCGCCGGCCTTGGGGTGATTCTCCTCCGCCAGGCTGAAGCACTTCTCCAGGTTGAGCTCCTGAGCAAATGTGCCGGAAGCAAGTAACGTAATGATGATAGCACTGACAATTTTTTTCATCTCTCTATATTTTGTAATAATGCTTTTAAAAAATCTTTGTGAGTCTTCGTGCCCTTGTGCCTTTGTGGCTTTCTTGAAAAACTGCCACAAAGACACGAAGACACAAAGCAACACAAAGTTATTACTGATTATTGATAACTTATTGAAATTCAACATCTCATCATTAAAGTTTTTAAGTGCGAAACATTAGTGTTTTATTATGAGACATTTATGTTTTAATTGCATTTAATATAAAATCACTGACGTCTTTTTTTCTTCGTTCCATGGTTTGGTAAAATTCCTGTTCGTCCCCCTCAAAAAGAATTTGCGTTACGATGGGTCGTCCGACAAAAGGGAAAATGCACAGCGAGATAGTATTCATCAGGAGTTGTTTAGGTTCCATTTCGATGATTTTTCCCTCTTCCATTTCTTTTTGGATTGTCCGTAGAAACGGGCTGATGTCGGGTAAGTTTTGGCTGACGGTCTTTTTGAGCGCTTCAGGATCTTTGTTTAGCTCGTGGATGACAAACTCGGGGATGTAGGGATTTTTGATAAGCGTATCGATGTACGAATCCGCAAATCGCTTAATCGCATGTTCCACGGAAAGACCGCCCTGAAAGATCGCTCTCATCTCATTAAACGTCCCGGAAAGCACCTTGCTGAACACCGCATCAAAAAGCTTTTGCTTACTGCGGAAGTAGTAGTGCAAAAGCGCCTTGTTGATGTTCGCTTCATCCGCGATCTCCTGCATCCGCGCCCCGTCCAGACCCTTACGGATAAAGACCGTTTGCGCGGCTTCCAGTATCGTTTCTTCGGTATTTTTCGATTCACCCATTGGTTTAACTTTATGTTTTAACTAATTAGTTTAACCATTTGGCAAAATTAGATCAAAACGAGATTGAGCGCAAGGGGTTGGGATGATTTTTTTGATAAAAAATGTTTTGGCTTTGTCAGATGTTTTTGATTACGCGGATTACGCGGAGTGGGAAGATTGAATAAGATTGAAAAAAAGATTGATGAAGATTGATGGATACTCATCAGGTGGTTTGGGCCATATAAAGCGAAAGTACAAAAGTTAGGATCAAAAAGAGACTTGAATATTAGGGTTTTAAAATTGAATTTTACTTTTGTACTTAATTACTTGTCTTCCTTATACTTAGCCTTAAAAGATTCCTGAATTTTTCTGATAAGCTTATCAGAAATTATTTCCGCAATCTTTTCGGGCTGCATATTAGAAGTTATTTCTTCTTCTTTTTTCTCCTTACGCTGAAACCGAAGCAAAATATCTTCATTTTGTTTCTCTTGTGATAAAATTTCTTTTGATAACAACATCGTTCTAAGTTTTTTTCTTTCTGTGTTTTATCTATATTTTTTAATGCATTATTCTTCAGGGCGTCTAAATTCCAATTTAATAAATTTATAAAAGTAGATTTTTGTATATCTTTTGAAATAAAGAAATCTTTAGCTTTTAAGAATTCAATAAAATGTGTTTGATACTCTTCTACTCTGCTGAATGATTTATCCTCCAATTCTTCACGATATAACTTTATTATTGTTTCCCAAGGAACTGATGACATAAAACTGGCTGCATTATACATCATGATCCCAACAGGATGGTATTTAGATAGAGTGAAAATTTTATTTGCAGTATTATAAATTTTATTTTGATGCGCTCCTGTAACGGAAACAGCACTATCAGCGGCCAATGCTACTGCTGATTTGTTTAATATTCCTATAACGGCAGTCATAATTCAAAGATATAAAATTGATTTTAGATAATGAAGTATTATCATTTTTAATTATATTGTTACCAACACCCCTTCCGCCTCCACATTTTCAAAAAACGGTGTGATTCTCATCCTGGAGTACCAGTCTTCTTTGGAGTAGACAAAAACAGAGAAGGCTTCTTCCACTTCGAGTTCCAAATCGTAAAGGTAGTGTCTGAATTTCTTTTCCTGATCTATAGAAACCGGATAATGAGTCAGGATCAAAATATCCCAGTCGGATTCCTCGTGTTCTTCATTTCCTGCCCTCGAGCCATACAAAACCACTTCGGCTGTAGCATCCATTTCCTGAACCTTGTGTCTAATTAAGCTTTTTGTTTATTTCATTTTGTTTTTATGCGCTACGCTAATTATCTTTATACAATAATTTTAATGTTAATATTGCTACATAAACGATAGCCTATAAATGAAATATAAGAAGATAACCCAGCTTGAAAATATTGATTTGGATGATTCTATGATACTGGAGGGAGATGCTTTACATGCGTTGCGACTTATTCCGCCAAAATCAGTCCAATGTGTCATTACTTCTCCACCTTATTGGGGGTTGAGAGACTATAACATTGAAGGACAAATTGGACTAGAGCAAACTTTATCCCAGTTTTTGAATCATTTAGTGGCTGTTTTTGATGAAATCAAGCGAGTATTAAAGGATGATGGTACTGTGTGGCTAAACATTGGCGACGGCTATACCAGTGGAAACAGGGGTTATCGAGCCATGGATAAGAAAAACCCGGCCCGTGCTATGACAGTAAGACCAGATACACCGGAAGGACTAAAGCCCAAAGATATGTTAGGTTTGCCCTGGCGGCTGGCTTTTGCTTTGCAGGATGACGGTTGGTATTTGAGGAGTGATATTGTTTGGCATAAACCCAATGCTATGCCCGAAAGCGTTAAAGATAGGCCTACCCGAAGCCATGAATATCTATTTATGCTTACAAAATCAGAACGATATCTTTATAATGAAGAAGCTGTGAGAGAATACGGAAATAATGGTAAGAAAAGAAGCAAACGAAGTGTCTGGAGTATACATACCAAAGCTTTTACGGGGGCTCATTTTGCGACTTTCCCGGTAGAACTTATTGAACCCTGCGTTTTAGCCTCAACAAATCCGGGCGATTTTGTATTAGACCCTTTTTTTGGCTCCGGGACTGTAGGAGTAGCTAGTTTTAGAAATAACAGGCGTTATCTGGGAATTGAGCTTCACCCGGAATATGTTGAAATAGCAGCCAAACGTTTACAAATAACAGAAGATAGAATAGTTAAAGTTGCTGTGTAAATGAAACGAATTTTTATCCCGAAACCTGAATTACAGATTAACTTTTCTTATGCTTTAGGTCAAATACGCAATCTTTATTTACAAGATGCCCTTTCCAAAACTATAACTGGTTTAAGAATTTCTAAGTTGGATCGCGAACTATCTGAATATGCACCTGAGAATACCTTAAACCTTATAGCTAGCCATGGATTGCGGGGGGAACTGATATTTCCCGTTCCTTATGTTTTAAAACAAAATCCTTTCCTACTTGGGTATTATCGATTGCTTTTGGGCTTTAGTCAGAAGGAGTTTTATACAACCCGATTTGGTGTATCACGATTTAAATCAATGGAAGAAAAAGGGGTGCTTACAAAATCAAATGAAGAATCACTGGATGAATTATGTACTTCTCTGTCTCAGAGTTGTGCAGCACTCATTGATGGAATTGGGATAGACCGTTTGAGTAAAAGTCTTTTGGATGATCTTATGTTGCTTACGGTGGGACCTCAATTACGTGGGGGTGCTAATGTTAAAAAGGGAGTAGCCGGTATTGTAAGCGTTTTTCAGGTTATCCATGAAATAGTAAGTCATGCTACAACTAATTCTGATACATCTAAAATAGAAATATTAAATGCTGCAGGTAGAAAGGTTACCGTAGAATTTGCACCTGATCCTGATATTGTGATAAGAGAGGAAATGAGTAAAGAGCGTTTTCGAAACATCATTGCCATTGAAGTGAAAGGCGGGACTGAATTTTCTAATATTCACAACCGGGTCGGCGAAGCAGAAAAAAGCCATCAAAAAGCTAAAGCTGAGGGATATGTGGAATGCTGGACAGTTGTTAATGTTGATAATATTGATCTTAAAATGGCCAAAAAAGAATCACCCTCCACCAATACATTCTATAAAATTTCTGATTTACAAACTGGAAATACTGCGGAATATTTAGATTTCAAAGAGAGAATTATTTCATTAACAGGGATAAAGAGTAGATAGAAAATTTCAAAATTAAAAGTTTATGTAGTTAAATATGATCTATTATCGAGGTAATATTTGTAATCAGTTCTGTTTTACCGAATTGGAATTCACTGTTTTTTCTCTATATTTGGCAGTAGCGTAAACAAATCTTCAATGAGATACCGTTTCAGAAATGATAAGGACCGGACCATGGACTATACGAATGAGGCTATATGGAAACTAAGCGGCTATCCTGCTTCACACTTCATCGGAAATGCCTCCCTTTCATACAATTCTATCACCATTCAGAGATAAATAAAAAAAGGGGAACTTCTGTAAGTTCCCCTTGTGGTGCCACCTGGAATTGAACCAGGGACACACGGATTTTCAGTCCGTTGCTCTACCGACTGAGCTATGGCACCGTCGCAAAAGCGGTTGCAAATATAAATAATTTACTTTTAGAATCGCAAAAAAATTCTATCCTCCCGGGAATTTTTTATTAGGGACATATCTTGTTAAAAACCGTTAAATTGTTATCTCTCCATCTTCCAATGTGTTAATTTTGTAGCTGTGAATTTAGTTATAGACATCGGCAACACTGATACCAAAATAGGGGTATTCCAAGGTGATCATCTTTATTATCAATCACGTTATAAAAAGCTTGATGATAGGGAACTGGCCTTCTTTTTCCAACATTATGCAATTTCTCAAACTATTGTTTCTAATGTTTCTTCTGGTAATAAATCATTTGTCGATTATTTCAATAAAAATCAGAAAGATAGAGTGATTTTCCTGAATTCATCCACGCCGATGCCTCTGAAAATTTCTTACAAGACACCTGAGACATTGGGTAGTGACAGGCTGGCCGCTGCAGTAGGAGCTAAACATCTGTACCCCGCTAAACCGGTATTAGTTATTGATGTGGGAAGCTGTATTACGTATGATTTCGTTACGGCCGAAGGTGAATACCGCGGTGGTGCTATTGCTCCGGGCCTGAATATGAGGTACCAGGCGATGCATCAATTTACAGGCAACCTTCCTTTACTTCAGCCCAAAGAAGAAACTCCCCTCACAGGAGATACGACAAATGCTTCGATGCACTCAGGAGTTTTGAACGGGACTTTTAATGAAGTAGATGGGATGATAGATCAATTTCGAAAAGAACAACCCGGGGTAACTGTTATAATTACCGGGGGTAATATAAATAATTTTGATAAGAAGTTAAAAAATAACATATTTGCAAGCCCAAATATCGTATTAACAGGACTAAATCAAATACTAAAGTACAATATTGAAGATAAAAAGAAAATATAGCTGGTTAATCGTATTGACATTATTGATTTCAATCAGCGGAAAAGCACAAGTAGATTACCGGTCACCTTATTCGCGCTATGGTATAGGCGACCTGACCAAAACCAATCATCCTGTTCAAATGAGTATGGGGGGTATCTCAATGGCCTTAAGGGATCATAATTTAATAAATTCCGAAAATCCCGCTTCCTATACTGCTTTCGACACTCTTTCATTCGTCTTTGACGGAGGCGCTGCCGAAAAAATAAGCACATGGGAGACGCTCAGCATGTCGGAACAAACGGAATACTCTTCTTTGGGATATCTCAATATTGGCTTTCCGATAACCAAATGGTTAAAAACGAGTTTTGGACTTAAACCGGTGAGCAACGTCGGGTATTCTATCTATTATGATGCCCCGCAGGACAATAGCGTTTCCGATAATTTTGGTGCTACACAAATATTTGAGGGTACCGGCGGCCTTAATGATTTTTATATCGGAGTGGGTGCCCAGGTTACTGAAAGACTTTCTTTGGGCGTTAACGCCTCCTACACCTGGGGTGAAATAAATTTAAAAAAGTATAGTACATTCCCTGATTCTAATTATTACTGGGATACGCGTGTTACTAACAGACGCAACATATCGGATATAAGACTCTCCTATGGTTTGCAGTATCAAATCCCCCTGCCGTCTGACTGGCAGTTAACTACAGGACTCACCTACAGCAATTTATCGGCGCTGGAGGCTAAGGAGGAAAACCTGACCACGATGCTGATACGTAGAGAAAGTGGTGCCGAAAGAGTATTAGATACCATAAAGCACACCAAAGGAAGCAGTGGTAATATTAAAATCCCTGAATCGTTAGGGGCTGGTATTGTCCTGGAAAAAACTAACCGTTTACGGTTAGGCCTGGATTATCGTTTCCAAAAATGGGAAGATTTTGAATCGTTCGGCAAATCCGATTCCTTAAGTAACAGTTCATATATAGCTTTTGGTGCAGAAATATGGCCGGAACATAACACCTTGTCGAGTTATTTTAGAAAAATAAAGTATCGCTTTGGAGCGCATTATAACAATACCTATCATCAAATTAGAGGAAGGCAACTATCAGAGATTGGCATATCTTTTGGTGTAGGGTTACCGATAAAAAATTCGCAATCTTCTATCAACTTAGGAGTTGAAATTGGTCAAAGAGGAACGACGGATAATGATTTGATTGAAGAAAATTATGTTAAATTTACACTTGGATTAGCAATTTTTGAACGCTGGTTCTTACAAAGAAAATATCAGTAATCTAAAGAATTTTGTATGAATAGGAATGGCTTAATATTCGGTTTGTTTGTGGTTATTGGATCCCTATTATTGTCCATGGGCTCCAATGCTCAAACAGGGGAAAAAGAAATAATTCCCAAATATGGAGAGGATAGCGTGAAGGCAATCAGAAAGCTCTCACTTTACCAGGAATTTTATGATCAATGGAAAGATCAGAATTATAAAACGAATACCGTTTATGATGCATTAAACTCATGGCGATATCTGTTTGATAAGGCCCCGCGTATCACGGAGAATCTGTATATCCATGGGGCAAAAATGTACAGGAATCTTATTAGGCGGGCAGAAGATAAAGAACGTAAGGATGCGCTTATTGATACGCTCATGATGATATATGATAAGCGCCTTACTTATTTCCCCACGAGTAATGGCAAAAGTCAGGAGGGCAAAATCCTGGGATACAAAGGAGTGGATTTTTACCGCTATCACCCCGAAAATGTTGACAAAGCTTATAATATTCTTAAAGAATCAGTGGATAAACGTGGGGTCGATACACAAAGTGCCGTTATTGTTTACTATTTTAGAACAGCCATTAAAAGAGTTGAAAAGGGGAATGCGGACAAAAAACTTATTGTAGATACTTACGATCAAATATCCAGAATTATAGACAAAAATCTGGAAAAATATAAAGAAGGATCCCGGTATTATAATCGTTGGGAGACTGTTAAAGGAAATATAGAAAGCTCTTTCGAACCATGGGCTACTTGTGAGGATTTAATTTCCATTTATCAGAAGAAGTTTGAAAAGGAGCCTGAAAATCCTGATCTTCTTAATAAGACTGCCAATCTTTTGGATAAAAAAGATTGCGATGATTCCGAATTGTATTTCCAGGTTAAGACCAATTTATACAAAGTCGACTCGACAGGCGACCACGCGTTGGATTTGGCTAAAATGAATATCGAAAAAGAGAAGTATGATAAAGCAGCGGCATATCTGCGAGAAGCTGCAAATTTATATGAGGGCGATGTTAATAAAGCTGATGCATATAAATTGTTGGCCCGCGTAAATATGTTTAAGGAAAATTATCCTACTGCCCGTAAAAATGCTTATAAGGCACTTAAGTACATTCCCAAAGATGGTGAGTTGTACATTATGATAGGAGACATGTATGCCGCCAGCGCCAAACAATGCGGCAGCAACGATCTCACTTCAAAAGTTGCCTATTGGGCGGCTGTGGATAAATATAAAAAGGCGAAACAAGTAGACGGAACGGTAGCCGATGATGCAAATAAAAGAATCAGGGATTACAAAAAACATTTTCCGAAAAAGGAAACCATATTTTTCCATGATTTAAATCAGGGAGATAAATACGAAGTTGAGTGCTGGATTAACGAAACCACCACTGTAAGAGCTTCCGAATAATATAAACCAGGTTTAACCGATTAACCCACCTGTTTGATAAAAATGGGTGGGTTTTTTAATAGTTGTGTATTATTTTTATGCTGTCATGAGTAGCGAACATTTTTTTATACGAAGAAGAAAAATCTATCGGCTAAGGGCTGTTGTTTTAATGATGTTTACGGGCTTATTCTTTCTGTTTGTATCATGCCGGAACGATGTTGAAGAGGTGAAAAAAATTACCCGCCTTGATTCCCTGCCCTATCAGACAGCTAAGGGTATTGAGTTGCTTTATAGTGAATATGGCGATATTATATTTAAGTTGACAAGTCCGCGTGTGGAAAAGTATATGGGAGATAACCCGAGAATGATATTCCCCGACGGGATGAAAGTCGTTTTTTTTGATTCTACGGGCAATAATATTCGTTCGCGCCTTACCGCCAATTATGGCATTAAATACGACAAAAAGCAAAGAATGATAGCTAAAGGAAATGTGGTAGTGAAGAACTTTGAAAAAAATGAACGTCTGAATACGGAAGAGCTTATTTGGGACCAACGTAAAGGCAAGATCTTTACAGATAAATTTGTCACTATTACTACTGAAGATGAGGTGCTTTATGGGAAAGAGGGCATGGAATCGGACGAATCATTCAGCTCGTGGGTGATCAAAAAGCCAAAAGGAAAAATGGAATACAGTGAGGAAGAACTGGATAGCACAAAGAAAAATAATTAATAGGTCAGTAACGAATATAAAAGTATAAATCATTAAGATTTCGTATTTTTAAGAGCCTGAAACAGGTATTAATAAGTAAAGAAAGAACGATAATCAAGCATGAGTCCATGGATTCTGATCATAATCACATTGTTGCTGTCGGCTTTTTTCTCCGGGATGGAAATTGCCTTTATCAGCGCCAATAAATTAAAACTGGAGCTGGATAAAAAAAAGGGGAATGTACCGGCCAAGTTGTTAAGTTATTATGCTTCTATCCCTACGAAATTTATCGGAGCTTTACTGGTTGGCAACAATGCCGCGTTGGTCATTTATGGAATCGGCATGGCCAAAGTGATTAATCCGTATCTTGAAAATACCTTACCGCAAGCTCTAGGCACTGACAGCATTATCCTGCTGCTTGAAACGATTGTTACCTCTCTTGTGATTTTGTTTTTCGCTGAATTTCTTCCGAAAGTCATATTCCGAATCAATGCCAATAAAATCCTTCACGCAACGGCAATTCCTATCACCTCATTTTATTACTTGTTTTATCCATTGATACAGGTTTACATCGGCATTTCTCAATTTTTACTGCGCACTGTTTTCAGAATAAATATCACTAAACAGAAAATCAAATTCAATTTCATTGATTTTGAGAATTACCTGAAAGAATATGCCCCGCCGCAAAATGAGGATAGTGAAATACAACAGGAATTGCAGATGTTTCAGAATGTTATTGATTTCCGGCAGGTCAAATTGCGGGAATGCATGGTTCCCCGTACTGAGGTTGTGGCCGTAAATATCAATGATAATGTCTCTTCATTAAGAGATGCATTTGTTAACCACGGGCTTTCCAGGGTGATGATATACCGGGATACCCTCGATAATATTACAGGCTATTGTCACTCTTCAGATATGTTTAAAAAACCACAAAGTATTCATGAAGTCGTCAGGCAGGTTACCTACGTTCCGGAAACCATGCACGCCAATGATGTGCTATCACTGTTTATCGAAAAAAATCAGAATATTGCCACCGTTGTTGATGAATTCGGCGGCACGGCGGGCTTAGTAACCATGGAGGATATTATTGAAGAGATTTTCGGCGAAATTGAAGATGAGTATGATGAAGAACTTATGGAAGAAGAAAGATTAAGCGACTACGAATATATTTTATCCAGTCGTTTGGAGATAGATTATCTCAATGAAAAATACAATCTTGATTTGCCGGAGTCGGATGAATACGAAACAATAAGCGGATTACTCATTCATTACCAAGAGAATATTCCATCAATAGGACAAAAAGTAGAAATCGGAAAATTCACTTTTATTATCTTAAATGCCTCCCGTAAGCGAGTGGAGAAAGTTCGCCTGTTAATCAGTAAAGAAGAGTAATTGATGACTCTCCTAAATTAAAAAAAATATTTTTTATACTTCGCAATCTATTGTAGATTTGCACCCTTGATTAAGAAACAATAACACGGATAAAATGGCAGCAATTGGTAAAATAAGAAAGCATTCCGGATTACTCATCGCCTTCATTGGCATCGCTCTTGCAGCATTTGTTCTGGGCGATCTGTTTAAGTCCAGAGGACAAGGAGGAAGAAAAAATGTCCCTGTAGGGATAGTAAACGGGGAAGAGATCTCGTTCCAGGAATTTAATAAGAAAGCCGAACAAAATCTTCAAAACGCCCGTCAGAATAGCCAAAGTGGAAAGCTAAGTGATCGGCAGCGTTTTTCGATTAAACAGGAAACCTGGAATCAGATGGTGAAAAAGATTATCATGAAGGAACAATACCAGGAACTTGGTGTAAGCGTTTCCTCCAATGAATTATACGACATGGTGCAGGGCCCTGATCCCCATCCGGTCATAAAAAGGAATTTTAGTAATCCCAATACGAATGAGTTTGATCCTTCCCGGGTAAGGCAGTTTTTATCTAACCTGGATCAAATGAACAATCAACAAAGACAACAATGGTTTACGCTTGAAAACTACTTAAAAGAATCGCGACAGGAGACGAAATTTAATAATCTGATAGCAAAATCCCATTATATGCCTGATTCTCTTGCTAAATTAAATTATCTCGAAAAAGGCAAGACGGCTAATGCGGATTATTTCGGCATCAAATATCAAACTGTGGAAGACAGTGAAGTAAGTGTGTCGGAGGAGGATTACAAGGAGTATTACAAGAATCATAAAGAGCGCTATAAAAATGAGGAAGAAAAACGGAAAATAGAATACGTGGTTTTTGATGTTGAAGCCTCGAAAGAAGATCGCCGGCAAATCGAAAAACAAGTAAATGACTTGAATAAAGAGCTTGAAACTGTTAAACGAGAGAACATCCCGCGTTTTGTCAATTCCGTTTCCGATCAGCCTTATGACAGTTCCTGGAAAAGCCGCGGCGAATTACCTGCCCGCATCGAAAACACGATGTTTTCTTCAGAACCCGGAGCTAAAGTAGGGCCTTATGTTGAAGATAATGCTTATCATATTGCCAAATTGGTGGATGTAACCCAGCGCCCGGACTCTATGAAAGCAAGTCATGTGTTAATAGCTTATCAGGGTGCAAACCGGGCGCAAAATGTAAGCCGCAGCCGCCAGGATGCCCGGCAACTTGCCGATAGTCTTTTGACGGCACTACAAGATAACCCCACACAATTCGAGGCAACTGCCCGTGAATATTCCGACGGTCCTTCAGGCAGGAAAGGCGGAGACCTGGGTTGGTTTAAAGACGGAAGCATGGCCCCGGCTTTCAATGAGGCGGTGATTAATAACGACATAGGAGATATCGTAATGGCTGAAACTTCTTTTGGCTATCACATCATCAAAGTAGTTGATAAAAAAGCGCCGGTAAAGAAAGTACGGGTTGCCCAAATTGTTAGAGAAATTAAGCCTAGCAATCAAACCTATCAGGATGTCTACATGAAAGCCAGTGCTTTTGCGGGTGAAAATCAAACTTACGAGAAGTTTAATCAGGCCATTAAGGAGCAAGGACTCAACAAACGATCCACGGGATTCTTCGGCAAGATGAACAATAATATCCCTGGTGTCGACAGAGCCAGAAAAATCGTAAGATGGGCCTTCGAGGAATCTACATCCGAAGGAGATATTTCGAAAATATTTGATGACAGTGACAGCTACATTGTTGCTGCCTTAACGGATGTTCGCAAAAAAGGATACAAACCGCTGGAGGAGGTCAGGGAGGAAATCAAACCGCTTGTTTTAAGAAATAAGAAAGCAGATGTTATAAAAGAGCGTATTTCCAATAAAGGAAGTGGTTCATTCAATTCGCTGGCCGGAAGCCTGGGAGCCAGGATAAGAAATGTGAGTGATTTGTCTTTTACCGACAGAAATCTGCCCGGCTTCGGTCCTGAAGAAAAAGTCGTTGCCAAAATTTTTGATATGCAAGAGGGCGAAATGTCCGAACCTATTGAAGGGAATATGGCGGTTTATGTGGTTAAGGTAAAACGTTTCCAGAATCCACCTGGCATTTCGAATTATAAGGCAACAAAAGCCTCCCTTTCAAGAGATTTCCAGCGGCAGATAACACCGCGGCGCGGTCGCGGCCCAAGCAAAGTTTATGAGGCCATCAAAGAAAAAGCGGATATTAAGGATAACACTATTCAGGCTTTTTAACCCGCATTATTCGGATTAAAACGCGAATGGTCACAAAAAGCTGCCTTTTCTCCAGGAAAGGCAGCTTTTTTTGTGCCTGTTTTACAAGACATTCATCCTGTTGGAATCGAGCTTTAGAAAGATAAACAGCAAGATAGTAAAAGACCACAAAGAGGACCCGCCATAGCTGAAAAATGGTAAGGGTATGCCAATCACCGGCACCATTCCTATTGTCATGCCAATATTTATGGCAAAATGAAAAAACAGTATCGAGATGACACCATAGCCATAAATACGACTAAAATCTGACCGTTGCCGTTCGGCAATCATAATTAAGCGACCTAGTAAAATAACGTATAGAGCAATTAATCCGGAGGTTCCGATAAAACCCCATTCTTCACCTACAGTACAAAAAATAAAATCGGTTTCCTGCTCGGGAACGAAATCATATTTCGTTTGAGTACCCTCCAGAAATCCTTTGCCGGCGACACCGCCCGAACCAATAGCAATTTTTGACTGATGAAGATTATAACCCGATCCCCGGTTATCAATTTCCTGGCCTAACAAAACCTTGATACGTGTTCTTTGGTGCGGCTCCAGAAAATTAGCAAAAGCATAATCGACGCCGAACGAGAACCCTGAAGATATGAGCAAGAAAGCAATAATTATCCCAATATTTCGTATTTGCTTGCGATACAAAATAACAGCTAATATGGCCAGGCCGGCCAGGGCATAGAAAACCTCCCATTTCCCGAATAATAATGTGAAAATAAATAGCATGACAAATAGGGCTAAAAAACCAAGTAAAGACCCTGACATCCCTTCCCTGAATAATACCAGGATAAAAGCGAGAAAAACAAGAGCCGAACCCGTATCATTCTGAAGAAAAATAAGAAATGCCGGGATTAATAAAATGAATGCCGCCCTGGCAAGATAATGAATTTTCAGAAGGTTTACCTGTCGCTGGGCGAGATATTTGGCAAGTGCCAGGGCAGTGGCAAACTTAGCAAATTCGGCGGGCTGTATAGCTACCCCGCCG
Organism: Bacteroidales bacterium; assembly: GCA_021738485.1. Lineage (GTDB taxonomy): Bacteria > Bacteroidota > Bacteroidia > Bacteroidales > JAIPAH01 > JAIPAH01. The sequence continues at coordinate 3,266 of JAIPBX010000061.1, read as the reverse complement.
ATTCTAAACCAGGATTTGGAGCCCGCCACTTCGGTGCCAAAGAGGAGCACAGCGGCAAGCAGTAGGAGAACACTTAGATAGAAAATGAAAGAAAAGTTTTCATACACCTTTGCATCGATAAGCAAGATAAAAAAGGCGATTATGCCGCTAAACCCGATCCAAATCAGTTGCTTGCCGTAACGGCGTGAAAAATCCAATATACCATGCTGGGTGTCCTCATACAAAGAGGCATAGATGTTTAACCACCCAAAAAAAGCTATCAGGATAAAAAGAAATACCGTGAACCAATCAACATTGGCAAATATGTTTCTTCTGGATGTCATTGTGAATTGTCATCTTCTTTTTGTTCCGGGGCGATCAGATTGCCCTCCAGCATCCTATCTTCCACCCATTTACGTGAAATTTCACCCTTCAAATATTTTTCTATCATTAATGTAGCTATCGGCACAGCCCACTTAGAGCCATAGCCGGAATTCTCCACGATTACAGAGAGAGCTATGTTGGGCTTTTCCTGCGGTGCAAAAGCGATAAAAATGGAATGATCCTTCCCATGCGGATTTTGTACCGTCCCCGTTTTCCCGCCCATTGGAATCGAGTCGATATCATACCACCTCGCTGTCCCGTGGTCCCCTTCAAAAACCTGGTGCATTCCTTCAATAACAGGCTCGAAATTTTCGTCGTTAATTTTGGTCTTTTTTTTATTCTCAGGCTTATTATAATGCGTATTGCTCTCCCCTATTTTACGCACGAGATGGGGCGGATAATAATATCCCCGGTTGGCTAAAGCAGCCGAAAAATTAGCTAGCTGAAGGGGAGTAACCAGAATTTCTCCCTGGCCTATTGCCAGGGAGCGTATCGTCATTGCATTCCAATGCCCCGCGGAATAATACCGGTCATAATAACTCTTTTTTGGAATAAAGCCTTTCTTTTCATTGGTTACATCGCTGTCAAATCTTTGATTAAAACCCATGGATATCACGTAATCCCGCCATTTGGAGAAACTTTCAGCCACAGTTTTAAACTCAGGGTTGCGTATACTCGATCGAAAAGTCTTCCAGAAATAAGGGTTACACGAATATTCTATGGCTTCTATGAGATTAAGAGGTGATTTATGATTATGACTACATTTAATCGGCCATGAATTGACCCCATTACATTCGAAACGTGTAGAGGGTCTGATCACATCTTCGTCAAGGGCAATTAAGCCATTCATGAGTTTGAATGTCGATCCGGGCGAATATTGTGCCATCAAAGCCCTATTAAAGAGGGGCCGCAGCGTATCTTTTTTTAATTTCATATAGTTTTCGCCCCGGACTCTTCCCACCAGCAAGTTGGGATCATACGTAGGAGAGGAAACCAAAGCAAGTATCTCTCCGGTTGCGGGTTCAATAGCAACAATACTGCCTTTCTTTTTTTCCATCAGTTTTTCACCATAGGATTGAAGCTCAAAATCTATAGTGCTGAAAATATCTTTTCCCTTTACAGCGGCCGTATCATACTTACCATTTTTATAGCTTCCCTTTTCGCGATTATGAACATCGACCATAACCAATTCAAGGCCTTTTTTACCCCGCAACTGTTTTTCATAGGTCTTTTCCAGCCCGCTGATGCCAATATAATCGCCCTGATCATAATAATCATCCTCACGGAGATGTTGGTTGCTAACCTCGCCCACATAACCTAAAATATGCGCCGCCGCCTTATTGGGATATTCCCGAAGGGACCTTTTCTGCACATAAAATCCGGGATATTTATATAGTTGTTCTTCAAAATAGGCATACGTTTTTTTGGATATTTGCTGTAAAAATACCGAAGGTTTGAGATACGAATAGCTCTTGGCTTTTTGGATGCGTTTTTCCACTGATTTTTCAGGGATTTTAAGAAGTTTAGCCATTTCTGTTGTATCAAAGGCTTGTACTCTCCTTGGAACAACCATCACATCATAAGCCGTTTCATTATAGACCATTATATTGCTGTCGCGATCATATATCAATCCCCGGGAAGGATACTTGGTTATTTTGCGTAAAACATTACTTTCGGCATAAACAGCATATTTATCACTAGCTACTTGTAAATAAAAAAGACGACCAATGTAAATAAGGGCTACTACAATTATAATCCCCAGTATAATATACTTTCTCCCTTGATAGTTACTCCTCATTTGCTTCCCCGGAAATTTGAAATAACAAATTTAATACTTCTATGGTAATAAAAACGGTGGAAATCGAAGGAAATTGCAGTACGGAATCACTGAAATATGTAAGAAATAAAAAACGATTGAAATAACTTTTCGTATTAAACTATCCGGGGAGAGTAAAAAATACATTCGTTCCTTTTCCCGGGGCAGAATCTATCCATAAAGATCCTCCGAGTGCTTCCACACTTGCTTTGGCTATGGTAAGGCCTATCCCTGCCCCTTCATGCCCTCTGGAAATTTTGATTTCTCCCTGAATAAAAGGTTTATTTATTTCTTTTATACCCAATCTTTTTCCGGTTTTTGTAATTCGGTTCAATTAATTCTTTGATGATCTCATAGATTCTGCGGATGTGTGCGTTTTGTTCTTCTTCTGTGGCTTCCAGCTTTTCTATTTTTTCTAAGATTTCCTCATTGGAGGCAATTAAACTACGCATTTTCACAAAAACGCGCATAATCTGAATATTGATATCAATGGCTTTTTTACTTCTCAAAACACTGGAAAGCATGGATACCCCCTGTTCAGTGAATGCAAAAGGAGCATATCTTACGCCGCTTTTCTTTGAGGACACAATTTGTGACCTCAAATTTATATTCACTTCTAAGGTCACATTTTGTGACCTTAGAAGTGAATCCATGCTTTTTATCTTATCTACCAATTATCAAATTTAGTAAATATTTATGGAGTCAATATGACCGGCTATATTTTTAAGTCAGTAATTCGTTCTCTTACAATAAAGGCCTTTTTGATTATAGCCAAAAATCACTTCCATACATTCTCAGCACTCTTCCCCACACATCGGAAGCCCTTCCCTGCCTCACCGGGATGCTTTCCCGGTTGCGGGAAGGCTTCTCCACCTGGTGGAGATACTTTCCCGCTCGTTAGAAAGTTTCTCCACGACTCGGGGAAGTTTTCCCGGTCATTGGAAAGCTTCTCCACTTGGTGGAGACACTTTCCCGCTCGTTGGAAAGCTTCTCCACCTGGTGGAGACATTTTTGCGCTCATTAGAAACCTTCTCCACAGTGCAGGGAAGGTTCCCCGGTGTTTAGAAACCTTCTCCACGACTCAGGG
>JAIPBX010000060.1 GCA_021738485.1 Bacteroidales bacterium | reverse complement strand
GTCGGGCTTTCAGCCCTCTGATTATAGGCTTTTCTTTTTCCACAGGGTTCCATTTCATTCCACCCTGTGCTTTTACAGATCAGGGCTTCGCCCTTTTAAGAAGGTTTGTATAGTGCAATCGTATTTCTGTCATTGATACAATTAATTTTCATAATAAAAGGTAAAAAGAATCTTAATGTATATACAAATGAACTTTCAGTGTGCAAGTCAAAAAAATGCCTGAAAGGCATTGACGTAAAAGCACAGCCCGCCCGAACGTACCGTTCGGTACGGGCGGGGGTGGAGCGCAGCGGAACCCTGTGAAACAAGGAATCGCGTCATTCAAAGCTCTGAAAGAGCGGAATGTAATCACCTACAACCTTTTTTGTGAACCTTACTGCCTTGGTGCATTAATGGCCTTCTGGAAGTGTCGCCACGAAGGCACCAAGACACTAAGATACACAAAGTTTAAATCAATTGATAAAAACTTATTGAAAATCAATTGTTTACTATTCTAAAATTTAAGTACTAAACTTCAGTTATTTAAAAGAAAGAATGGCTTTTTTAATTCGTTCGATCGCATCGCGCAGCTCTTCTTCCGTAATAACCAAAGGAGGCATAAATCTTATGATATCCCCGTGGGTAGGTTTGGCCAGCACCCCTTGCTTCGACATTTCAACACATACATCCCAGGCTGTATTGCCGTCCTTCGGTTTGATGACCATCGCGTTCATCAGTCCTTTGCCACGGATTATATGAACCATATCCGAGTCGATTTTTTGCAATTCATCGCGGAATATTTCTCCGAGATAGGCTGAGCGATCGGCCAGTTTCTCCTCTTTTATCACTTCCAGCGAAGTCATGGCTACGTGGGCGGCCATTGGACTTCCTCCAAAGGTAGAACCGTGTTCGCCGGGCTTAATGGTAAGCATGACTTCGTCGTCAGCCAAAACGGCTGATATGGGCATAGTTCCTCCCGAAAGTGCTTTCCCGAGTATCAATACATCCGGGCGTACTCCTTCATGGTCAACGGCCAGGAGCTTGCCTGTGCGGGCTAAGCCGGTCTGCACCTCATCGGCCATAAAAAGCACATTATGTTTATGACACAGCTCATATGCTTTCTTCAGGTAACCGTCATTGGGGACAAAAACACCGGCCTCCCCCTGGATCGGCTCTACCAAAAAGGCGGCGATATTCGCATCTTCTTCCAGGACCTTTGTGAGCTCATCAATATTGTTATATCGTACGTTGATAAAGCCCGGGGTATAGGGGCCGTACCCTTTGTATGAGTCCGGGTCGGTCGACATGCTGATAATAGTAATTGTACGGCCATGGAAATTGTCGTTAGCCACCACAATCTTTGCCTCATTCTCGGGTATTCCCTTTTCAAGATAAGCCCATTTGCGGGCCAGTTTAAGAGCGGTTTCATCGGCTTCAGCTCCCGAGTTCATAGGAAGCACCTTATCGTATCCGAAGTATTCTGTAATATATTTCTCAAAGACTCCCAGTACATTATTAAAAAATGCCCGCGAAGTAAGCGTAAGGGTTTCAGCCTGTTCTTTCATCGCTGCGATGATTTTCGGGTGGCAGTGCCCCTGATTGACGGCTGAATAAGCAGAAAGGAAATCATAATACTCTTTCCCTTCAGCATCCCAAACTTTTGCTCCTTTACCTTTAGCAATTACCACCGGGAGTGGGTGATAATTGTGTGCACCGTGTTTTTCTTCCAAATCCATTGCATATTGGGAAGTGATGTTTTCTGCCATAAGCTACGCGTTTTTCGTTTTGTTTACAATTTGATATATTTTATATGGCAGGCAAAGGTATATCATTTGTATTGAATAACCACCACAAGGAAATCAAAATAAACCTGTCTAAGCAGTTTTGAATCAGACAAAATAAACAATAAAAAAAGGCCGGATTATCCGGCCTTTTTTGTGCGAGTTGTTTAAGCTTATGCTATTTTATTCTACTACCATCTTTTGGGTAGTTACGCTACCATTTACTTTGACATTGTAAAGGTAAATGCCCTTTTCAAGGTCTTTTCCCGGAATCGTGAATTTTTTAGTACCGGCGTTTACCTGCCCGCGCTCTTCTTTGTAAACGGTTTGTCCCACCATGTTTATCACCTCAATACTCAGGTTTGCTGCTTCCGGCAACTGTACCGATATTGTTGTGGATTCACGGAAAGGATTGGGCATGTTTTGAGACACCTGTACCTGCCTGGCTGTATTATCATTTGCAATGCCGGTAAACACTCCAAAATCGTGCCTTGTGGCATTGATAATTGTTTCTGCGTTATTGACAAATTCATGGTCGGGTTCGGTGCCTACGGCAAAACCAACCAGGTTATCCCGCTGATAGAGGATGTTGACTGACTCATCACCCGGCTGCATGTTTGCCATTACCGGGAAGATACACTCATCATAAAAGTGAATTTCACCACCTGTTAAATCCATTTCTGCACTATTGGGATCACCGAACCAGTAGCCATCTACTTTTGCACGGCCAAAAATGTGTCTGAATCGCAGGTCATCACCCAGATCTTCACGGGGCGTTGCATAGGCCAGGAACACATCGTCATTATCATCTATCGTAAGGGTAGGCATTGTTGATGCACTATAGATATAAGTATATAGATTGTCAATAGTCATATCTAGCTGCCCGTTTCCATCAATATCAGGCATCCATCCCACCAAAGTTTCATTCTCTTCCAGGTTGTCCCATGAAAGGGCATCATGCTGGTTTTCTGCGGTGAAAGGCTCCATGGTTTCATTCCAGTATACAATACCTTCAGCAAACGGGAATACCGAAAATTGGGCATCATCACCTGTTTCTTCTTTATAAGCGCGATTAAGACCAAAAGAAACATGCACATTGCCATCGCTGTCAATATCAGCGCCAAGTGTGCCGTCCGGTGCCCAGAGCGTGTCAGGAGTGGTTACAATATCCGCATAGACTTCATCATTATAGGGGTTTTCCCATATGACTGTTTTGTCCCATGTTTCACCACCATCTTCGGTTTTCATCACGAAAGTATCATGGCCATACCACAGGGAGGTTACGATTAAGGCGGTCACATCTCCGTTTGTAGCCCATATATATTCATCTGCACTAAAACCGATATAGTCATCGCTTGTCATACCCGGAAGGATTACATTTTCATCTACCCAGGTTTCGCCGCCGTCGGTCGAACGGAAATACACGATAGCCCCGTCAAGGCCTTCATAAATTTCACCACCGTTAGCCACATTCGGTAATACACCTACTACATGTATCGTATTTCCGTTTGTAATCATTCGCGGCCATATGATGTCGTAGCCGTCGGGGGCTTCAAGCTCGGAATAGTTCCAATCCCCGGTCCCTTTGTTTTCGCGGGTGGATACTTTTAAGACAGTACCGGTATGCGAAACGATAATTTCTCCGTTGTCTCCAAGCGGGGCATAATTTGGCCATCCGCAGCGTTCATCTTCGACACGTTCCGTAGGATATTCACCCCACTCCGAGCCATTATAGTAATTATAACCGGCACCGCGCTCCGGGAAACTTGAAACGCCGTCTTCCAGACCCATAGTCCATACAGCCGCCATAGTTCCGTCCGAATGTTTGTAGATGCGATTTGACAGAGCAGCATTGGACTGAAGGTCATACCAGCTCTCCCCGATTTGGGTTTCTTCTACGGGAAGTTGCGTATTCCGCAATGAAATAACATCAGTATTGCTAGAGGAGCCGATGTCATGGATGCTTTCTTTTTTCTCCACTTTCACAGATTTATTCATTAAATCTTTGGAAACATGTGATTTTTGTGCTAAAAGACTTGTGCTAAACAGAATTAGCAGACTAAAGAGTACGATTCTTTTCATAATATTATGATTTTAAGGTTCAATAATTAGTTAGTATTCAAAAATAGATAAAAATTAATTAAAAAGTATATAAACAAAAAAATTTAAAAAAATCCTTTTTTTTAATGCGATACCTTGTGTCAGGATTTGAATTTGCCGGGAATAATGCTCCAGGGCACAAAAAAAAGCCGCTCCAATCAATTGAAGCGGCTTTGTAAATTATTACCAGCAAAAAATGTTATTTGACAATCATTTTTTTGGTTATGGTTTGATCATCCACATTCACGTTATAGAAATATACACCTGTCTCCAGGTTCGCTCCGTCGACAGTGAATTTCTTACTGCCTGAAGATACATGGCCGCGATTTTCGCTGTAAACAGTCTGGCCTACCATGTTCACCACTTCAAAACTCAGGTTAGCAGCTTTGGGAAGCTGTACCGAGATCTTAGTGGACTCCTGGAAAGGATTGGGCATGTTTTGAGACACCTGAACGTCACTTGTTACATCCCCATTTTCAAATCCCGTATAAACTCCATAGTCATGTTTCGATGCACTCAGCATAACCTGGGCATTATCAACCCATCCATGGTCTTCATCAAGAGCAGTTCCGGGGTTATTATCTTTATTGTAGAACAAGTGCACCATGTCATCACCTGGTTGCATGTTGGCCATTTGCGGATATATGCACTCATCATAGAAATGAAGTTCGCCACCGGTAAGGTCCGATTCTTCAGAATCAGGGTCCATGGTCCATGCTCCGTAGATGTTAGCTCGTCCGAAAATGTGCTTATAGTTATAAGTTTCTGCATTTAGGTCTTCTCGTGGTGTGGCATAAGCCAGGTATAGAATGTTATTCTCATCCACCGTTAAGGTTGGCATTGTTGACATCCCTAATTCCCGGTAGGAATATAGCTGTTCCGTAGTTATGTCAATTTCTCCACTACCGTCAATATCCGGGGTCCATCCTACGTAGTCCTCACCCTCTGTAAGGTTTTCATACTTGAGAGCATAGTGCTGGTTCTCCGGGTTTTCGAATGGTTCCATATCCTCGTTCCAGTATATGATTCCGTCGGTGAATGGGAAGTAATTATAAGTGGTTCCCGGCTCTTCGTGAATAACTCTCGTCAAACCGAAAGCGAGATGCACTTTGCCATTATTATCAATAGTGGCACCCATGGAGCCGTCGGGAGACCAGATAGTGTCTTCCGTGATAGTTTCTTCCCAGTCGAACATAGGATAAGGATGTTCCCAGACAACGGTTTTGTCCCAATTTTCACCGTTATCGGTCGATTTCATTATAAACAAATCGTGCCAGGGGGAAGAAACAACTAAAGCTACCGTGTTGCCTCTTGAGGCAAAAATATAGTCGTCTGCATTAATTTCGGTATAATAATCGCTACCCATGCCTTCCAGAATAATGTTTTCGTCGGTCCAGGTATCACCGCCATCGGTTGAGCGGGAGTAAAGAAGAGCACTTGGCTGCCCCTGGTATGGGTCATAGGAATTCCCCACCAGGTGAATTACATTGTTATTTTCCCCTGTTGTGGTAACCCTTGGCCACGTTAAGCCGGGTACTTCATCGGGACCTACAAACAACTCGTAGTTCCAGTCTCCTGAGCCTTTGTTGTCCCGCGTAGAAATTTTAAGGCCATCGCTCCCCGTATGTGAGACATTAATTTCGCCATTTTCACCTAGCGGGGCATAGCTGGGCCATCCACAACGCTCGTCTTCAACACGATCTGTAGGCATATCATTCCATGACGAACCGTCGAAATAGTTGTAGCCGGTTCCGCGACCGGGGAAGTCAGGGGCGCCCTCAAGACCCATAGTCCATACAGCAGCCATAGATCCGTCTTCGTATTGATAAATACGGTTGGATAATAGCGAATTTGATTGCAAATCATATTGCGTATTCCCTATTTGGGTTTCTGTAATTTCAAATCTATAATTGCTGTTCGACATGGTAGCGCTGCTTTCATTCGAACCTTTATCGTAAATCATTTCATTCTCATGATCCACTTCAACTGAATAGTTGTGTAATTCATCGGGTACGTTTTGTTTTTGTGCCGTCAGACCGTACCCCAGTCCGAGTACTAAAACTAAAAGTAGTAATCTTTTCATAATTAAAAATTTAAAGTTAGACAATTGGTTTGTCCCAAAAGTAAAAAAAATAATTGGAAATTCAAATTTTAAAAATATCAGGAGAGTTGAAAGTATCTACCAAATCTTCTAATAGAAATAATTTGGAGAACGATAGTATAAATAAAAAAAGCTGCCTCCTCCAGGAAGCAGCTTTTTAGAAATATCTGTAAAAAAGCTGATTTACTTCACGATCATTTTTTTAGTAGTCGTTTCATTATTGATGGTTACATTGTAAAAATAAACACCCGTTTCGAAATCACTACCGTCAATTGTGAATTTTTTAGTACCCGAAGTGACATGACCGCGGTTTTCCTGGTAAACAGTCTGTCCTACCAAATTTACCACCTCAAGGCTCAGGTTGCCTGCCTCCGGCAATTGCACTGAAACTGTTGTTGAGGTTTTAAAAGGGTTGGGGTAGTTTTGGCTAACTTTATAGTTTTGAGTCATACCTTCGTTTTCAATTCCGGTATAAACTCCAAAGTCGCTCTTTGATGCACTTAACATAACCATAGTATTATCTACCCATTCATGTTCACCGCCATTACCCAAATCAATAGCCAGGCCGGGGTTATTATCTTTTTGATAAAGCAGATTAACATTATTATCGCCCGGTTGCATGTTAGCCATTTGTGGATGGATACACTCATCATAGAAGTGAATTTCACCGCCGGTCAGGTCGGAATCTTCCGAATCCGGATCAAGGGTCCATGCTCCGTCGATATTAGCCCGTCCAAAAATATGTCTGTAATTATATGTCTCCGCACTTAAATCCTCCCGCGGGGTCGCATAGGCCAGGTAAATATTGTTGTCCTCATCCACCGAGAGTGTTGGCATGGTAGACATTCCCAGGTCAGTGGGATAGGTGAGGAGCTGCTCTGTGGTCATATCTATTTCTCCATTGCCGTCAATATCCGGTGTCCATGCCACATAGTCTTCGTTTTCAGTGAGGTTTTCATACTTAAGAGCATAGTGCTGATTCTCCGGGTTCTCGAAAGGATCCATATCTTCATTCCAATAAATAATTCCGTCGGTAAATGGGAAGTAGCTATATGTAGTTCCCGGCTCTTCGTGGATAACTCGTGCTAAACCAAAAGCAATATGGACTTTCCCGTTGTTATCAATCGCTGCTGACAACGATCCGTCAGGACTCCAGATGGTATCCTCGGTGATGGTCTCTTCCCAGTCCCACATAGGGTAGGGATGCTCCCAGACTACTGTTTTGTCCCAGTTTTCGCCGTTATCGGTCGATTTCATCATAAATAAATCGTGCCAGGGTGAAGAAACCACTAAAGCTACCGTGCTGCCATTTGAGGCCAAAATATAATCGTCTGCACTGATTTCGGTATAATAATCGCTACCCATACCTTCAAGAATAATGTTTTCGTCAACCCATGAATCTCCGCCGTCAGTCGAGCGCGAGTAGAGCAAGGCGCTTTCTTGTCCCTGGTAGGGGTCATAGCTGTTAGCTACCAAATGAACCACATTGTTATTTTCTCCTGATGTGGTCATTCTTGGCCACGTAACGGCAGGAGCTTCGTCGGGTCCTATGAAAGTCTGATAATCCCAGGAACCTTCTCCTTTGTTTTCACGGGTAGATATTTTTAGTCCTTCGGTCATATGGGATACCACTATTTCGCCATTCTCTCCCAGGGGAGCGTATGAAGGCCACCCCGTCCGCACATCTTCGACACGTTCGGTGGGGTTATCGCTCCATGACGAACCATCGTAGTAGTTATACCCCGTGCCGCGGTCGGGAAAACTAGGGGCACTTTCATTTCCCATGGTAAAAGTAGCGGCCATGGTTCCGTCTTCATAACGGTAGAGCCGGTTCTGAAGGGCTGAATTGGTCTGCAGGTCGTAAACGGTGACACCGATTCAGTCTCAAATATATCAAGACCGCTTTTTGCACCTGTTATCTGTCCTTCCCCTGAGCCGGCTGTTTCATGGCTCAACGTCGTGTGTTGTGTCTTAACGGAATAATCTTTAAGTTCTTCCGGGAATTCACCTTTTTGCGAAAAGCTAAATAGCCCTATTGTCAGGGCTAAGCCTAATAGTACAATCTTCTTCATAAGTCTAATAAATTTTAGTTAATAATAAATGATGATCTATTAATCATCGTCATCGTTCGCAAAGTTAACAAAACTTTAAAGATTTAAAAGAAGTAAATAAATTTTATGTGAGTTTAAATGATTTATATCAGCCCTATTCCTTGTTTAGCTCTTTATCTTTTGTGTCTTTTGAGATGATAGAAGAGCGACTTACTTCTTTTTGAGGATCAAATAATTTGCGATACGTATAGTGGCGTTTGCTGAACTCTGAGCCGACGGCTTTATGAATGCGGCGCATTTTCGGGTTAAAATCGCCCACCCACGAAAGCTCCAGCTCTTTGTATTCGGGGTGTCTATTCATAGCATGCCCCAAATGCCAGAATATCCCCGATTCGATACCCATGCGCTGAAACTTAGGTTTTACGCCCATAATAGTAACCCGCGTACGGGTTATTGTTTTACGCTTTTGGAGCCACAGAAATTTCAGGATATTCAGCCCGGATATTTTTCCATTGAAGTGCTGCAGGATTTGATTGAAATCCGGGAACATGATAAGAAAAGCGATAGGCTCTCCTTCGTGATAAGCAAACCAGACAAAATCTTCCACTAATATGGGTTTCGCTTCTTCAAGGGAATTATACACATCGGTTTTGTTTATGGGGGTAAAGTTTTCGTGGTATTTCCAGGCCTCGTCGTACACTTCTTTAAGATCGTTGATAAAACGGTCAGCCTCTTTATATTTAAAATGTTCGAACGTAAAACCGGGTTTTTGAATGACCCAGTCGGCAATTTTCCAAAAACGTTCGGGAAACTTTTTCGTTAAATCCAGCACATTGGTCACCTGTTCAAAATAGAACTGGAAGCCATAATTTTCAAATAATTCCTTGTAATACGGATGATTGTAATTCATCCCATAAGCGGGGCTTTTGTTAAAACCTTCCACCAATAACCCCCAGAAATTGTCGTTCTCCCCGAAGTTGATTGGTCCGTCCATAGCTTCCATGCCTTTGTCCTTAAGCCATTGCTTAGCCGTATCGAAGAGCTTATTGGCGGCTCTCTGATCGTTAATGCATTCAAAAAAACCCACTCCTCCGGTTGGTTGCTCGTAGTTATAGGCCTTCTTTTCATTGATAAATGCCCCTATACGCCCTATCAGCTCGCCTTTTTCGTCCTTAAGAATCCAACGTGTGGCATCCCCGTGATTGAAAAAGACATTGCGTTGTGGATCGAAGATTTTATCTATGGTATCATCCAGGGGGCAAATCCAATATTTGGAGTTTTTATATATGCCACGGGCCGTATCGTGGAATGCTTTTCTTGTTTTTTTGTCGGTAACCGGAATTATCGTCATGGGCTTCTGTGATTGATGAAACAAATATAAAAAAATAATCTTTCATGCTAGCCTTCACGCGTTGCAGATTAGACCTTAAAAAACCTTTATATTTGCCCCAAGCAAAGAAGGGGGACATTGAAAAAAGTATATAAGCTCATATTTCAATCGTATGTGGGGCCGCTTATTGCCACTTTTTTTATAGCGGTGTTTGTGTTGCTGATGCAATTTTTGTGGAAATATATCGATGACCTGGTCGGTAAAGGCCTCGAATGGTATATTATCACCGAACTGCTTTTTTATGCATCAGCCACTTTTGTTCCCATGGCCCTGCCCCTGTCTGTGCTTTTGTCCTCTTTAATGACCTTCGGGGGGCTCGGAGAACGCTATGAACTGGTAGCACTGAAAGCAGCAGGGATTTCCCTCAGGCGCATAATGATACCTATGATTGTTTTGATCTTTTTTACCGCCGTGGGGGCTTTCCTGTTTTCGAATTATGTTATGCCCGTGGCTAACCTGAAATTCCGGTCGATACTATACGATGTCAAGGAACAAAAACTTGCCTTTAATATCAAAGAGAAGGTGTATTATAAAGGTATTGACGGTTATGTAATCAGGGTGAACAAAAAAGAAAAAGACGGCAGAACCCTTCATGGTATTAAGATATATGATCATACCGAAAAAGAAGGGAATACGAATGTGACTATCGCCGATTCGGGTTACATGGAGCTGAGTCCTGACCAACGCTATATGTATCTTACGTTGTATAACGGACGGAACTATGAGGAAGAAATCGATAGACGGAGTCGAACCAAAAGACCTTTGAAGCGAACGTATTTCAACGAGCAGATGATTAAATTCGACCTCTCCGGGTTTAACCTGAAAAGAACGGATGAAGACCTTTTCAGAGATAATTACCATATGTTGAATCTCTCACAGCTGGAGGAAGCGCAGGACTCTATACAAAAAAAGAAACGGCAGGTTAAAAAGAAGTATACCAAAAAAATTGAGCAGCGGACGATATTTCATTATCAAAAGCTGGATTCCATACCGGTAGACACTGTTTATGGGCAGGATACCCTGTCACAGGATTTTTTGGCCGGACTGGAAATCAAAGAAAAAATTAATCGGGTTAATCTTGCCTTATCCTCAGCGCGGAGGGGGCAGAGTCAACTGGAATTCAACGAGAAACATATCGCGCGCCAGAAACGGCAACTCCGCAAGCACAAGGTGGAATGGCACAGAAAATTTACCTTATCCTTTGCGTGTATTGTCCTGTTTTTTATCGGAGCACCCCTGGGGGCCATTATCAGGCAGGGAGGCCTGGGGCTTCCCCTGGTGGTTTCTGTTTTGTTTTTTGTCATGTATCACATCATTTCTATTACGGGAGAAAAGTATGCCGAAGCAGGTACTCTTCCTGTGTATCAGGGTATGTGGATATCCTCTGTAATCCTGCTACCTCTTGGTGTTGTTTTTATGATTAAGGCCACAACAGATGCTCCTATTCTGGATGCGGATATGTGGGTTAAATTTTTTAAACGCCTTGTCAATAAACATTAGTAAGCTATGAAGGTGCTTTTTATCTGCAATAAATCGCCCTACCCCCGCTATGAAGGCGGGCCGATTGCTATGAACCGGTTAATTGAAGGAATGCTGGACAAAGGCCATGAAGTGAAAGTATTGGCCATTAATTCCCAAAAATACCAGGTAAATATCCATGAAGTACCTAAAGCATATCGTGAAAAAACAGGGCTTGAGCTACATTTCCTCGATCTATCCATAAAGCCCTTTGCAGCTTTTAAAAATCTATTTACAAAAAGGTCATATCATGTGGAGCGCTTTATCTCCAAAGATTTTGAAGAGCGTATTGTGAGAATTTTAGAAGAAAATGAATTTGATATTATTCAGTTTGAGACGCTGTATATGGCTCCCTACATTGAAACGATACGTTCTTTAACGAATGCACCCATTATCCTGAGAGCTCATAATATTGAACATCAAATCTGGGAACGTGTCAGGAAGACTACAGCCAATCCCCTCAAGAAATTTTATCTCGGGCATATTACCCGCACGCTGAAGCGCTATGAAATCAATTCGCTTTCGAAATTTGACGGTATTGCCGCTATCACTACGCGGGATGCGGAACAGATAAAAGAATTTGATGAACAGGCACGCGTTACCGACATTCCTTTCGGGATTTATCCCGGAGCATTTAAGGTCGCTTCCCTTGAAGAGAGTGAATTTCCTTCCCTTTTTCATATTGGCTCGATGAACTGGATGCCGAATGAAGAAGGTATAAAGTGGTTTGTTGATGAAGTATGGCCTATGGTCCACCGGCAGGTTCCCGAAGTGACTTTATACCTGGCTGGCCGGCATATGCCTCCGTGGCTGAAAAATCTTCACAAAGATAAAATAGAAGTGGTGGGTGAAGTGGATTCCGCGGAAAGCTTCATGGCCTCCAAGGGTGTAATGATTGTGCCTTTGCTATCGGGGAGTGGTATCCGTATTAAAATCATAGAAGGTATGGCAGCGGGAAAGCCCGTGGTATCCACCGGCATAGGAGCAGAGGGGATTGAATGTAATTCCGGGAAGGATATCTTGCTGGCGGATTCACCTGAGGGATTTGCCGATAGCGTTGTAGCCTTATTACAGGATAAACAAAAAGCCATTGAAATAGGACAGAATGCGCGCAGGCTGATAGAAGAAAAATATGATAATGCCGCGATTGTTGGTAAATTAGAGACATTTTACAGGAAAATTATGGCAGAGAAAGATTCCTGAGGTTATAGTCCGCTTTATTGTTTTTTTAATTTTGCCTGGCCCAATAAAGTTGCAAAGGAAAAAAGTAATATGAGGTTGTTTGTCTTACTTCCGCGAGTTCCTTACCCCATCGAAAAGGGAGATAAGTTAAGGGCTTTTCATCAGTTGCAGATGCTTGCAGAAAATCATGAAGTTATTTTGTGTGCTTTGAGCGAAGACAAAATTCATGTCGATGCATATACCCAACTTATTGATATTGTTGATAAAGTTCATTTTATCCCGTTTTCCCGTTTTGAATCCACCTATAATGTGATTAGAGCTTTGATAAGTGGTAAACCCATGCAAGTAGGATTTTATACACATTCTAAAGCCCGCCAAAGGGTTGATGAACTAATTGAGCGATACCGCCCCGATCATATCTATGCCCAGTTGCTTCGGGTAGCTGAATATGTGAAAGATAAACCAATCAGTAAGACGCTGGATTATCAGGATGCCTTTTCTTCGAACATAAAAAGACGGGCACAGCAGGAATTTTTTTTATGGAAACCGCTATTTTATCATGAAGCACGGCTCCTGAAAAGATACGAGCGAAAGATATTCGACTATTTTGATAATAAAACCATCATCTCCATACCCGACCGGAAGCTGATCGATCATCCTGATAAAGAAGAAATTGAAATTGTTCCCAACGGGGTGGATACTTCCTATTTTTATCCACGCTCAGAAGAGAAAACCTATGATTTATTGTTTACAGGAAATATGAATTATCCCCCTAACATTCATGGAGCTGAGTTCCTGGTTAATTCGGTATTGCCGCTGGTGCGGGAAAAATATCCGGAAATCCGGTTATTATTGTCAGGAGCTAATCCCCATTCAAGGGTCAAAGCTCTTGCCGGAAATCAAGTGACAGTGAGCGGGTGGGTAGACGATATACGTAACAGCTATGCTTCAGCCCGCATTTTTATAGCGCCTATGCAAATAGGCACGGGGCTGCAAAACAAACTGCTGGAAGCTATGGCTATGAAGTTGCCCTGCATTACTTCCCGCCTTGCCAATAGTTCGCTGAATGCCGAAGAAGAAGAGGAAATTCTGATAGGCAATAGTCCGCGCGAATATGCCGATCATATCCTGGGATTGCTGGAGGATGAGGAGAAATGCACTGCGCTGGCCGAAAACGGCCACCGCTTTGTCCTGGATAACTATGATTGGTACCAGGCCACGAAAAAACTGGAACGTTTGATGATGGGGTAGTTTTTTTTACTTTTATAAATTGATGTTTAAAATCGTGAAACCATGCAGTATAATTTCAATTTACCCAAGACAACGGAAGAAAAGAAATGGGCGATGCTGGTGCATTTCAGCGCTCTTTCGGGGCTTTTTATCCCTTTTGGCAACCTGTTGGGCCCCCTGGTGGTGTGGCTTTTAAAAAAGGATCAATCCGTTTTTGTGGATGACCAAGGCAAAGAAGCGCTTAATTTTCAACTGTCCATGCTTATTTATTCCCTGATTTCCGGCCTTCTCATCATTGTCGGGATTGGCATTGTGCTGCTGGTAATCATTGGTATTCTCGTTTTAGTGTTGAGTGTACTGGCCGGGATAAAAGCCAATGAAGGCGTCTACTACCGGTATCCTTTCACTTTTCGGTTGATACAGTAAAGCTCCAACCTGATGCACGCCATCTGATGCGGTGAAATGGTTGTTCTGCCTTCCGGCTATCCTTAAAAATGTTATCTTTGCCCACTGTAAATAATAAAGGCATCAGCTCATGAAACCGTCGATACCCAAAGGAACCCGGGATTTTGGTCCGGAAATTATGGTGAAGAGAAACTACATCTTTAACACGATTGAAAACGTCTTTCAGCTTTATGGCTACCAACCATTGGAAACCCCTGCCATGGAGAGTTTGAATACTTTGCTGGGGAAATACGGCGAAGAAGGGGACAAGCTTCTTTTTAAAGTGCTTAATTCGGGGGATTTTCTTGCTAAAGCCAATCAGCAGGATTTGGTGAACGGGGATTCCAAAAAAGTAGTCGAACAAATCTCAGAGAAAGGGCTGAGATATGACCTTACTGTTCCTTTTGCCCGTTACGTTGTGCAACATCGTAATGAAATTACTTTTCCATTTAAACGCTACCAGGTACAGCCGGTATGGAGAGCCGATAAACCCCAGAAAGGTCGTTACCGCGAATTTTACCAGTGTGATGCCGATGTGATTGGCTCCGACTCGCTGCTCAACGAGGTAGAGCTGCTACGGATTATGGATGAGGGCTTTAGAAAGCTCGGCATTAGTGTGACTGTTCATATGAACAATCGTAAAATTCTTAGCGGGATAGCCGAGTGGATAGGTCATCCCGATAAGATTACGGATATCACCGTAGCCATTGACAAACTCGAAAAGATAGGACTTGAAAAAGTGAAGGAAGAGTTGTCGGAAAAAGGCATTGACAATGCAGCCCTGAAAAACCTGGAGCCGGTTTTAAGACTTTCGGGAGATAACCGGGAAAAAATCCGCGAGCTGAAATCTTTGCTAAAAGATTCGGAAACGGGGATGAGGGGTATGGATGAGGTTACCTACATCATGGATAAGATGCAAATGTTAGATTTAAAAGCAGATTTTAATTTCAATATCACCCTTGCCCGTGGCCTGGACTATTATACCGGGGCGATTTTTGAAGTGACGGCCAACGATACACAGATGGGTAGCATATGCGGCGGGGGACGCTATGATGATCTGACAGGTGTCTTTGGCCTGAAGGATGTATCCGGGGTGGGTATCTCTTTTGGTGCCGACCGGATTTATGATGTAATGAATGCCGAAGACCTATTCCCCAAAGAAGTGACGACTACGACACACGTCCTGTTTGTGAATTTCGGGGAAAAGGAGACGGATTTTTGCCTGCCGGTGGTGGAGAAGCTGCGAAAAGCAGGAGTAGCCACCGAAATTTTTCCCCAGGCAGCCAAAATGAAAAAGCAGATGACCTACGCCAATAATAAAGGAATACCCTACGTGGCCCTGGTAGGAGAAGAGGAGTTGAACAACGGACAAATTTCGTTGAAAAACATGGCTTCGGGGCAACAAACACGGTATAGCCCTGAAGAGTTGGTGAAGGAATTGGCTAAATAGTACAAAACAAGAAAGTGATGAAGACACATTATATTCACCCCGATGAAAAGCTGACTTTTCACCGGGTCTTTGAAGTATTTAAAGGCAATTACAACCTCGCTCTTTCTCAGGAGGCGAAGGAGAGAATAAAAAGGTGCCGCAACTATCTCGAAGAAAAAACCAAAGCACAAAATCAGCCCGTTTACGGAGTAAATACCGGCTTTGGTTCTTTGTGCGATGTGAAGATATCGCATTCGGATTTGGAGCAGCTCCAGGAAAACCTGGTTATGTCGCATGCCTGCGGAACCGGCGATGAGGTGCCGCAGGGTGTTGTCAAGCTGATGCTTTTTCTGAAGGTGCAGTCGTTGTCTTATGGCCATTCGGGAGTACAATTACAAACCGTGTCGCGGTTGGTGGATATGTATAATCATGATGTTTTGCCGGTGGTCTACCAGCAAGGATCCCTGGGGGCTTCAGGCGATTTGGCGCCATTAGCCCACCTTGCGCTTCCTTTGCTTGGCAAAGGGGAAGTCAATTACGGGGGAAAAAGACAGGAGACAGAGAAAGTCCTTAAGTCATTGAAGTGGGAACCCATTGTGCTGAAGTCTAAAGAAGGGTTGGCGCTACTCAACGGTACGCAGTTTATGACGGCTTTTGGGGTATACAGCCTGGTGAAGTTGTTTAGGTTTTCCCAATTGGCGGATGTTACAGGAGCGATCGCTCTGGAGGCTTTTGACGGACGTATAGAACCTTTTATGGACGAAGTAAACCGGATTCGCCGGCAGGAAGGACAAATCAAAACGGCTGAAATTATCCGGCAGGCGCTTGAAGGCAGTGAGCTGATAAACAGGGAGAAACAAAATGTGCAGGACCCTTATTCGTTTCGATGTATTCCCCAGGTACATGGCGCCTCCAAGGACGCTATGAATTACGTCGCCAGGGTCTTTTCCAATGAGATCAATGCCGTTACCGATAATCCCACCATATTCCCCGAGCAGGATTTGATAGTGAGCGCCGGGAATTTTCACGGACAGCCGCTGGCCATTGCGCTGGATTACCTTACTATTGCTGTGGCTGAATTGGGCAGTATCTCCGAAAGAAGAACATACCAGCTACTGGATGGTCGTCGCGGGCTTCCTTCGTTTTTGGTTGCCAAACCCGGCCTGAACAGCGGTTTTATGATACCCCAGTATACGGCGGCTTCTATCGTGAGCCAGAATAAGCAGTTGGCTACTCCTGCCTCAGTAGATAGTTTGGTTTCTTCGCAAGGCCAGGAAGACCATGTGAGCGTGGGAGCTAATCCCCCCACAAAAGCTTACCGGGCTATCCATAACCTTGAGCGAATCCTGGCCGTGGAATTAATGGTGGCCGCCCAGGCGATGGAATTTCGACGGCCTCTTAAATCTTCTCCTTATATCGAAAGCTTCCTAAAGGAGTTTCGCGAATACGTCCCTTTTATTGAAAACGACCAGGTGCTCTACAAGCATATTCAAAGGGCCCTGGATTTTGCCGAAGAAGTAAAGATTTCCCTGCCCGATGGGTTGGTGCAAGGTATTTAGAAGAAGTAGGGAGTAGGGAGCGGTGAGTAGGGAGTATAGAGCCTAGTACTTAGAGCCCGCGGAAAGGTTGGTATTTTGTTCCTTGTTCGTTGTTCCTTGTTCTTTGTCATTCGAAGGTTATTGGGGACAGCTAAGATACAAATATAGGCCTGTTTGTTCCACCCTCTTTTGTAAAGGCCCTGCCGGCAATGGAATATGGTAAAGTTATTCGCATAACCTGCCGGGTTTTTGCGAGGTACAGGTGAGTAGGAGAGACCCGGCAGGTTTCTTATGGAAACTATTAAAAATTGATATAGCACTATTTATAAAAACAGTCTTTTAATAAAAGATTAATATTCATGATTTTAAAAGATATGCGAAACTTCAGTAAATAATTTAGAATTTGATAAAAAACCTAAAAACCTAAGCACCTAAAAACTTACACACTTACCATTTTTCTATTGAAGATTTATTTTAAGGAAATGCTGCATTTTTTTACTTTTACATCCAATTCATAATAAAAACCTTGGAATATGACTTTAGTAATAGATGGTTCCGGATTAACCATAGATAAAATGGTCCAGGTAGCCCGCGATCATGAAAAGGTCGAGCTACATCCCGATGCGGTAAAACGCATTAACAAATGCCGTGCGATGCTTGAAGAGAAGATGGCCCGCAATGAAATCATGTATGGTGTGAATACCGGTATCGGAGAGTTTTCAGAAGTCGTACTGGACGATGAGCAGGTAAAACAATTCCAGCGCTACCTGGTGTACAATCACGCGGCCGGCATCGGTGAGGCGATGCCTTTGGAACATGTCAGAGCAGCTATGCTGGGACGTATTAATGTCCATGCCCACGGTAATTCGGGAAACCGGCTTGAAATCACCCAAACTTATGTTGACATGCTTAACAAAGGGGTGACCCCGTATGTATGTGAGAAAGGCTCGGTGGGGGCTTCGGGCGACTTAGCGCCCATGTCTCAGATAGCCCTGTTGCTTTTAGGTGAAGGGAAGGCCTATTACAAAGGCGAACTCATGGAAGGCAAAGCGGCCCTGGATGCAGCCGGAATACCGGTGCCGGGATTGAAAGCCCGCGACGGGCTGGCGGCCATTAATGGTTCGAATGTCCTTACAGCGATGAGTGCTTTGTTTTTGTATGATGCTAAAAATTTTCTCAAGCAGGCGGAAGTTGCCGCTGCCATGTCCCTGGAAGCTTTAAAAGCTAATATGGGACCCTACACATCAAAACTTCATGAGGTCAGAGGTTTTAAGGGAGCCGTACGTAGTGCTTCAGCCATAGGTAAGCTAGTAGAGGGCGGCGACCTGAAAGAAAAGCGGATTAAATGTAAGGTGCAGGATGCCTATTCAATGCGCTCTACGCCCCAGGTGATTGGTGCCGCCCATGATGCCCTGGATTATGCCCAGTCGCAGGTGGAGATAGAGCTGAATGGGGTGGGAGACAATCCGGTGTTTTTCCCCGGCGAAGACCGGCAAATCAGCGGGGCTAACTTCCAGGGAACCCCTGTTGCGGTCCCTATGGATATGGCCGGAGCCACAATAACTATGATTTGTGTGCTTTCGGAAAGAAGAATGAACCGCCTGAATAATCCGGCTCTGAGCGTCGGTCTTCCTGCCTTTCTGACCAAAGGGGCCGGAATGTTTTCAGGGCTAATGCTCAGCCAGTATACTTCCGATATGCAGATTGCCGAACAACGTATTCTCTCTGCTCCCGCTTCCATCCAATCCATACCGGCAGCCGCCGACCAGGAGGATTTTGTTTCCATGGGTATGAATACCGCCCTGAAAAACAATCAAATCCTGGATAATGCATATGGGATCCTGGGAATTGAGTTTATGGCGGCCGCACAGGCACTGGATTTCAGGGATTACAATTTCGGCAAAGGCGTCCGAAAAGCCCATGAGGTCGTTCGTCGCCATGTGGAATTTCTGGATGTCGACCGGCCTCTTTATAACGATCACAACACGATGAAAAAGCTCGTGAAAAGCCTGGAAATTCTGAACGAAGTAGAACAAGAAGTTGGAAAGCTGGAATAAGGTATAAGGGGAGAAGTATATTCTTACTTTCCCTTTTTACAATTAGGCATTGAAAAGTGTGTTTTACAGGTCTGGCTTGCTGAGTTATTTTTTATATGACCTTCGAGGCAGTAATTCAAGAAGGCCACTAAGGCACCAGGGCACAAAGATTCACTAAGAAAGACACTAACACGAGTTTAAAATGAATTGTTTTCGCCGTACCGGACGAAAAAAGCCTTGGTTAATTTGCAATCATTCGCGCCTGTCCTTGCCGGTCAGGCGGGCGTTCGTGGCTAAATATCCGGATTTAAGGTACAAACGCCAAAACCAGTTACCAAGCACCACAGGCGCGCGGTAGCTTGCGGGGAGATGTACTCTATTATTGACGAATAAAAATCTCCCGTCCGGGATTTGACGGACGGGAGATGATTTATCCTTGCTTTTATTGTTTTTATCGGTAAACAACCTTCTTTACACCGCTCAAATTTTCACTGGTTATTGATAGGATGTAAGTTCCTTTGGGTAGATGTCCAATATCTATGGATTGCTTTTTCTCCCGGATTTTTTGTTCCATAACTTTATTTCCCA
>JAIPBX010000059.1 GCA_021738485.1 Bacteroidales bacterium | reverse complement strand
CAAAAACTTCGTAGTACACCGTCGTCCCGTCATCCTGAGCCGGAATGGGACTGTCGGTTGTGTAAGCGGCGCGCGTTGTCGACATATTGATCGTGTTGGTCAGGCTACCGGAAGTAGTACCCCAATGAAGTTCCACGTTTTCCACCGTTCCGTCGCTGTCGGTCACATCCGCCGAAACGTTTACTTCGTCGGAAGAAGTAACGACTTCCGGGGTTTGCTGAATATTCGTAATCGAGGGAGTTTGGTTATCGCCACCTTCAGGTGCAATACCGAATCCTTCGTCACCATTAGCTCCCGACGGATCGGTGTTGACGGTTTCAAAACGCTCACTTGGATCGGTCCATCCATCGGTGTCTCCCGATGTGATACCGGTGAGCAGCCCTATGTTTTGATCTTTCGTGGACACACCGTTACCTTCCCAGGCACTGCCCGGATCTTCTTCAGGCATGCCAAAAACATCGGTTGTTGTTCCACCGTAACTCACGGCTAAAGCATCATTGCCATTAAACGTAAATGCATGCTCGTAAAAATCTGCTCCATTGCCTTCAGTGGTGGCTTGCAAATCGGATGTGCCAATTACAAGCACATCTCCTGCATCCAGCGTGCCGGATTCTAAAGTGTACACTCCTGATAAAGGAGCTCCATTGGTACCTTTCTCAATCAAGAGCGTATTGGCATTAAAATCAAGTTGGGAATCAGTATTGTTCCAGATTTCAATACCCTTGGGTTCTGTTCCTGAATTGGTTTCGATGTATTGACTGATGATTTGGGCATTACCCAAAAGTCCGACACCGAAAAAAGCTAAAAATAGTAATGTAAACTTTTTCATACTCAATTAAGTTTTGTCGTTTCTGAATTAATTTAAATGTAAAGATGCAAATTTGATTATAAACTAAATGATAATCTTATGTAAAATTATTATTAAAAACACTTGAGAGCAATAGTAAGATAACTTTAGTTGAAAGTAACAGTTAAAAAAAGCCGCCATCTTTTTTGTGGCGGCTTTTGAATTATATAAGAATCCTTCGTTGTTATTTGATAACCACTTGCTTAACACCTACTTTGTTGTCCTGTGTAATAAAACGCAGTGTGTAGACACCTTTATCCAGGTTTGAAAGATTAATGTTTTGTTTGCCCTGGTCCATTTGGGTCTCATAAACTTTGGCTCCTGTCACGGAGTAAACAGCTATCTCGGCATTATCAAGAGCTTCGGAAACAACTGTGAACTCACCGTTTGAGGGATTCGGATAAACCGAGATGCCGGAGCTAAAACGGTTGTCAGCGATACTATTGGTTTCATTACCTTGCAGCATAAAGTTATCTACCTCCCAGGTGCTGGCGTTATTCGAATTTGAATGGTAAACAAAAGCTATATATACGGAGGAGCCTTCTACTGTGGTAAGGTCAATTTCACCGGAAGAAGTCCAGTTATAATTATCTATATTCAGATCCCAATCCGCTTCGTCTGTTATTTCATTCCAGGTGCCTTGTTGGGTCGGGTCGCTTGAACCGTCATAGTCTGTGGACATCATTAAATCAAGTGCAGGCCCCTCGTATTTTGAAGCACTTTCAAAAGTCAAAACTTCGTTTTCATAGGCATCCATATCGAAAGCCGGAGAGATGAGCCAGTCTTCATTTTCAACGGCGCCTCCACTATAACCACTCATTTTGGCATAATTGCGGAACATATAGGCATCCTGATACCATTCTTGATCACCGGTGACACTATACATCATAAAATCACCGAGGTCTTCTTCAAAACCTCCAAAATAAAGTGCGTCAATAATAGACAAAGTGGTATCGGATTGGTCCATAGGCATTCCGTCATCTACGTCCGAGATTTTTACTCTGTAATCATCCGCTAAAGCGATGTCTGACGGGACGTCCCAACTATATGAGCCTGTATTTTCGATCGATTCTTCCAGAACCTGGGCGTTAGAGCCTGTCAGTTCAATTTTTACATTGTTATTAAAATTATTGGTAGTCCAGGTAATATCGTAAGTTTCCCCTCTTTGCCAATGCTCACCTCCGTTGGGTGTATTAACGATGAGTTCTTCGGCGGTAGCTTCTTCCACAACAATATTATCTATTTCCCATGTCGCGGCATTATCACTAGAGCTCGTGTATTTAAATGCAATGTAAACGCCTGACATGCCGTCATAATCGGAGAGGTCAACCGGGTCGGGCTCAATAAAGTTCCACGATTGGCCATCGGTACGGTTGGTAATTTCCATTTCGTCCCAGGTAGCCTCATTAGGATCACCCGAGCCTGAATAATCTGTAGAAACCAAGACCTTTTCGTTCGCAGCCACATCATTCTCGTAATTGATAGCTTCTATGAAAGTAAGACGAAGTTGTTCATAGGCTGTAAAGTCTAATTCAGAGGATATCAGCCAGTCTTCCGTTTCGTTGTCGACCTGGCCGTCATAGCCTGTCATCGTTGCACATGGCGCTGGGTCACCGAATTCTTCGTCCCAATACCAATTAAGATCATCGTTGATCACATTGTATTGCGTAAATTCTCCCAGGCCATTGTCAAAGGTCTCTTCAAGAATGACTTCTTTGTTCTGTCCAAAAGTCAGGATAGAAGCCATTATGAATGCCGCTGTAAAAAGAGTAGATAATGTTCTCATAATTTCATAAATTTTTAGTTGATTATTAGTGCAATTGTGTTTTCTCCTTTAATTTTTCCTTAGTTTTCTAGGAAAGTGTAAAGTTAAGGAAATTTCAAAAAATAAAAAAGCCATCTTTTTTAAAAAAGATGGCTTTTAACTAATCGGGATTATTCGTTATTTATTTTTATTTTTATCATTGTCCTTAACTTCTTCAAAATCAACATCCGTCACTTCGTCATCACTACCTGAAGCTTGTTGCGAATCTGAAGAAGTGTCCTGACTCTCGCCCTGGGCTTCCTCCTGGCTTTCTCCGGCAGCACCCTGGCCGGATTCCTGGCCTTGCTGCTGCTGAGCGTTATAGAGGTCCTGACTGGCGGCCTGCCAGGCGTTATTAAGTTCCTCCATAGCTGAATCGATGGTTTCCATCTCTTGTTTTTGATGGGCATCTTTCAGCTTTTGCAGGGCATCTTCAATCGGCTTTTTCTTATCGGCCGGAAGCTTGTCTCCGTAATCTTTGATTTGTTTTTCGGTTTGAGCAATCAAAGCATCAGCCTGGTTAAGTTTTTCGACACGCTCTTTTTGTTTCTTGTCCTCTTCCTCGTGCGCTTTAGCTTCTTCTTTCATCTTGTTAATCTCCTCTTCGCTAAGCGTGGAGCCGGCTTCGATGCGTATCTTCTGTTCTTTACCAGTGCCTTTGTCTTTGGCCGATACGTGAATAATGCCGTTACTGTCGATGTCAAAAGTAACTTCAATTTGAGGAACTCCCCGTGGTGCCGGAGGTATTCCGTCAAGATGGAATTTACCGATACTCTTGTTATCCTTAGCCATCGGTCGCTCACCCTGAAGGACATGTATCTCTACCGAGGTTTGATTATCGGCTGCGGTGGAGAATGTTTCCGTCTTCTTAGTCGGGATGGTTGTGTTGGCGTCAATAAGTTTGGTCATCACACCACCCAATGTTTCAATACCCAATGAAAGGGGTGTAACATCAAGAAGAACGATATCTTCTTTCTGGAAGTCTCCGCCGATAATAGCTCCCTGGATAGCGGCACCCAAGGCTACTACCTCGTCGGGGTTGATTCCTTTGGATGGTTTCTTACCAAAGAAATCCTCTACGGATTTTTGAATAGAAGGCATGCGCGTAGTACCTCCTACAAGAATCACCTCGTCAATGTCGCTGGGTGAATAACCGGCATCATCCAGCGCTTTTTTCACCGGATCGGTGGCTGATTTCACCAAATCTTCGGTCAAAGCATCAAATTTAGCCCTTGTCAGGGTTTTAACCAGGTGCTTCGGGATACCGTCTACCGGCATGATGTAAGGCAGATTAATATCCGTGGATTGAGCACTGGAAAGCTCAATTTTGGCCTTTTCGGCAGCTTCTTTCAAACGCTGCAATGCCATGGGATCTTTACGCAGATCAATATTTTCATCTTTGAGGAATTCTTCGGCCAGCCAGTTGATAACAGCTTCATCGAAGTCATCGCCACCAAGATGGGTGTTACCGCTGGTGGATTTTACTTCAAATACACCACCGCCTAACTCGAGTATAGAGATATCAAAGGTACCTCCACCTAAGTCGTAAACGGCTATTTTCTCATCTTTGTCTTTTCTATCGAGCCCGTAAGCCAATGATGCGGCTGTCGGCTCATTGATAATTCGTTTTACATTCAAACCGGCAATTTCTCCGGCTTCTTTGGTGGCTTGTCGTTGTGAATCGCTAAAATAGGCCGGAACGGTTATCACTGCATCCGTTACCTCTTCTCCCAGATGATCCTCAGCGGTTTTCTTCATCTTTTGAAGAACCATTGCTGAGATTTCCTGGGGCGTATACATACGGTCATCGATCTTAACGCGTGGTGTATTATTGTCACCTTTCACAATTTTGTAGGAGACCCTGTTGATTTCCTTTTCAACCTTATCATAGGTCTCTCCCATAAAACGCTTAATAGAGTAGATCGTTTTTTCTGAATTCGTTATAGCTTGTCGCTTCGCCGGGTCACCGATTTTACGCTCATTATTTTCTGTAAACGCAACAATAGACGGTGTTGTACGCCGGCCTTCGCTATTTTGTATAACTTGCGGATCTTTACCTTCAACTACTGCCACACATGAGTTTGTAGTTCCAAGGTCTATTCCTATTACTTTTCCCATTTTTTTTCCTTTTTATTTACAAATTTTCTTTTCCGAAAAGAGCGTTTCAATCATTATGCCAAAACCATATTATCACCTTATGATGTAATAATGACAGTTGTTTGTCTGGTAATTATTGAGATTTTAGGTGTTGTGACAAAAAGACAGTTAGCAGGCATCCCTTGATCTTGCGTATTTATGACCGGGGGAAAAACGAATGAATTGGTGGTTTTGAGGTTATTTGACTTGTTGAAATTTGAGATTGAAGTCATCGTTTAGGATTTCTTTCACCCTTTTTTGGGGGGCAAAAGAACGTGTTTTGGAAGTACGGCTGGCAAACAATCCCATGCCATTCTTAATATTAGTGAATTCCGGGCGATATTCCACAATTCCTTCCGAAGGGTCATATATCTGCATGTAAGTGTCAAAAACATCGGAAGCTACGGAGATTTCAAAATCGATACTGTTTGCGACCCTTAAGGTTACTTCATCCTCTTTTTCCTGCCTTTTATAGGGAACATTATCTGCTATAAACTTATAGAACCTATCATGCGGGAACCTTATCTCCATAGTCTCTCCTCCTTCCGCATTGCGCGAACGTTTCATATCAAAGGACGACCACGTGATTTTCCGTTTTTTGACATTGCCGTTTTGGGTTCGCTCCTGGAATTGAAAATGGATTTCCAACTGATAGCGCCTGCCGTTTTTTGCTGTATTCCATTTTACTATTTTTTGGTTGTCATTTAATGCAAAATAAATAGTAGGATTCACAATGTCATTCAAAAATGGGCGGCTAATAGTTAAGTTTGCTTCCTGGTTATTGCTGCTGGTGTGTATAAGGCCTGTGGTAGTTGTTACCGTTTTATCCCTGGCGGGGATATATATCTTAAGCCGGTAAAGGTATTCGTCGTCCAAAACCACATTATTATCTTTTCCGGTGGTATAAATCACCTGGTCGGGGGCGAAAAAAACTCCCGACGTATCCTTATTATGAATTACGGTTGTATCTAGCGGGAACTCTCTGTTTACGGTTGAGTCTTTATTAAGCTCCTGGAGTTTAGCTTCCAGATTATCATAGAGGGAAGAGTCCTCATTAGCGGCATATTTGATGAGACTTCCATCGCCAAGAAAGGCTTTATTAATTTTTATTTCATGCACGCTGTCATTCTGATCCAGTAAGCCATAAACAATGGTTATATCCTGCCATTCTGCCGTGACATCAAAATCCGTCTCGCATGATTGAAAAAGTAATCCACCGAATATAAAAAGTATAATTAAGGAGAATTTATTCATAGTTGCTAACAAAATTGCATTTATAAATGACTGACAAATGTAATAAATAAAAGGTTTCAATGGGATATGTTTCCTTCATAATTAAATATCCGAAAAAAAATCAATTATATATTTACTAATGACGTTTTAAGGCTGTATTTTTGTGCTTGTTTTAAAACGAAGTAAAATAAACAACAGCTTATGTCATCAGCTAAAATGTCACCGGCACCAAAGGTAACAACTCATGTGCTGCAGGAAATGAAGCTTAAACAAGAAAAAATTGCCATGCTGACGGCCTATGATTATTCCATGGCTCGAATTCTGGATGCAGCAGGTATAGATGTACTGTTGGTGGGTGATTCGGCTTCCAATGTTATGGCGGGCAATACAACAACCTTACCTATAACGCTTGATCAGATGATATATCATGCTACTTCGGTAAGGCGTGCAGTAGAAAGGGCTCTTGTCGTCGTTGATATGCCATTCGGTACATACCAGGGGAACTCAAAGGAGGCTCTGAATTCCGCTATACGTATCATGAAAGAAAGTGGGGCGAATGCCATAAAAATGGAAGGTGGCGTGGAGATTATTGAATCGGTGGAACGGATTCTTTCCGCAGGAATTCCGGTTATGGGCCATTTAGGACTTACCCCGCAATCCATACATAAATTCGGGACGTATGTGGTACGAGCTACCAAAGAGGAAGAAGCTGACAAACTCATCAAAAATGCCCATCGCCTGGAAGAAGCCGGTTGCTTTGCCCTGGTGCTTGAAAAGATACCCGCTCATTTGGGGGAAAAAGTAGCCGGAGAGTTAAGCATACCCGTGATTGGTATAGGAGCAGGACCTGAAGTTGACGGACAAGTGCTGGTGCTGCACGATATGCTGGGCATAACCCAGGATTTTTCACCGCGCTTTCTCAGACGTTATCATAATCTGAAAGAAGAGATAACGGGGTCGGTGCAAACCTATATCCAGGATGTTAAATCATTGGACTTCCCCAATGAGCGGGAACAATACTAAGAGCCTTTGCCGACAGATACGACATACAGCGATTTGGCTTCGAAGGTGCTCTTTGAGGATAATCATCTTTTGATTGTTAACAAACAACCTTCCGAAATTGTCCAGGGAGACAAAACGGGAGATACGCCTTTAAGTGAAAAATACAAGTACTTCCTTCAGCAAAAGTATGATAAGCCGGGAAATATTTTTCTGGGAGTAGTGCACCGTATCGATCGCCCTACGAGCGGAGTAGTGATTTTTGCTAAAACGAGCAAAGCCTTGGGAAGACTAAACCGCATGCTTCAGGAGCATCGAATTACAAAATATTACTGGGCAGTAGTGGCCAGGGGAATGGAGCCTGCTCAGGCTACGCTGGAGCACTACATGGTGAGAAACCCGCAGAAGAATAAATCATACGCTTTTCCGGATTTCAGAAAAAATGCAAAAATTGCTCGCATGCAATACCAAACACTTGGCCATAGTGACCGGTATTCTCTTTTGCAAGTCCGGCTCCTTACAGGAAGGCATCACCAGGTGCGCTCTCAGCTTTCCGCCACAGGTAATCCGATCAAAGGGGATATCAAATATGGTTTTCATACCACAAATAGCGATGCCTCTATCCATTTGCATGCAAGAAAAGTGATATTTGACCATCCGGTTAAAAACACAGAGGTAAACATAACAGCGCCTGTGCCTGATGATAAGCTATGGAAACATTTTGAACGGCATTTCGGGTAGATAACTCATGTGCTGAACATTCGGATCCTTTACGGAGTTATTGGGTTAAGGAGTATGTTTTGGAAGGATTTTTTAAAATATTCTGAATATGAACAAGCGCATTTTATCTTTTTCAGCTTTTTTGTTTTTCCTGTTACTCGCTCTACCTGGCAAGACTCAGTTTTTTTACTACGGCCAGGAGCCTGCAAGCGTGGAATGGAAGCAAATAAACACCGACCATTTTACCGTCCATTTCAGCCGGAACAGCAGCCTTCAGGCTTACTATTATGCCCGTTTAATGGAAAAGACACGGGCATTTTTTTCTGAAAAAACAGGTGTCACCCCACGTCATACAGATGTGGTGATACATAATCGCTCGGTAGTTTCCAATGGTTTCAGTGTTCCCGCTCCTTTACGCATGGAAATAAACACTATTGCTCCCCAGTCTTCTAATGCGCAAAAGTGGCTTCAGCAGCTCTCTTTACATGAATATTATCATACCCAACAAATTGAAATTTTTCGTCAGGGGTTTGCGCGTCATTTAACCTGGCTAATGGGAGATGCCGCAACGACAGGAGCTATGGCCCGCTTGCCGTTCTGGTTTATTGAAGGAGAGGCCGTCGCCGGAGAAACGGCCTATACTGAAAGTGGCCGGGGCCGGGATGCCGATTTCCTGATGAAATTAAGAGCAGCCATGAATGAACAGGGAATATATTCGTATGATAAGGCTATTAATGGGTCTTATAAAGATAAACAGTTGAATTATTATAATCTGGGTTATCATCTTGTGGCCCACGGTACTAAAAAATACGGCGATTCATTATGGCAGAAGGTAAGTAGGGAAACAGCCCGGAAACCCTATGCTTTGGCGCCTTTTGCTGCGTCAATAAAGCGTCATACGGGGAAAGAGCTGGAGGCCTTTTACAGGGAAGCAATGCGTGATGTGGTGGATAATCTGAAGATCAGGAAAAAGAAAGAAACAGAATGGGATACGATTGATACCCCTTCTGGAATCTATAAAACATATACTCATGCCCGAAGAGTGGGAGGTAATATCATTGCTTACAGGGTAAGTTATAAAGATATTCCCGCTTTTGTTAAGCTGAGCGGGACAAATGAAGAGGTCCTTCACTATCCGGGCAGTGTTTTTGATGAGAAAATTGCTATAGGAGAAAATGCAATATACTGGGCTGAGTATTACAATGATGCCCGTTGGGGATTACAAAGCTATTCGGTATTGAAAAAGTATGATTATCAGAAAGAAAAAACCGTGGAGTTAACCTCCCGGAATAAGCGCTACTTTGCCCCGGATGTCTCACCCCATAAAGAAGTTCTTACAGCCGTCAGGGCAAACAAATCAGGAGATTATGCCCTTGTTGTGATTAACCCGGAAAACGGGAAAACTATTTATTCCCGTGAATTCCCTCCGGGAGAATTTGTCATGACACCCCGCTGGTCAGCACAAGGTGATAAGATAGTTTTTGTTAAAGTAACCGGCCGGGGCAAGGCGATATATTATCTCGATCCTACCACGGATAAGGTGAAAAAGATTTTCGGGGAAACCCGTTTTGATATCTCCCATCCTTTCCTGTCCAGGGAGCATCTTTTTTTTATAGCTCCTTACCGGGGAAAAAATGACCTTTTCGCACTCCGCTTAAAGACGCAGGACCTTTACCGCCTCACTGATGCCAAATATGGTGTTGGCTACCCTTCCTTTCATCCCTCGGGGGAGATACTGCTTTCCAGCTACACCTCCAAGGGATACAAATTGAGAAGTTTTGATGTTAAAGAGGGATTGTGGAAAAAAACCAGGATACCTGCCGGCGAGCCTTTTCGCCTGGCAAGCAAAATAAAAAGGAAACCCATAGATTATGAAGAGCTCCCGGAGCCGGAAAAAGAGGTAAAGGATTACAAGAAGGAGAAAAATCTTTTTAATTTTCATAGCCTCACTCCATTTGGCTACAGCAAAAACAACCAATTCTATGGACCGGGCATTTCTGTTCATTCTCAGAATTTAATGAGTAGCATGTTTACTTCGGCGGGGTATTATTATGATTATGATGATGAAGGAGGGAATTATTATGTGGATGTAGCCTATGACGGTTGGTATCCGAGATTAAACCTCGGAGCTGAATATGGTAGAAGAGAAAGAGTATTAGAGGTAAATGAGAGGGAAAAGCTGATTAAATGGAATCAGATGAAAGTTTCCGGGGGATTGGAATTACCTTACCGGTTTAATGCCGCGGCTTTTAACAGATTTTTAAGTGTCGGTCTGACAGGAGACTATAGGGTTAATGATATTTATAATAGCGACACTTTGCGTTTCAGCAATGACAAGTTTTTTACCCTCCAATCGCGTATTTATTTTTCTAACCTCAGACGGCAAAGTCACCGGGATTTATATCCGGAGTTTGGGCAGGTGCTGGAAATGAATTTTCTTCATTCATGGTTGCCCTCATCAAGTAATGGAGATATTTTCAGTGCGGAAGGATGGTTTTATTTTCCGGGGTTCACCAAGAATCATCATTTGAGAGTTTATTCGGGATATGAATACAACACCAGCCCTAACCTGCTACTCTCCGGGTATGTGAACCATCCCCGCGGTTCTTCCATATATCATTATCAGGATATATGGTCCAGTCAGTTGAATTATTCTTTTCCGCTGTTTTATCCTGAATGGAATATCGGTAAGTTGATGTATTTTAAACGTTTCCATACGAATTTGTTTATGGATATGGCCCAGGTCAATGTGCAACAATTTGATGATTTTGTTTTGACTACGGGTGTGGAAGTCTTTGCAGAGACCCACTTTTTTCGTTTAATTGCACCGTCTACACTGGGATTGCGCACTGCATGGGCTTTAGAAGACAATGCCCTGACTCTTGAATTTATGTTACGTACAAATTTTAATATTTATTGATATGCTACTCAGATTGATCTTGAATACTTTTGCCGTCATTATTACTAGTTACCTGTTACCGGGTGTTGAACTAAAAGGTTTTTTTACAGCGGTTATGGTAGCTATCGTGATTGGATTCCTGAATTTATTTGTAAAACCTCTGCTCTTGATCCTTACAATCCCTGTCACCATTTTTACTTTCGGAATTTTTCTGCTGGTAATCAATGCATTGATTATACTTATGGCAGATGCTATTGTCCCCGGATTTATGGTGAACGGCTTTTGGTGGGCTCTTGGTTTCAGTATTATTCTTACCCTGGTGAATTCCTTATTAGGAGATCAGAAAAGAGAGTGAGGGAAAGGCGCCAAAAAAAACCACGCTAAATGGTCATTTAGCGTGGCCCCGTCATTAACTAAAATTATTAAGAAGAAGATAATTGTATTAGGCAGTTGTAAAATTAAGGCAAGAATGTTTTAAATCCAAAAATATGTTAAAAAAAATTGCCTAAAACCATAATTTTTTTTCAGAAAGGTTTATTCATGGGAGGTGAAGCCGGTAATTTTTTTCGAATTATTATTGATGTATTGCCTTGATTTATGGAAAACAAAAGCTACAAATATCCCCAGAATACTTCCTAAGATGGCACCGCCTATGATATCCCCAAGATAATGAACGCCCAGATATACCCTGCTGTAAGAGACTATGGCCGCCCAAAGGAGGATTAATGGGGTGAAGTATTTGAAATATTTACCAATGATTAAAACCAGGAAAACAGCCAGGGCAAAGGTGTTGGAGGCATGAGAAGAGACGAACCCATATTTTCCACCGCAATGGCCTCTCACGATATGTATCATTTCATGGATGGGAGAGCCGTCACGGCAGGGTCTGAATCGCTCAAAAACTTCTTTGAAAAAATGAACCGAAAACTGATCGCTTAATGTGATGAGAATGGCTATGGCCACAAGAGCTGTAATGCTATGTTTTTTTAACTTAAATATCATCAGCAATACCAAAAAAGCATAGAAAGGCACCCAGATGTATTTGTCACTAATCCAAAACATCACATCATCAAAAAAAGGTGTGTGCTGATTATTTAACCAGATAGTAATTTGCTGATCAAAATTTTTAAGTGCCTCTATCATTTTTATTGAGCTTTTGCCAGATTAAATCTTTTAACTCCAAGAGGTTTTGTTGGGCAACAGATGAAATAAAAACTGAAGAAATGTCAGGCAAGTTTTGTCTTAATTCATCCATAAGTTCCCGGTCGAGCAGGTCCGATTTGGTTATTGCCACCAGCCGGTCTTTATCCAATAATTGGGGATTATATTGTTTTAATTCGTTAAGCAAAATATGATATTCATCACCGACATCGCGCTGGGTGTCTGCAGGAATCATAAACAACAATACCGCATTGCGTTCAATATGTCGCAGGAAACGGATGCCAAGACCTTTTCCCTGGTGGGCTTTTTCTATTATTCCCGGAATATCAGCCACAACAAACGATTGGTCGTTTCGGTAAGAGACCATGCCCAAGTTTGGTGTAAGGGTGGTAAAAGGGTAATCGGCGATTTTAGGCTTGGCGGCAGAAATCACTGACAATAGCGTGGATTTTCCGGCATTGGGAAACCCAACTAAACCTACATCAGCCAGTACTTTGAGCTCGATAACAATGGGGAATTCTTCTGCTTCACCCCCGGGTTGGGCATATTCGGGGGATTGACGCGTTGATGATTTGAAGTGCCAGTTGCCAAGACCTCCGCGGCCACCCCGCAATATGATATGCTCTTCTCCATGGCGGGTCACCTCGCAAATGACCTGGTCATTCAGGTCGTTTTTAACCACTGACCCCAGGGGCACTTCAATAATATCATCTTTTCCATGGCCCCCGCTGGCGCGCTGCCCGGCTCCATCTTTCCCGCGTTCAGCGTGGATATGTTTTCTATATCTCAGATGCAAAAGCGTCCATTTATGGCGGCTGCCTCTTACTATGATGTGTCCTCCCCGGCCGCCGTCACCTCCGTCAGGTCCCCCTTTCGGGACATATTTTTCACGTCGGAAATGCGCCGCACCGGCGCCGCCATGTCCCGAACGACAATAAATTCTCACATGATCAATAAAGTTGGGGCTGCTCATTTTTATCTTATATTCCTAAAAGCCTTCTCCGCCGATCCGGATAAACGCTCAAACACCTCTTCCCGAGTGCCCTGGGCATTTATGGTCATGGTTTTATCCATCTTATGATAATAATCAATAACCGGTGCCGTACGTTGTTGGTATTCTTCCAGACGACTTACTATAAGTTCGGTGGTTTTGTCATAACTACGCGCGTTTTCGGTATTACCTCTTGCCGACAACCGCTTGATAGATTCGAGTGTAGGTAATTTCAATTCCATACAAATGGATACCGAAGAATTAACTTTCATCAGCAATCCGTCGAGGATGTAGGCCTGAATAATTGTCCGGGGAAATCCTTTGAATACAAAGCCATTGACATCTTTCCGGCCTTTCACTTCCCTTTCAATAAGTTGAATGACGATTTCATCGGGGACCAGCTCTCCTTTGTCAAGGTACGGTTTTACTTGTTTACCGATTTTGGTTTGGTTCTTTACTTCTTTACGCAAATTAGACCCTGTGGAGATGTAGTACAGGTTGTATTTTTCGGCCAGCAAGCGCCCCTGGGTACCTTTCCCGGCGCCCGGAGGGCCCGCAATCACTATATTAAGCCATTCTTGCTTCAGGGTGTTATCGATGGCCTGGGTGATGCGTTCATGAATTTCTTCGATGGTACCTACACCGTTAATTTTATATAGCTTATCTTTTTCATCATAGAAGTTCCCGACAGGAGCGGTTTTGGTTTTGTATTCGTTAAGGCGGTTTTTGATGACCTTCATATTGTCGTCGGAACGCTCGGATGTTTTTCCCCTGTCAACCAAACGTTGGATAAGTTTTTCTTCAGGAACTTCCAGACTGATCATACATGAGAGTGAGGTATTCATTTTCATCAAAAGGCCTTCAAGAATATAGGCCTGCACCAAGGTTCGCGGGAAACCGTCAAAAAGAATTCCCTTACTGTCAGGATTGGTTTTTATCTTTTTTTCAATAATCTGAACGATGACTTCATCGGGAACCAATTCCCCGGCTGCTATAATATCTTTAGCCTGTTTTCCTAATGGGGTGTTTTCTGCAATTTCCTGCCGCAGAATATCTCCTGTGGCAATATACGTGAGATTATATTTTTCTATAAGCAGCTTTGATTGTGTGCCTTTGCCGGCACCCGGCGGACCAAATAAAGCAATATTTAACATGTAACTTGTTTTTCTGGTTTATTATTCGACAATTTTATAGAGATCAGGCAGGTTTCTTCCTTTGCCATCATAATCCAATCCGCAGCCTACTATAAAGTCATTGGGAACATCCATACCTACATAATCAATGGGAAAATCTTTTTCAAAAGCATTAGGCTTGAAAAGCAGCGTTGCCAATCGTACGTCTTGTGCTTCCATCTTTTTCATTTGTACCATGATATGTTCCATAGTGATCCCTGTATCAATTATATCTTCAACAAGAACTACTGTCCTATCTTTTACATTGGTGTCGAGACCAATTACTTCTCGCACTGTATGGGACGATTTAGTGCCCATGTAGGAAGAGAGTTTGATAAATGAAATGTCGCAATCATGTGTGAAGTGTCTTAATAAATCGGCTGCAAACACAAAAGCGCCATTTAGTATGACTAAAAATAGTGGGTTTTTGTCAGCCAAATCGTGATTTAATTCTGAGCTGACCTTTTCGACAGCCTCCTTGATCTTTTCATGATCAATAAACTTCTCAAACTCCTTGTCATGCAATCTTACTTTTTCTGCCATTTTAATGTTTTTCAGTTTGGGAAACAAAGATGCAAATATAAGAATCTCTACCTGACTGTCTATCAAAGATTAATTTTTTAATAGAACCTTTTTTTTGATACGCGCATTTTCAGATGTACAGGACATAATTTGGGGTACCATAGAAATATTAGAAATTATCTTTATTTTTGTTTTTAAAATTATTAAGTCTATGGAGCCTAAAGTAAGCATTATTATGGGCAGCACCTCCGACTTGCAAGTCATGGAAAAAGCTGCCAAAGTTCTTGAAGAGCTTGAGATACCTTTCGAAATGAATGCCCTCTCAGCACACAGAACCCCGGAAAAAGTCGAAGCTTTTGCCAGTGAGGCGGAATCGCGGGGTATAAAGGTTATCATAGCCGGAGCTGGTATGGCAGCTCATTTACCTGGCGTTATTGCTGCCTCGACCTCTCTTCCTATTATCGGCGTACCTATAAAAGCCGCCCTGGAGGGAATGGACGCCCTGCTATCGATAGTTCAGATGCCGCCCGGTATACCTGTCGCTACGGTTGGAATCAATCGTGCCGATAATGCAGCTATCCTTGCCGGCCAGATGATATCCACAGGGGATAATGAACAGGCTATTATACTTAAAAAATATAAGGAAAAGCTTAAGGATAAAGTAGTAAAGGCCAATGAGGAATTGGAAACTGTAAAATATCGCTATAAGACCAATTAATGAAATACATTGTTACATCCTTGTGTTGTTTGGTTCTGCTCTCTCTGTTCGGACAATCTCAGAATATTGTTATCAATGAGATTATGTATAATGACGACAATTCCGATATAGAATGGGTGGAGCTATACAACCGGAGCAATGACTTTGTTGATATTTCGGGATGGCATATTATAGATAATGACCCTAACCATCAACCTGTGATGATTCCTGAGAATACAACCCTTTCTGAGGGTGAGTATTATACGGTGGTTGTTGACGGGGGACCTTATATTCCATTTGATGCCGATCAGGTTGAAACCGGACTTTTTGGCCTGAGCAACGGCGGGGATGAGGTGAATTTATATAACCGGCAACAATTATCAGTGGATAAAGTAGTTTACT
Organism: Bacteroidales bacterium; assembly: GCA_021738485.1. Classification (GTDB taxonomy): domain Bacteria; phylum Bacteroidota; class Bacteroidia; order Bacteroidales; family JAIPAH01; genus JAIPAH01. Next base: position 4,266 of record JAIPBX010000059.1, on the reverse strand, counting down.
ATGATCAAGCGCCATGGCCCGAAGCGGCCGATGGTGATGGATATACCCTTGAACTTGCGGATGTCAATTCTGATAATAATGATCCGGATAACTGGAAGGCTGGATTGCTGCATGGCGGAACGCCCAATACAGAGAATTCGGTAAAAATTACCAACCCTTATATCCGGTTGATTTATCCCAACGGAACGGAATACATTGAAAAGGGAGTAAGTCATACAATTACATGGGGCGTGTTGAACTACGATGGAAATGTTTCGCTGAAACTCATCAGTCATGAGAATGATGTGGAAAAAGTCATTGCTTCCGGGCTTGAAACCACCTCATACGAATGGGAGCCGGACAGCGCATTGCCCGATGGCGATGATTATTATATCCGGATATCCGGGGAAAATGGACAACCATGGGATGACTCTGACAGAACTTTTAATATTGTGTCTCAACAAGACCCTCGTTCCATTGCCATTACGGAAATTATGTATCATCCTCCCGGCGGCACCAACGATAGCCTGGAATATCTGGAGTTGTACAATAATGAAGATTCTGAGGTAAACCTTGAGGGGTATTATTTTTCCGAGGGGGTAAATTATGAATTCGGGGATATTGATTTTCCTTCTCATTCCTACCTTTTATTGGCTATAAATGCACGGGCCCTGGAAGCACTTATCGGGCAGGAGGTGCTTCAATGGTCGGGAGGAAGGTTAAATAACGGCGGAGAATCTTTGGAGTTGCGGGATAAGTACCATAATGTAATTGACAAAGTTACTTATAAAGACCGTTTTCCATGGGATTCCCTGACCGATGGTTATGGCCCGTCACTAACTATGTGTGAGCCTTTGGCCGACAATGCTCTGCCAGGCAACTGGAATGCCTCTACCAATCGGTTTTATACGCTCGCAGATGGCACCCCTTTGTATGGCACGCCGGGGGCAGGCTGCGATTTTTCAGGGACTGAAGATGTCAGTACGAAAATAAGTGCCAGAGTTTACCCCAATCCTGTTAGAAAGAAACTTACAGTGGAGATGGAGAGAGGCTCCTATAAAGTATCTGTTTATACTCTTATGGGTAGAAAAGTTCAGGAAGACACCATTAAAGGAAAAAAACTTAAAATTGATTTTTCAGACCTGCAAGCCGGAATATTTGTGGTTGAGGTGATAAATATTCATCATCAAAACCGGCAACAATACTTTAAAGTAGAGCATCTGTAAAAAATATGTGTCTTAACTATGAAGAATTTGATAGCAATTTGGTATAAAGAAAGCAGTCAACTTTCCTGACGCTATATTGCAATTTTACCGGTTTATCGCTTAAGCTTTACCAACTTACCTTCTTTTCTGCATACCGGGCAGTGTGCCGAATGTTTGTCAATATATCCGCACCTGTTACATTTGTAATATTTGATATCACGGTGCTTTCTTTTAAAACGAAGATTTAATGTGGCTAATTTCATTGTTTTAATTTTTACGGGTTTGTAATTTTCATTTTAACAAATATCTGTAATAACCCGTAAAAAAACTTGCTAATTTTTCATGCGCTGCCACTTTTTTATCATTCGTAAGGTTTTCTTGTATATTCGCTATAATTTAAGAATTTTTTGGGTCATTGATTTGTCATTCACTTTCAGTTGTATGTAATAAGTGCCCGCCGGTCTTTCGGTTAAGTCAATATTTATGACCTTTTCACCTTTTCCTTCTTCAACGGAGCGTTGCAGAAGGGTCTGACCGCCGCTGTTCAGTACAGACAACCTGAGATTCTTCCAATGGCCGTCAATCACAAGTCGTGTGGTATTGTGTGTGGGATTGGGATATACATTCAAGGTTACATTATCAATTTCGGCAACACCTGCACAATCTTCCTGCACAACAACCAACGTATCTGCACTCGTACAACCATTATTGCCTGTCACTTCCGCCCAAAAACTATTTGATCCGTTGTCGGTATTTGTGCTGTCGACCGTTAAAGTGGTTCCTTCAGAGCCGTCGGACCAAAGGTAACTTTCATATCCTTCATCCAGTGTAAGAGAAAGTGTGTGATTTTTACAGATGCTGGTATCGGGACCCAGAGTTACATCCGGGGCGGGCTTGACGTTCAGGCTTATGGAATCGGTAACATCCATAATTCCATCGGTAACATGTACGTAGTACTTTGTCCCGAATTCCGGGCGAGCTGTTACAACATCTGAGGATGCTTCAAAACCTGCAGGATCGGATGACCACTCAATTTCATAATCGCCTTCTCCCCCGGAAATGTTTGCGGAAAACTCAACTTGTGTTCCTTCACATATCGTGTCTGCCGAACTAGTGACGTCGACTTGAACAGGGTTATATTCGAGTAGGGTCATTTGCAATGGTAATTCAATCTGTTCCTCATCCGGGTCATTGCTATGGATCGTCATAACGCCGGAATAGACGCCCGGTTGAAGGTCGCCGGATACAAATTTCAGGTCGAGGATGGTTTCCTGCTGTGCCGCAATAGTATCCCTTATCGGGGTTACCTCCAGCCAATTGACTTCCGAGACCCCGTCATCCACCATATGTATTTTTTCTGCGATTTCAGCATAAACAATGTCAGAGTCGTCGTGCGTCAGGGCATAACTTATCATGGATGGAGCTTCAAAAGTTTGGGTTTTTGTAAAAACCCCATCCTCCAGTTTTAGCTGGGAAATAACGCCGTCATTATTGGTGATCCATAGTTTTCCTGATTGATGTTGCTCTACCCAGGTGGATTGCCAGATATCAAAACCTATTTGCGTTTGATAATTCCTGACATAATTTCCTTCGGTATCAAAAGCTTTAATAATCGGCTCATCTTTATTCACTTCATTGACCAAAAGAAATTCCCCATTGTATGTGAGGGCATGAAAATTTTCCGCTCCGATGTCAATATATAGCTCAGTGCTGTCGCCCTGTAGAGTATAAGCTTTGATGAGTCCCTGTTTTGAGCCAATCCACAAGTGTTCTCCGTCATAGGTAATGCCGAAAGGCTCTTCATGAAGGATAGCCGTATCAACTATAGTGCCGGTCACGGTATCATAAACCAGCAACTGTTGATCGCTGCTATTTACGAGATAGAATTTTTCATCAACGGCCTGTATCCCAAGAATACCAGAGACCTCCGAATCGTAGGTTTTTAGTATCTCTCCGGCATTGTGGGTAATATCATCATTTTTAGTAGTGGTAAACCGGATATCACTCTCCCCTTGATTGGAAACAGAATATTCTTCGCTGGAAGACAACGTTTGATGGAGTGTCTTTTTAATGGTATCAGTAGAAGCCACTATGTCCGGTTCCCCGGGTGTTGTAGCCGATGCAACGTTTGACAGGTCCGAGTAATTATTTTGCCGGTCTGTGACTTTCATGGCAAAATAATATTGCTGATTAAATTCCAATCCGCTGATGTAAAACTGTTGGGTTGCTCCGGGTTGATTGGGTTCTGGTGGATTTGTTACTTGTGTAGCATTTTCCCAGTTTTCAGGAGTTATTGGTGAGAGGGAGTAACGGATATCATACTCATCGGTTTCACTTCGGTTATCGGCCGTGGCGGTCCATTGAAGCCAAACGGCATTAGTGGTTGAGGCTTCTGCTGCCAGGTCAGTTACCGGATCGGGGGCAATAAAATCTTCTTCCAGTTGGAAGGATGCAACGCGCGTTTGCCAGTTAGCGGGACCACTTTGTTCCATATATTCTGTTGTGAACCAAAATGTCTGATGATCTTCGGGATCAACCGACATCATGGAATAGTCTCCCCACCTTGCGGCATCGCCGTATTGTACTCCGGAGCCATCGATAACAGTTTCTTCCGTAAAAATCATTTCGCCTAAGGGAGCGTTAGGTCCCCGGCCGGTATAGCGAATAGAAGGATAGGTGTTTTCAGAAGAGACGCTATAGCCCAGCGCGATTTTCCCCTCCTCATTCATGGCTATGGAGCCCATCCAGCGGTTATCGCTGTCGGGAGCATAAGTGCTTTCCTGGCGCAAATACCAGCCGTCTCCGTCATTATCATTACGAAATTCATACCAGCGTATGCCTGCATGGCCTGTGCCATCGACATCTACGGTATGATTGGTCAGCATTACCTGGTAATCCCCAAAATTTCGATATTGAAGACGGAACATTAACCGGTCGGCGAGAGTCTCCAGTTGAATATCGGTTCCGGGCTGAGGGATGCATTGCCCACGATAAGCCGGACATATCTCCGAATCAAAAGGTGATACGTCGATAGTGAAAGCCTCTTCAAAAGTGGAGTTGGATGTGTTTTCCCAATCCACTT
>JAIPBX010000058.1 GCA_021738485.1 Bacteroidales bacterium | reverse complement strand
GCTGCGCCTCAGTATGTTCTTTCAAAGAAAAAGCCACGAATGCACGAATATTTAATCATGAATCCGTGGCTTACCTATTATAACCACCTTTTTAACGAAAACAAGGTGTTTTCTATGATCCGAGCGTAGCTACCATTACTGCTTTAATGGTATGCAGTCTGTTTTCAGCCTCGTCGAATACGATGGATGCCGGTGATTCAAATACCTCTTCGGTAACCTCCATCGATTCCAGACCGAATTTCTCTTTGACGTCTTTCCCAATCTTAGTGTCGGCATTATGGAATGCCGGCAGGCAATGCATAAATTTCACATCCGGGTTCCCGGTTTTCTTCATCAGTTCTTTGTTGACCTGGTAGGGTTTGAGCTTTTCGATGCGCTCTTTCCAAACCTCCTCGGATTCACCCATCGACACCCATACATCGGTATAGAGGAAATCACAACCTTTGACGCCTTCTTCTACCTTGTCGGTCACTTCAATTTCTGCACCTGTTTCCGTAGCAATTTCTTTAGCCTGATCTACGAGTTCTTTGGAAGGCTGAATGTCCTTAGGAGCTACCGAACGAAACTTCATACCCATTTTGGCGGCACCAATCAGCAATGAATTACCCATATTATTGCGGGCATCACCCAGGTATGCAAAGGTGATATCCTTCAATGGCTTATCGGAGTGCTCCATCATAGTTAAAAAATCGGCAAGAATCTGGGTAGGGTGAAACTCATTGGTTAGCCCGTTCCACACCGGCACTCCGGCATGAGCTCCCAGCTCTTCCACCACTTCCTGGCCAAAGCCTCGATATTCAATACCTTCATACATACGCCCCAGTACACGGGCCGTATCTTTCATAGTTTCTTTTACGCCCATTTGCGAACCGGTCGGACCCAGGTAAGTAACATTAGCCCCCTGGTCGAAAGCGGCGGCTTCGAAAGCACATCGTGTTCGCGTAGAACTTTTTTCAAAAATCAACGCAATGTTTTTGTTCCTGAGCTTTTGTTGTTCTGTTCCCGCATATTTTGCTTTTTTCAAATCTGCTGATAGCTCCAAAAGGAACTTGATTTCTTTGGGAGTGAAATCCAATAATTTCAGAAAACTCCTATCTCTTAAATTATATGCCATAAACCTGTTTTTTTATTTGTTTTGTACTATATGTGTCCCTGCCTTATTTTTACCTAAGTCGGCTGATTCTGTGATGATGCATTTTTCCCCGCCGTTTTCGATAAACTGTATGGCCGCTCTGATTTTCGGGGCCATGCTTCCTTCGCTGAAATGGCCTTCTTCCAGGTATTTTTTCGCATCCGATACGGTGATTTCATCCAGTTGAACTTCCTCGGGGGTATTAAAGTTAAGGGCGACTTTAGGCACATCGGTAAGAATATAAAACTCTTCTGCACTGATTTCCGAGGCCAGTTTGGAAGATGCCAGGTCTTTATCTATGACGGCATCGATTCCCTGGAGCTTATTAGGCTCGACATAAAATGCCGGAATGCCACCTCCCCCGACAGTTACAACGATATTCCCGTCGCGCGCCAACCGTTCAATAGAATTGCGGTTGTTAATTCTTTCCGGTTTTGGAGAGGGCACAACTCTCCTCCATCCTCTTCCGCGAGGATCTTCATGAAAAACCACTTTTTTGCCATCGGACATTTTATCAGCTTCTTCTTTCGAATAAAAAGGTCCCACCGGCTTTGCAGGATTTTGGAAAGCTGTATCCTCTTTATTCACGACCACTTGTGTCACCAGGGTCAGGATGTCCCGCTCAAGATTTTCTTTCTCCAGCACATTCCGTAGCTGTTGCTCAATCATATACCCGATAGACCCCTGTGTTTCTGCTACACATACATCAATAGGCTGCTTGGGAATACCGTAAGTTTTCTCCCCGGCTTCATGCTGAAGCATCACATTGCCTACCTGCGGGCCATTACCGTGACCTATCACAATATCGATGTCGTTTTTGATAAGATTAAGAAGATGAGTGCAGGTTTCGTAAACGTTAGCTTCCTGTTCATCAATGGTACCTTTTTGGCCGCTTTTTAAAAGCGCGTTTCCACCAAAAGCAACGACCGCTAATTTCTTCATATTGATGTGTTTGATTTAGTGTAATTGTTTTTTAGAGGCTTGCAAAGCTAAAAAGTTTTGCCAAATAACAAGGAGCAACACTCAAAATTCGGGATGAAAAACAATTCTTACCTTTGCACCAAAGTCACTCACATGAAACAACAAACACAAGCATATTTACTGGCACTGCTGGCGGTACTATTCTGGTCGACCATTGCTACGGCTTTCAAAGTCACCCTCCAGCATGCGAATATTGAAATCATATTGTTTTATGCTACCTTGACTTCCATAGTCATTGTAACCGCCATTCTGACCTACCGGTCAAAATTTTTAAGCAGCTTTACGATTAGCCCGCGTCAATATTTTCATTCCGCTATCCTGGGGTTTCTCAATCCTTTTCTCTATTACCTCGTACTGCTTGAGGCTTATGATTTGTTAAGGGCTCAGGAAGCCGGAACACTCAATTATATCTGGCCCCTGGTACTGACGTTGCTCTCCATACCCATACTCAAGCAAAAAATATCCTGGAAAAGTGTTATAGCCATATTTATAAGCTTTGTCGGTTTAATGGTCATCAGCACACGCGGGCGAATACTGTCGCTTGATTTCAGTCATCCCCTGGGAGTGATTCTGGCCGTGGGAAGCGCTTTTATTTGGGGATTTTATTGGATATACAACGTCAAGGATAAGCGTGAAACGCTGCAAAAACTATTGTTAAATTTTGTCTTTGGTTTAATCTACCTTGTGATTTATGTGGCTATCAGAGATATCGAGCTTTTTCCTACGGAGAAAGGACTGATGGGGAGTATTTACATCGGTTGTTTTGAATTAGGGATAACCTTTATCATTTGGCTCAATGCGTTGAGCAAATCCGACAAAACGTCAAAGGTTTCCCAGTTGATTTATCTCTCCCCTTTTATTTCCCTGTTTTTCATCCATTACATAGTAAAAGGCGAGCACATTATACCGGCGACCATTGTCGGATTGATATTAATCGTAGCGGGCATCTTCATGCAACAATACTTTGAACGCCCCCGAAAGAATAAGGCATAGCCTGTTTGAGCTCAGTCTAAAAAAAAGCCTGAAACCCTCCAAAAAGGTAAATATTTACTGGTAAAGTCCAATTGAAAAACGAAACTCGATGATATTCAGCAACTTCCCTTTAGGGAATTTAAGGGTAAAAGTTGCTGAATATCCTATTATAAGCCTTTTTAGACCTGACTCATATTTAAAATACGATGTAGAAGTATGAAAAGCGAAAAACTACCCTCTCACTTGTCCAGAAACTTTTCTAATACGCCCATTAATTTTTGATAGGTAATGGGTTTGGCCAAAAAGTCATCTGCTCCGGCATCAAAACTTTTCTCTCTTTCATTGGATAAAAGATAGGCGGTTTGCACTACCACAGGGACTTCAGGACGTATCTCCTTAATTTTCCGGGTTGCATCCAGTCCGTTCATCTCCGGCATATGAATATCCATAAGGATAAGATCAATTTGCTTATCCGACTGACATTCTTCCACGGCCTGCTTTCCGGTTACTGCCCATATTGCTGTCACTGCTGTTTTGGAGAGGGCGGCTTTGTAAAACATATTACTGGTTTCCACATCTTCAGCTACCAGCACTACTTTATCCGGCCAGCGATTTTTCATATTTCCGAGGGCATTTGCGTCAAAGTTCTGCATATAATGATTTTAAAACAAATTTAATCATAAATTCATGAACTCGAAGAACTGTCTATCGTTTTTTTAAGAAATGACATTATTTGATTGATTAATTCTTCTTTTCTTATGGGTTTGGTAACAAAAGCATCTGTTCCGGCCTCGCGGCATTGCTTTTCCACCTCATCAAGGGCGTATGCCGTAACGGCAATCACCGGGGTATTTTTAGCAATCTTTTTGAAATGCGCTATCAAATCCGTGCCTTTCATTCCCGGGAGAAAAATATCCATCAAAACCAAATCAATAGATCTTTGTTGCTCAAACACTTTCAATGCACTTTTTCCGTTTTTGGCCCATATCAGATCAAGATTAAATGGCAGGAGAATGGCTTCCAGCAGCTCATAGCTGGTAACATCGTCCTCTACGATCAGGACTGTTTTATCCGACCAGTCCTCGGTGGTTTTTTGAGGAATGCTCATTGATTGCAGGGGTAAAGCAAAGTAGAAAGTAGAACCTGCCCCTGGCTGGGAGTCCAACCATATAGATCCGCCAAGTTTTTTAAGAATCTTATAACATAGGGGCAATCCCAGCCCACTGCCACTATATTGCCCATCATAAGGGTCTTCAAGAGTTACAAAATTCTGAAAAATTTTAAACTGGCTATCTATAGGGATGCCTATTCCCGTATCGCTGATATAAAAACGTATCTGCTTTCTATACTCATCAATGTCAAAACCTATCCTAATCTTTCCTTCGCTGGTATAATTAAAAGCATTTTCAGTGAGATTTTCCAAAACTTTGTTAAGAAGTGTTTCATCGGTATGAATGATATACTGATCAAAATTCCTGTCTTTTTTTAAGTCGTAAAAAACAGAAGACTTTTGGTGGGTTTCGCTAAAACTTTCAAAAAAACTGTCGAGAAACGTATAAACCTCTACCTGGCTTGTTTCGGTCTTCAACTCCCCTGACTCCAGTCTGCTTAAGTAAACCAGGTTATCCAGTACCTGGTAGAGTCTTTGCGCGTTCCGAAGGATTAAATTGCTGAAATACCTGATCTGCTCACTCAAATTCTCCGTATCGTTAATCATTTTGGCAAATCCGATAATCCCATTCATCGGTGTATGCAGCTCATGAGAAACATTAGCCAACATATGTGACTTGAGCTGATCGGATATTTCGGCTTTCTTTTTTGCATCGGCCAAACGGTCGGAAGCCTTTTGCTTCTCTATAAATAAACCGATTTGCGCGGCAATAAATTCAAGCATAGACTGCTCCAGATCAGAAAAATAATTACCGGATTCACGATGTATGGCCACCAATACCCCCAGATAAGCCGATTTTCCCTTTATTCTTGCACCCATCCACTGGGTGAATTTTCCATTGGCTACGATATTATGTTTCGTGCTCATCGATTGGAATTCGTCATAATTTATGAGCAAAGAATCATGATTCTCCAATAAATAGTAATAAATTGACCTCTTATCCGGGACTTCTTTGCTTATCACCTGGTTTTCATCGCTGGATTTCTCTATTACGAGCAGATCTTTGTTTTCATTATACATGGCGATGTATAAATCTCCGGGTTTAATTAATTGGCCTATATCCTGGAGCAGTTTTTCATAGAATTCATCACGCGGGATATCCGATATAATGGTTTTACTTAAATTTTGAACTATCTGATTAATACGATGGCTTTGCACTATATCCGTAATATTTTCGACGCTCCCCTCATAATGAGAAATATTACCATTTTCATCCCTGACAAGCCGGGCATTTTCACGAACATACAAATGTTGGCCATCTTTTCTCAGCCACGTAGCTTCCAGGCCATAGACGGCCCCCTGTTCTTCTATCTTTTCTTTGAAATATTTGCGATGGTATTCCGGTTCAAAGCCACTCTCTTCCAGGTTTCTCTGTTGCAACTCCTCCAAAGATTTGTAGCCCAACATCTTAACCAAAGTGTTATTGGCATAAATAATCGTCCCATCCGGAGATGTTTTGTAATACCCCATAACCGCATTATCCATCAATTCTTTAATGCGGAGCTCATTCTCCTTCAATTGAGCTTCCATTTTCTCCTTTTCCTGTTGCTCGCTTATTTGATGAAAAATACGATTGACGGCAACGGGTATGCGCTGGTAATGTTCTTTTGATTTGATAATATAATCATCCAACCCAATTTTCATCGCTTTAACGGCCGTCTCCTCATCCCCTGAATTAGTAAACATTATAACAGGCAGTTTCGGATCCCTGTTTTTGATCATTAATAGCACATCCAACCCGGTAATCCAACTGAGTTTATTATCGGTAATAACTATATCAAAGTCCCATCGCTTAAGAGCCTCATCTAAGTTGCGGCGGTTTATCACCTCTTCCGTTTCTATGATAAATACTTTTCCCAGCTCCGACTTTATTAGCTCCCTGTCCTCCGGGTTATCATCTATAATCAATATTTTTATTAAATCATCCATTGTTGCACTTTTCGGCCTCTTCCTGTCAGAAAAAGACACAACAGCACTATCTGTAAAACAATTTTAATTCTTTGTTTATTATTTTTTTACAAATCCTTAACATCTAATTCAAATTTTAAAGGTAAATCATTTAAAAACATAATTCAATTATTATACGAATTTTCTTGATTCCTAGAATTTTCATTATTCCCCAAAAGAACGACTATTTTAAAATTTTGTATTTTTACCACCGCTATAATGAGCGGTAACTCTAAAGTAACCCTCATACAATAACTAAACAAAACAACAGTTTCAGAAAAATTTTGTTATTCGCTATAATAAATTAAAAAAACAATTACCCGGAGATGGAAGAACACGAACTACGAATTTTAACAAAAGAAGTCACGGAATTGGTCAGAAAAGTGGGATATTCCATAAAGCAGGAAATTCGCCAGGTCGGGGACCAGGATGTAAAGGAAAAACGAAGTAATGATTTTGTTACTTACGTCGATAAAGCTTCTGAAGAAACCATCGTTCAGAAGTTAAAAAATCTTTTCCCGGAAGCAGGATTTATCACTGAAGAGGGCACGGCCACCGAACAAAAAGAATATACCTGGGTAGTGGATCCGCTGGACGGTACCACCAATTTTATTCATGGCATTCCATCTTACAGTATCTCCATTGCTTTGCGCCGAAAAGAAAAAACCATAATGGGTGTGGTTTATGAGCCGAATGCCGACGAATGCTTCTACTCATGGGAAGGTCATCCGGCTTATCTCAACGAAAAGGAAATCCAGGTATCAACGAGCGAAACAATGGAAGACTCCCTGATAGCGACAGGTTTCCCTTATGAAAAGGATGAGACTATGGATAGCTACCTGAAAGTATTGAAAGACATTCTGATGGTATCTCATGGAATACGCCGGCTGGGATCAGCAGCCGTAGACCTGGTCTATGTGGCCTGCGGTCGTTTTGAAGCTTTCTATGAAATCGGTCTGCATTCGTGGGATGTGGCAGCCGGGGCATTTATTGTTCAGCAAGCCGGAGGCAAAGTCACTGATTTTTCAAGCGGCGATAATTATGTCTTCGGACGGCAAATTCTTGCTTCCAATAGCTATATCCATGAGCAAATGTTGAAAACTATCAATAATTCTATGTAGTTATTGCAATCCCTCTTTTTTTAATGTATCATTGTATAGTTACTATAAACAAAGTTGTATAGATGGTCAATAACAAAAAAAGTAAGCTTAATGTAGGCATAAAGGACAGTCCCGGAAGAAGTATCGCTAAAGCTATCAGTTGGCGCTTTATAGCCACCGCTACCACCTTTTTGATAAGCTTTATTGTTTTCCATCAATATACTGAAAAAACCTTCAGTGAGAATATGCAGAATGCAGGACTGATTGCTTTCGTGGAGTTTTTTGCCAAAATCCTGTTCTATTATTTTCATGAGAGGCTGTGGACGAACATCCAATGGGGTAAATACTGGAGGAGAACACTTATAGGAAGGCATTTGTGGAAAAGAAAATATCGTAACATGCATAAAAAAGAACAATTACAATGACCAAAAAAATATATAGACTAATTACCATAAAGTTGCTCCTGGTTGCGATTCTTTTTTCCGGTGCCGGAATATCCCAGGAAAACAAGGCAGAACAGAATGGACAGGACAAGAATAAAACCCAACAAATCTACGTTTTTGATATTAAGGAAAAAATCGCCAAACCGATATGGCGTAAAACACAAATGGCCCTTGAGGAAGCCCGAAAGATGAATACCGATCATATTATTATAGATATGAATACATACGGGGGGCAGGTAAACTATGCCGACTCCCTGCGTTCAGCGCTTTTACGTTCACAAATTCCTGTTACGGTATTCATCAATAACAATGCGGCTTCTGCCGGCGCGCTAATATCTATTGCCTGTGATAGTATTTACATGCTTCCCGGAGCCAACATCGGTGCTGCCACGGTCGTCAATCAAAGCGGTGAAAAAATGCCCGACAAGTACCAGTCATATATGCGGGCAACTATGCGCTCCACTGCCGAGGCCAACAATCGTGACCCCCAAATAGCGGAAGCGATGGTGGATGCAAGTATTGAAATAGAAGGTATCATCGAAGAAGGGAAAGTACTTACTTTCACTACAGAAGAGGCTATTGAACATGGCTTCTGCGAGGGAAAGGCAACTTCCATTAGCCAGGTCATACAAAACCTGGGCATAAAGGATTATGAAATCACCAAACAAAGGCTTACGGCGACGGATAAAATCATAGGATTCCTTATAAGTCCCGTGGTCAGTGGAGTTTTAATTATGGTTATTATCGGGGGCATTTATTTTGAGCTGCAAAGTCCCGGTCTCGGATTTCCGGCAGCTGCCGCCATATTAGCTGCTTTATTATATTTCGCTCCCCTCTACCTGGAAGGGTTGGCAGCTAATTGGGAGATTTTGTTATTTATCGGCGGAATTCTGCTGATTTTGCTCGAATTATTTGTCATCACGGGTTTTGGCGTGGCAGGTGTCAGCGGTTTGCTTCTTATGATAACCGGATTAACACTGAGCATGGTAGATAATTTCAAGTTTAATTTTACCATCGGACAGCTTGATACGGTTGCCAAGGCATTCTTTACCGTAGCTACAGCCATGTTGCTATCACTCATAGGCTCGTTCTACCTGGGGAAGAAAATGTTTACCACCACCACTTTCGGGCACCTGGCACTCGATAGTGTACAAGACCGGGCTGAAGGGTATACCTCGGAAGAGGAAGAATATACGGAAGTTATCGGACAGGAAGGGACAGCCCACACAGTGCTCAGACCTGCCGGGAAAGTAGAGGTTAACGACGATATTTATGATGCCTTTGCCGAAGCAGGTTTTATAGACAAAGGTTCCAGGGTCAAAATAACCGGCTATACCAATACCCAGCTTAAAGTCAGAAAGATTGACTGAGTAAACGGTGACGAGTTTGGGGGTTTGTAAGTCTTTGTGTTTAAGTGTTTAAGTGTTTAAGTGTTTAGGTGTTTAGGTGTTTAGGTGTTTAGGCGCTAAAAAATGAACTGTCCTAAATAAATGAAGTTATTAATACGAAGTTGGAATTATTGAACTTTGTGTCAACCATATGTATGAAAGGTCAATTAGCCAAGTCATAATCGTTTAAGCCGCTTCATTCAATCATACAACCATACATCCATACAATCATACATCCATTCAATTACCAATCAACTAATTACTAATTAACCAATTAACCAATTAACTAATCACCCTTCCATCCATTTAATCATGCGCGCGGCGATATTTTTGAAACCTAAAAACTTACAAACATAGAAACTTACAAACTTAGAAACCTACAAACATTCTATCGAAAGAAAGGCTTCAGCTCCCCTACTCTATGACGCATCTCCTTATCCGACAAGGTCGGGCGTTTATCACTGTCAATAACCTCATTTTCCCGAAGTCGCGGGTACCAGTCGCCGGGTTCGGGTAAATCCTTTGGTTTGCGGGGAATCAAGTGGAAATGCAGGTGTTCGATGGTTTGTCCGGCATCTTCGCCCTCCTGCAGCGTCCAGTTGATACCGGAGGCTCCGAAAGCTTTAATCAGGCCACCGGAGACGGACCGCATAAAATGCATCATATCCGAATAAACTTCTTCGGGCAATTCAAGCACCGTATGGTAATGTTCCCGGGGAATCACCATCGAATGACCGCGAAGGATTGGCGAGCGATTGTAGACCGCCAGGCAATGTTCACTTTTGGCAAATACGGCTATGTGTATCGATTCATCGCAAAACGGACAGGCTGCCATTTGTGTTTCTTTTGTACCAAATGTAACAAATATGAAAGGATAAGTTATTGCAATACCTTTTCAAAATGGTGATTGGTACTTTTAAAACCCATTTTTTTGAGATATTTATTGTGTTTCTCACTACCGGGATGGGCTATCAAACGCTTATACGATTTTTTCAAAAATATGTCCTTATGCGTTTCATACAAAAACCTACCCAGTTTTAAGTCCCTGTAATCGGGAAGAATATAATCCAAATGGATCTCCAGGGTATTCTCATCTTTGCGGCCTCCCATAAAAATTCCGGCCACTTTCATATCCCTAAGCAATATCCAGCACTCATCCTTTGTGACATTTTCCGCACAAAAGCCCGGCAGAAATTTCCGGATATCTTCGATGTAAAAGCTGAGAAATTGCTGAATATAGCGGCTTGAAGAGGAAACCTCCATCACGGAAAAGTAATCATCTCTTTGCAGGGTCATCCGGCGCAGGTAATAAATATTCACCAGGGCAATGGCGCCATTCATAAACGCTACTGGATAAGCTTTAATCAGCAACCCATATACCACGAAAAGAATCGCCCCACCCAGGTTAATCAACCGCAGTTTAAAGACCGAAGTCATGATTAACGATATCAAAATCGCAAATGAGGCGGCGTAGCCAATCCATTCAATCCAGTTCATAAGGTATTCATTTTTAAGGGGGCAAATATCTGAAAAAATAAGACTATAAAGTATAGAATTGAAAATGATGCATCAGATATCCGATTATCCACATTAATGCGGATTATTCGCGATGGGTTTGGAAAAAAGCTCACACTGCATGTTGAATCGTAATGCGATCTGCACAAGTTTTAGGATAAAAATTCTCTAATAAAAATGCGTCTTCACCACCGGTTGCCAGAGTTTCCGGTAGTTATCATCCACTGCCCCTTTACAAATATCCTCAAACACACAAAGGGAATGATCATTGATATTTACCACTTGCTCAAAAGTACAGGGTTTTTTAGCGCAGACCCTATCATGGCATAGTGTCGTTTCAGTACAACAGCTACGGCCCAGCGTCCAGAAAAAATCATTCATCTTTAATATTCCATGACCGGATTGCAACCCGATTTCCCGCATCGCTTTGGCACAAGTATTCCGTATTTCTCTATCCGAGTCTAAGGGTTGCTTCTGAATAAGCTGGTCGCGAAGTGGCCCGTCTTTGACTTCAACTGCACCGGTACGCAACAATACCCGCATCATGTGGTAGTCCATAACCGGTATAGTATTTTCAGCATCTCTAAGCTTTAAAATTCCGGCATCTTCCAAGAGCTTCACAAGAAAAGTCGTCTTCTTCTGCAATGGATCGCTAAATGCTTCCATAGCGGGCATTACTTCATAAAAGCCCTTGCCTTCATTGCACAGCCTCTCCCCTGCCCTGTCAAAAAGAGCTTCGAAGGAGCCATCATAATTTTCCCAAACGAACTTTCCCACATCTTTCATCAGGTGACTGCGTTCTTCCAGGCGATCAAGAGTAGAATGCTTTCGATCATTATTATCTGAAAACCACGGAGCCAGTCGTTCGGCAATTTCATGAATCTTCAAGTGGTTAAGCTGTTCAGGAAGCCACCAATCCGGGTTTTGTCGCATCATTCTTATAACCCCATCCTCCAGGTAATCCCAGCCAAAAAGCTGCTTTTGCTCACTTTTCAGGTTGTGGGTCTGATGACAAATAGCTACCGCATAAAAATAGCCTCTGAGCTTGACTTCTCTTTCCACTTCTATCGAAAGAAAAGGTCTTTCGTAAAAAGAAAGGCGAATATTCAGCGATGTGATTACTTCGGTGATTCTGTCTATCTGCTTGTGATTTAGTTCAACTGATGGCATAGGCTATGTTTTTTCAAATATAAGGAAAGATAGAAGGAGATAGGAGATTAGATGGTTCGTTTTTTTACAGCCCTATACAGCAAATAACCAGTTTCTTCCTCTTAATCCACTCTGTGTATTGTTTCGTACTTCCAAAAATTTTAACTTTGTCTGCATCAAAAGCAGATAACAATGAGAAAACTAATCATCAACCGTTTATATCACCGCTATGGCAAAGGGCTTTATGAGTGCTGGATTTATTAGCTTTTTTTCAACCCTCACCAACTTCCTGTTTTTGATACAAGTCTGATATCGTTTTGTAATATAATTGCTGATGTTTTGAACGGTGTTTTGTTTGATATAAAGCGTTTTGCAGTACATGACGGCCCGGGTATACGTACTACCTTCTTTTTGAAAGGCTGTCCGATGAACTGCCTATGGTGTCACAACCCGGAGGGCCGGATTATGGAGCCTGAAACCAATCCGCAAAACGGAAAGGCAATAGGTAAGCATTATTCCGCTAAACAGTTACTAACAGAAGCTGAGAAAGACCGGATGTTTTTTGAGGAGTCCGATGGAGGCATCACCTTTTCCGGTGGGGAACCTTTGTTACAATATGACTTTATGTATGAAACGCTCCAACTTCTGAAGCCACAGGGCTACCATGTGGTAATCGACACTACTGGTTATGCCGCGCCTGCTAAGCTGATAAGTATAGCCCGGAAAGTCGATTTGGCACTTTTCGATGTGAAACACATGGATGCGGTTTTGCATAAAAAGTACACCGGGGTCTCTAACCGTTTGGTGTTGGAAAATCTTACGATGCTGGACGAACATGGGGTTGATCTCCGTATACGTTTTCCGTTAATCCCAGGTGTAAACAATGATTCGGAAAACCTGGGTCAGATGATCGGATTTCTGAAAAAACTGAAACGGCACTACCCGGTGGATATTCTGCCCTACCATCGGATAGCCGGTCACAAGTACGACAAATTCAAACTGGAAAACCGGATGCAGGAAGCGCCTGAACCCTCGGAGGAAGAAATCCAAAATACACAGCGCTTCTTTACGGAGGCCGGTTTCAGTGCCACAATAGGCGGATAAACCAATCAATTAACCTTTAACCCGAAAACCATGAATGAAAGAATACGGAAATTACGCGAAAACAGCCTGAGCGCCCGGGAAACCCTCTCGGCCGAGAGGGCTAAACTGATTACTGAATTTTATCAAAGCGGTGAATCCCGCGGAGTGTCCATACCGGTACAACGTGCCAGGGCATTTTACTACCTTTTACAGCACAAACACATTTGTATCAACGACCATGAACTTGTCGTCGGAGAGCGTGGCCCGGCTCCCAAAGCCACCCCCACCTACCCGGAAATCACCCTGCACTCCCTGAAGGACCTGGACATTTTGAACTCCCGCCCGAAAGTATCCTTCAAGGTATCGGAGGAAACACGCCGTCTTTATAAAGAAGAAATTATTCCTTTTTGGAAAGGGAAAACGAATCGCGACAGGGTTTTTGAAGCCATGACGCAGGAATGGATAGCCGCTTATGAAACCGGGGTTTTTACAGAGTTCCAGGAACAACGGGCGCCCGGACATACCGTGGCGGGCGACAAAATCTATAAAAAAGGGATGAACGATATCATCCGGGAAACTGATAATACGATTTCCAAACTGGACTTTTTTAATGATCCGGACGCTTACGATAAACGTGAGGAGTTGAAAGCTATGCGTATAGCTGCCGAAGCGCTGATTATGTATGCCCACCGCCACAGTGAAAAATTGAGGGCATTGGCCGAAAATTGCCGGGATACCTCCCGGAAACAAGAACTGGAGCGTATGGCTAACGTCTGCGAGCGGGTGCCGGCGCAAAAACCGGAAACTTTTCATGAAGCCCTGCAGTATTACTGGTTCGTGCACCTCGGGGTCATCACAGAGCTGAACCCCTGGGATTCCTTCAATCCCGGACGCCTTGACCAGCACCTCTATCCCTTTTACAAAAAAGAACTGAAAGAGGGCACCCTGACTAACGAGCAAGCCATCGAACTGCTGCAGGCTTTCTGGGTAAAATTCAACAACCATCCTTCGCCTCCGAAGATAGGCATCACGGCCCAGGAAAGCAACACCTACACCGATTTTGCGCTCATCAACCTCGGCGGGCTTTCGCCCGATGGCCGGGATGCCGTCAATGAATTGAGTTACCTTATCCTGGACGTCGTAGAAAAAATGCGCATACTCCAGCCCAGCTCAATGGTACAGGTCAGTAAAAAAAGCCCGGACCTTTTTGTGGACCGGGCCATCAAAATCGTAAAAACCGGTTTCGGGCAGCCATCGGTTTTCAACACCGACGCCATTATCCAGGAATTGCTGCACCAGGGCAAAAAGATTGTGGACGCCCGCAAAGGCGGCGCCAGTGGTTGTGTGGAAACCGGCGCTTTTGGAACGGAAAGCTATATCCTGACAGGATATTTTAATCAGACGAAAGTCCTGGAGATTACCCTCCACAACGGGTTGGATCCCGTATCAGGTAAACGAACCGGGATCAAAACAGGGAAACCCTCATCTTTTGAAAGTTTTGACGATTTGAAGCAGGCTTTCGTAAAACAACTTAACCATTTCATCGACATCAAAATACGGGGCAACAATGTCATAGAGAAAATTTTTGCCAACCACCTGCCCGTACCGTTCCTGTCGCTCATCATCGACGACTGTGTGGCTAATGGTAAGGACTACAATGCCGGCGGCGCCCGCTACAATACCAGCTACATCCAGGGTGTCGGACTGGGTAGCCTCACCGATAGCCTCACGGCGATCAAATATCATGTGTTCGATCAAAAAAATCTTACTCTGCCTCAGCTTATTACAAAATGCGATCACCGTTTTGATAATGAGGAAGAACTGCGCCAACAATTGGTGAAGGAAACGCCAAAGTACGGCAATGACGACGATTATGCCGATGAGAATGCGGAGTTTGTGTTCAATGCTTTCTACGAAGCTGTCAATGGCCGTCCCACAGCGCGGGGTGGTAAATTTCGCATCAACATGCTGCCTACCACCAGTCATGTGTACTTCGGCAGCGCGATAGGAGCCACACCCGACGGCAGGAAAGCGTTTCATCCTCTTTCGGAAGGGATTAGCCCCTTCCAGGGTTCGGATGTCCAGGGTCCCACTGCCGTGCTGAAATCCGCCGCCAAAATCGACCACCTGAAAACCGGTGGGACATTGCTAAACCAAAAGTTCTCCCCTTCTTTTTTCAGAACGGATAGCGACATTCGCAAAATCACGTACCTGGTGCGGGGCTATTTCCGTATGGACGGCCACCACATACAGTTTAACGTGGTGGACGCCAAAACGTTAAAAGAGGCCCAGAAACACCCCGAGCAGTATCGCAACCTGATTGTCCGCGTGGCCGGTTACAGCGATTACTTCAACGATCTGGGAGAAGACCTGCAGAACGAGATTATTCGGAGGACAGAACATGAAGGGATATAGGAAAAACATTTGTTGCCAATGAGATACAGGACTTTCAAAGCCGACTCGCTCTTACTGCTGACCGCCGCCATCTGGGGTTTTGCATTTGTGGCCCAACGGGCGGGGTTAGAGTTTGTGGGACCTTTTACTTACAATGCCGTACGGTTTGCATTAGGCGGGTTGTCGCTGATGCCTTTGCTTACATTGAAAACCAACCGGCGACAGGTGCCGGGCTGGAATATCCTCTACTTTGGAGCGCTGGCCGGAGTTGCTTTGTTCCTGGGTTCCTCCTTCCAGCAAGTAGGACTGCAATACACCACAGCAGGGAAAGCCGGTTTCATTACAGGGCTTTACGTTATCATTGTCCCAATCCTCGGACTGATTTGGGGGGATAAGGCAGGCAAGGGCGTATGGCTTGGAGCAGTACTGGCCGTTACAGGCCTCTACTTTCTGAGCGTGGAAGGGGATTTCTCAGTAAATTATGGCGATTTGCTGGAGCTGGTCTGTGCTTTCTTTTTTGCTATTCATGTTTTGATAATCGGTTGGGTTACGCCGAAGTTCAATGCCGTGAGGTTATCCATCATCCAGTTTTTTACCACTTCCCTGCTAAGCCTGGTAGTGGCATTGTTTTATGAAGAAATCTTTTTAGCGGATATTGTTGATGCGGCTATACCCATCGTATATGGCGGGGTCTTTTCCGCCGGTATAGCTTATACGCTACAAGTTGTGGCACAGAAAGATGCCCCAAGCGCTCATGCCGCCATTATCCTGAGCCTGGAGTCTGTGTTTGCGGTATTGGGCGGTTGGATGCTCCTATCGGAAAACGTAACAATCCGTATCCTGGTGGGCTGCGGTCTTATGCTGGGCGGTATGCTTGCAGCGCAGGTACAGAGGATTAGAGAGGGGAAGGTTTCGTAGGAGGAATGGATGAATGGTTGAATGGATGGATGTATGATTGGATGGATGGATGGTTAATTGATGAGTGACCTTCCAGCTTTTGCGAAGGCTATGCGGGCAGGGGGAAGATAAAAGGTTTTGGTAGTTGGCTTATTCCGGTGGAGGTGAATACCTTTCATCTTATCTTACCAAAATTCCCGATGATCCGGAATCCGAAACCCGAAATCCGGAACCCGGAATAACTCACCACTCATCGCTCACCGCTCACTCCTTCTTCCTACCTGTGACGTTGGTCAAAGCGTCCTCGCTATGACCTTGCATTCTTGCGGCCTCTGAACGCCACAGACATATGCAGCTTCCTCACTCCTATCCCGAATTTTCAGGATAAACGACATTAATCTCTCATGAAATGCGGGGTTATAAACGAATACTATATCTTACAATCCCCAAGGGATTGAACTAATAATCGTAAAACACGGTAGTGCTTATTGATAAGGTCAATAAAAAAGATAAGCAGTTCTTCCCCTTATCCCTGACCCTTCTCCCCACCGAGAAGAAAAATTCCATTGAACTTATCTTTTCAATTTCCACGATAATCCGATCTCCCATGTTCAAAATCCGGAATAACTCACCTCTTATCACTCACCACTCACTGCTTCTTCCTGCCTCACAATAATCTTCTCCGAAAATAACCTATAGTGTTGTGCGATAATATGCTTACCCCGCACCTCATACGGGGCTAATACCGTTGAATCCCTTCGGGATTCTTTTGAAAGCAGAGAGGTGTGATCCTATTACCACTATCTTGATGAATCAATTGATAAAATTTATATTTTTATCAAAAATAGAGATTCATGCGTATTTTAAGTGCTAAGGATATCCACCGGCTGGCTGAAAATGTGAATTTTGCAAATGTCATTGAAAAAGCGGCTGATAAAGCTGAAGGAAACAACTTCCTGATGCCTGAAAGGCAGCAATTGGCACATAAAGAGAACACCCATCTTTTTATGCCGGTGTATGGAAACAAATATTTTTCTACTTCTTTATTATCGGTTTTTCCAGGGAACAGCCAAAAAACAAAGGAAGCCATCCAGGGAGTAATTAGCCTCAACGATGGCGAAACAGGTGAGCCGGTATGCCTGCTGAACGGTCCTGCAGTTAACGGATTACGAGCAGGCGCGGTTTCTGCCTGCGGCATCCGCCACCTGGCTCCTTCTGAAGCCGCTGTGCTGGGGATTGTTGGAGCAGGTAGCCAGGGATACTACCAGGGTATTAGTATTCTTAAAGAAAAAACATTCAATAAAGTGCTGCTTTTCGACACTGACCTTTGGAGAGCAGAACAAATGGTTGAAAAACTCAAACAGGAAACAAAGGTTTCCGATATCTCCGTAGCCGATGACATTATGAACCTGGTAACGGAGAGCCATATAGTTGTAACGGTCACCAACTCAGCGAAGGCGGTGCTGCCCGATGACAAAGTACTGCTACACGGAAAGACCTTTATAGCCACCGGCTCCTTTAAACCGAATATGGTGGAGTTGCCTAAAGCCCTTTTCCGCCACCTTAAAAAGTGTGTGGTGGATTCACGAACCGCCCTGCGCGAATCCGGCGATTTGATAGAGCCTATTATCAACAGCAATCTTCATATCGATAATGTGATCACCCTGGGACAGTTGGTTGAAACGAAGGAGCCTGTTGATATGGGACAGACCAGGCTACTTAAAACGGTGGGAGAAGCTATACACGACTTGTATATAGCCAGTGAGCTGTTCAATATGGCCATAAAAAATGATATGGGTCATGAGATAAATTTTTGATAAAAAGATTATTCATTTGAAATTAAAAACCATGCACAAAAATTACGTTTCGATTACCGTGTTTCTCATTTTTTCTGTTGTTTCCTTAACAGCACTTTCTCAAAACAAAGAACTGCTTGAAAGGCTAAGAGACCTCCCCGAAGTGGAAGAGGTCAATGAACTGAATGCCGACTCTCTATTCGAATCAAAATATATGCTCATGGTAAATCAACCCATTGACCATGATAATCCAGAAGGACCCTCTTTCTCGCAAAGAGTATTCCTTTCGCACATTGATTATGAAAAGCCGGTAGTTTTCATCACCGAGGGATATTCGGCTTACTACGCTATATCCTCGAGGTATGTGCACGAGCTAAGCGCCTTGCTGGGAGCCAACCAGGTGACCGTGGAGCACCGCTACTTCGGTAAATCCAAACCGGAGCCCATGAAGTGGAAACACCTTACCACCCGCCAGGCGGCTGCAGACCAACACCGGATTATTACGATTTTAAAGAAAATTTACACGGATACCGAATGGATAAACACGGGCATCAGCAAAGGTGGACAAACAGCCATTTTCCATCGATATTATTATCCTGACGATGTGGACGCCAGCCTAGGATATGTTTGTCCGCTGAACTTTAGTTTTGAAGATAAGCGGGTTTATGACTTCCTTGAAAATGTGGGATCAGATTCGTGCCGCAAGAAACTGTTGGAGTTTCAAAAAACTATGCTGAAGCAAAAGGACATTTATTTGCCCATGTTCTCCAATAAGGTGGAAAGCCTTAACTATTCGTACCCCTTCAGCCTGGAAACGGCCTACGAAATGATCATTCTTGAATATTCCTTTGCTTTCTGGCAGTGGGGCCATATCGGCTGCGAGGATATCCCTTCCGGGGATGTAAGTGATACAGCGAAATTCCGGCACCTTGCCCGGGTTTCTCCTTTGGACTATTTTGCCAACCGGGGTTTGGAGAGAATGCGCCCCTTCTTCTACCAGGCAATGACCGAAATCGGATACTACGGATACGACCCGGAGCCTTTTGGTGATTTGATTTCTGCCACACGCGACAACACTTTCATGTTTGCTCTCCCCGACACAGTGGATGTAGAGTACAAATACAACCTCATGAATAAAGTGAACCACTGGCTGCAAACCAATGCCAAAAAGATGCTCTTTATCTACGGTGAAAACGATCCATGGTCGGCCACAGCCGTCGAAACCGCAAACAATCCAACCATTTATAAAATCATCAAATCCGGCGGAAGCCATCGTACCCGTATTCGTAACCTACCCGAAAATCAGCAGGAAAAAGTCTACAGGCTTTTGAAGGAATGGATAGGGGGAGAGCCGCATTTGAACTGATGTTGTTTTAATCTCCTGCCCAAATGCATTTCTCTATTTTTTACCCATACCCGTCAGCCAAGACGTTTCATTCTTAAAGTCTCCCCTTCGAGAAGGGGAGATTTAGAGGGGTAAACAAGCTGGGCGGTAGCATCCTTCCAGAGGTAGCGGTTTGCTCTACCGTCCTTATACCCCCTCCAACTCCCCCTGTAACAGGGGGAGAGCCGCCTTTGAACTGATGTTGTAAGCAGTAACTTGCAATCATCAATTTTTCGCAATTGTAAATCAGCAATTCTCTTTAATTTATACCCACACCCGTCAGCTAGGCCATTTCGCTCTTAAAGTCTCCCCTTCTTGAAGGGGAGATTTAGAGGGGTAAACAGGCTGGGCGGTGGAATCCTTCCAGAGGTAGCGGTTTGCTCTACCGTCCTTATACCCCCTCCAACTCCCCCTAAAATAGGGGGAGAGCCGCCTAGGAACTGATGTCGTATTAATCTCCTGCCAAAATGCATTTCTCGAATTTATACCAGCATCCGGCAGCTATAC
>JAIPBX010000057.1 GCA_021738485.1 Bacteroidales bacterium | reverse complement strand
CGCGTTATCACGCGGCCGATACGCCGGTTATCGTCCTCGAAGAGGACGGGCCCTTCCGCATTGAAATGGTGGCCCGCAACGCGTATACCTGTCCCGATACGGCCGTATACGCCGATACCATGCTCTTTAAAGGCCTCTATGTGCCCAATGCGTTCTCGCCGGAAAACCCCGGGCAGGGAGCCCGTCGCTTTAAACCCGTCGGGCGAGCCCTGGCATCTTATCACGCCAGGGTCTTCGACCTTAAAGGGAATCTCCTGTGGGAGTCCCGCGCCCTGAACGAAAGCGGGGAACCCGCCGAAGGATGGGACGGTACATTCCGGGGAGCTCCCATGCCTCAAGGCGTCTATGTGTGGAAAATCAGCGCCCGCTTTAGCGACGGTACCGTCTGGCAGGGCGAGTCCGTGGGAAGGGGGAGCGACAGCCCAGGCCAAACCTACGGAACGGTGGTGCTGATCAGGTAGAAAAAACGGAAACTGGGAACGTGAATTTTGACTTGTGAATTCTATATCGTCCGGGCTTTAATTGAAAAAAACGTTCGCAGCGGATGGTTGGAGGGAAAAAATTGGCTTGCCAAACTGAAATTCAATTTGTAAATTTTTAATCGAAACAAGCTTTGCCTGGAAAAAAATCGTGGTTAGTGGAAAATAAATTCCAATTAAAATGATTGCATAACGTTTGAATTTTCTCTTCTCTTTTAATCATAGTATGAATCTTGTTTCCCGAAGTATAAATCACTTTGCCTTTCGTGAAATGTATTTATACAAATCAAAATGTTTATTTTTGCACCATGACGACGGATAGCACCCAACCAACGGATCAAGACAGTAAACCTTTTGAACTCACCAGGGAATATCTGGATAACCTGTGTGATATCATCGAAAGGGAAGATAAGCACGCAGCCCGGGCAATGATGGACGAGCTGCATGCGGCTGACATTGCTGAGCTCTACAATGAGCTCACAATGGAACAGGCGAAGTTTTTATTTATGCTTATTTCCGATGATGAGAAGGCCGCCGACGTAGTGGCAGAGCTTAACGAAGACGACCGGGAGCGCTTTCTGGAAGCTATCCCCAGCAAAGTAATTGCCGACCGGTTTATCCTCAACATGGATTCGGATGATGCGGCAGATGTAATGGCCGATATATCACCGGAAAAGCAGCACGAAGTGTTGACGCATGTAAAAGACGTGCAGCAGGCGACAGACATTAAAGACCTAATGGCATACGACGAGAGTAGCGCCGGAGGGTTGATGGGCAAAGAATACATTTCGGTCAACTGGAATACTACAACATCAGGTGCCATAGAGGAAATACGGGCTAATGCCGAAGAGGTGGATGAGGTATATTATGTATATGTAGTCGATAACAAAGGAATTCTAAAAGGCGCCTTGTCACTGAAAGACCTGATTCTGGCGCCCCGTAAAAAACATGTCAAAGACCTGTATGATGAAAACCTTATCAGCGTTCCCGCCGATATGCCCGCCGCAGAAGTATCGAACATAGCAAATAAATATGATTTGGTAGCCCTTCCGGTAGTAGATAATGAGGGACACCTGCTGGGAAGAATTACCTTTGATGATATTACAGATTTCCTACGCACAGAAGCGGAAAAAGATTATGAGATGGTATCAGGTATCGCTGACCACGTAGAACCCACCGACAGTATTTTTAAGCTTACCAAGGCACGTCTTCCTTGGTTATTGGTAGGTTTATTAGGAGGTATTCTGGGCGCCAGAGTGATTGGCATGTATGAAAGCGACCTGGCACAACATGCTTCCATGGCTTTCTTTATCCCTCTGATAGCAGCTATGGGAGGAAATGTCGGAATCCAATCTTCTTCTATTGTAGTACAGGCTATTGCCAGCAATTCGCTGAGTATTGAAAGCACTGTGATGAAAGTACTAAAAGAGTTATCGGTAGCGCTCCTCAATGGACTGGCCTGTTCGGCCATTATTTTTCTTTATAATTTTTTCTTCAGCGACTCCCTGGCATTAAGTGTATCCGTCAGTGCAGCCCTGTTTTTAGTCATTATATTCGCCTCGATTTTCGGTACATTGGTGCCGCTGTTGCTGCATAAATACAATATAGACCCTGCCCTGGCTACAGGCCCGTTTATTACTACTGCTAACGACATTATTGGATTGCTTATCTACCTGGCTATCGGGGCTATGATTTTTACAATAATTTAATCACCGGCGGTTTATTCAAAGCTTTGGAATGACTGTTAATTACTTCATTTATTTATCTGAATAAGAAGTATTATATTAGTGCAAAATAAAAAGGTGCTATGACGACAGCGCAAAAAAGCAAGCTCTGGTATTTCGAGAATTTCAACATCCTCAAATCGATGAGCAAAAAGGAAATGATGGAAATGAGCGACAGGACTTCCATGAAAAATGCCTCCAAATCGGAAAAAATTTACCTGCCGGGAGACAAATCCCATTCGATTTATTTTCTAAAAGAAGGCAAGGTAAAAATCTCTACCTATTCGGAAGATGGAAAAGAGCTTACCCATGCCATCGTTGGACCCGGAGAGTTATTTGGTGAGCAGGCTATTGCAGGAGAGACGGAGCAGGCTCATGTGGCAGAGGCTACCGAAGATGCCGTGATTTGCACGATTCGGGTGGATGAGTTTGAGCGTTTCATGGAAAAAAACCCCCAATTGAATTTGCAGGTAACCAAGCTCATTGGTTTCCGGCTGAAAAAAATACAAACCCGCCTGGAGGCGCATTGGTTTAAAAAGGCCCCGGATAGAATCAAACAGGTACTGAATGATTTGGCTGAAGATCACGGCCGGAAGGTCGGCGATGAAGTGGTCATCGAACTAAAGCTAACCCACCAGGACCTGGCAAGCCTGACGGCCACCACCCGTCAGACAGTAACTACGGTGATGAATCAACTGGAAAAGGATGGCATCCTGAATTATGATCGCAAAAAAATTTTGATTCACGAGCCGGAGGCGTTGAAGAAATAGCCGATCATATGAGTAGATCAATAAGGTTAGATTTTTCTAGTGTTATCCTAAGCTACTAAGGTTAAAAAAATTAAAATAAGGTTTTATATGGTTTATTAGCCACTGTTCGGAAATGGCAAAAATATCTTTACTTATCTTTTTTAGGGAACGTAACCTGATATCTTCATTTAATTTCTTTAACCTTATTTTCCGGTATTCAACCTTAGCAGCCTGAGATCCCCCCAAATTTTAAACCTTATTGATTTTGCAGGACTTTGATTAAAAATAACCGGGCCGCTGGGATATTCCAACAGCCCGGGAAAACCAAAACTCAATCAAAATTAAATAAAGAAAAAATCTACCCCTCTCTTTTCTTAGTTAAGAAATAATCTATACTATACTTACCGGAGCCATAAGCCACCAGCAGGAATAGCATCAGCAAGTAGTAGAGCGGTATTTCAAAACCATTGTCGCCTGCCGCGAATCCATTACCGATATGGACGGTAAATATGGCTACCAGCATCGTAATCATCAATGGAATAGAAATAATCCGTGAACCCAGTCCGAGAAACAACAGCACCACCCCTGCGGCCTCTGCCGTACCCGCCAGGTAGGCATTCAGCGTGGGAAGCGGATAATTCATGCTGTCAAACCACTGGGCAATCCCCTCCATGTTGCCCCATTTTTTCATGGCCGGACCGTAAAATCCATAGGCCAGTATCAAACGGATAAACAACAGGGCCAAATCTTGTAGCTGGTTTGCTCCTTTTAAAAATCTTCTGTACAATTCAATCATTTTATCTTTATTTTTTAGGTTTATATCCGAGTACGGCTTGCTGGCCGAACAAATCCTCAAAAAAGCCTTTCAAATGCTTTTTTATCTCTCCGGTATCTTCCACGCCAAATTGTTCGGAAATCATTATAGCAAGTTCATTTATGGTTAAGTCCTGTTGAGACAGTTGCTCCAGGGCAAATACAAAAACCACCGAAAGGTTGATGAAATGCACGTTGCCTTCCTCCGGGTCTCTGAATATCAAAACAAAATATTGTCCCGGAAGCTGAATGGCTTCTTTAATAGGTTTCAGGTGCAACGGATAGTTGAGCTGAACCAGTCGGTGCTCAGGATTTACAAGCGGCACCGTACCCTCAAAATGTTTGTCCGGGATATATTCCGCTGTAATGTCAATATCTTCCATGGTGTGGACCTCAATTTCGAGCCATTCGAAATAAATCAGTTCAGGTAGAAAAGGATATTTCTCCTTGAGCTTAAGGTCATTTTCTTCCACGTAAGTGTATAACTCATAGGGCATTTGCCACAGGAGCGGTGTTTGGCAGTCGTGTCCGGAAAAGAATCCGTCAACTAGTTCCATCCACTCCTTCTCATTCAAAAACTCCTGAGTGATAGGATACGCCTGTTCCAGCGTGTTGTTGAAAATATTGAAAGAAAGCCGCCGGTAATGCTTCATACCTTTGCCGTTGGTTCCGGGCAGAAAATTCGGACTGCCCGTTCGGCAATATTCGGTCATCCGGTGCTGAAGCTTTTCGGTATAGTTATCGAGTGTTCGCATTTTCTTTCCTCCAGGCCTTTTCAGTGATGTTTCGCAGGTTATTCATCTCCTGTTGTAATTCCTCCAGTTCAGGGAAATTAAAGTCACGTTCCAATAGAACGGGAACTTCGGGCATCCGGTTAACGGTGTATTCAAAAAGCCGGTAAACCGGGTCGATAATGGCTTCGCCGTGCGTATCGATGATGAGATCGGGCTCTACCTTCTCGTGCCCGGCCATATGGATGTAAGCCACCTTATCGAGCGGTAGCCGGTTGATGAATTCGCGGGCGTCGTAGTTATGGTTGAACGCATTGACGTAGACGTTGTTGACGTCCAAAAGCAGGTTGCAATCCGCTTCTTCAACCACACCATTCAGGAATTCCGCTTCATCCATTTCGGCATCGACAGGTGTATAATACGAAACGTTCTCTATCGCGATTTTTCGACCCAACAGCTCCTGCGCCTCGCGAATACGCGTTGCCACGTGTTTTACCGCATCTTCGCGGAAAGGAATCGGCAGCAGGTCGTAGATGTGTGCGTTGTTGGTTTTGGTGTAGCTAAGATGCTCTGAGAAAATCTGTACATTATTTTCTTCCAGGAATTTTTTCAACTCCTTCATGAAATCGTAGTCCAATTCTTCAGGGCTGCCAAGTGAAAGGGAAAGTCCATGGGATGTTACCGGATACTTTTCGGTTACCTGCCTTAATTTCTTCTTCCAGTATCCGCCCATTTTCATCCAATTCTCGGGGGCCAACTCGATGAAGTCGGGTTTCAGCTGTTTTTGCTGCACCAGTTCATCAACAAATTCTCTTCTTAATCCGATACCTATTTTCGTATTCATTTTGATTTTCAGTTTTGGTTCGACAATATGGGATAAACCGGGGCGGCCCGAAGGCCACACCCCGGTTAGAACACAACCCTGTTATTCTACCCCACATTTTCCTTGTCCGCACTTCGATTGCGCTGCTTTACTTTCTTTCTTGGTTGTGTCTTTTTTGGCTTCTTTGGTGTCGCCACCGCATTTGCCTTCTCCGCATTTCGCTTCGGCACTTTTCGCTTTTTTGGTCGAGTCACTCTTTTCAGCTTTTTTATCCCCAGCGCCGCAATTGGCCTCAGAGGTTTTGCTGTTTTTATCACTGTCACCGCCACACTTCATTTCGAAAGTCTTGTAGCGGGCGCTGTTCATCTCAATTAATTCGCTTCTGAGTTCCGCGCCTGATCCCAGGTTCTCATATTCAAAAAGATTGGCCTGGTTGGCGTTCGCTGATACAGAAAATGATCCGGCTACTAATGTTCCGGTAATCAATGCTGCTGATTTTTTTAACATTTTAGTGTTCATAGAATAATTGTGTTTTTATTATTTAAACTGATTCAAAATTAGATCGAATCCGAAGGGGAAAATGTCAGCAAGATGACAATTGGGGTGATTATTTTTGAAAATCGCTATGGTTGATGACAAACGGAGATTGTGTCCTATCCAATAGCAGACATATTGGACGGTTTAGACAGATTTTCACTATTGAATCAGTGATATAATTTGCTTTGACTAGCGCTGCAGCTATTAAGACTTAGCTCAAAAAATTATCTAACCGCAATTTTTCGGTTGACTATGGTTCGGTTTTCTCTATTCAAAACCTTCACGATATAAATCCCGGATGAAAACTTGCTGCAGTTTATCTTTGCCGGGTTTTGGATGATTTCCGTTTGCTTAAGCATTCGTCCCGAAGGTTCATAAATTTGAACATAATTAGCGTCCTGATGATTTTGCATTTCGACTTTAATCTGTTCATCAGCCGGATTGGGATAAACGGTAATGTTCTTTTGTTTTTGATTTAACGTGGTGTTCGTAGAATTCACCACAACCAAATCTTTATCAATGAAATCGGTTCGGGAGCCAATCAAATCATTTTTGATTGTGATGATACAAGCCTGTGATCCTGGGTTAGTCGGAATTCCGGAAATCAATCCAGTATTTTCGTTGATCTCAAGTCCGTTGGGAAGGGCGATCGGATCCCAACTTATGGGATCGTCGTATGGGTTGTTGGTGTATTCCATCTGGAACTCGTAGTAAGTATTGATGTATGCCGTGTCGTAACTATCAGTGGCGATATCAGGATAAGCTTCTTCCTCATAACAGGAGTGATAGCGATCGTTTTCATAAAGTAATTCGCCGTTTTGGGAACAGCAAAGTAGTTCGTTGTGCCCACCGGGCGGTGTCATCCCGCTGCACAGTAGGCCATGGGTACTGCCGACTCCTTGAATCCAAACGTCTGAATAATATTCTCTTGCAACACCTTTCATAAAAAGCCGCTTTTTCATCCCTCCATTGACAGTGATAAAATCAATACTATCGCAGACCATCGTATAATCCCAAACATTCATATACGGATTGTTGATAGTCACGGTATCTCCTTCATTCAGTTTAAAATCGTAGAGAAGGCATTCTCCATCATCAGGCGTATAATAATAAACCTGCTGATTCATTGTATCTTCGCGTAAATATCCCCAGCCATACCATGTCTGGGCAGAATCATCCGACTCCAGAACGGAGAAATATTCTTGCCCATTCATCTCAACCTGACTCCCGATTTTGTTTATCCTTGTCTCCGATATGTCATAAACAGCAAAAACAACAGTCCCGCCAAAAACGGTATTCCATTGTTTCGATGTATCGGTAATCTGATATCCGTTTTGAGCTTGTGACAGGCTAAATACTGTCATTAAAAGTAATGCGATTAGTGGTCTCATAGGGTTGGTTTTTGAATAATTTCAGCAATTAAATATACAAAGATGCTTGCAATAAATCAATAAAAGTGAATAATATTTTCCTAAAACACATACTTTTCTCTCAGCTCCAGTTTTTTGATTCGGGCCCGGATAGCGCCGGTTGTCCGGCCGAAATGCTCCGCCAGCTCTTTTATTTTCGCTCCTTCGCAAAACATTACCGCAAGCTCATCATCCTGCTTCTCTGTCCAGTGTTTGTAGGCTGACGTATAGGTTTCGCGCATAGCCTCGCCAGAGTAGGATTTTTGCCGGGCATTTTTCGGTGGTGGGTTCAATTCGGGTTCAGAATAGGAAGGCGCTGCTTTTTCTTTCTTCTCTTTTTCTTCAGGCGCTTTGATGACTCTGATTTTTTTGGAAGGAGAGTAATCAGCAGGCAAAAGGGTTTCGGGGATATGAATCGTGTTTTTGGTGCGTGTAACTGCTACATATAGGAGATTAATTTCTTCATTCAGCCTGGAGTAATCGATATGCTCTTTTTTTACTTCACGGATGATTTTTTCGAGCTTTTCTTCGGTGATGAAATCATCCACCAGTTGAATCGTGTCGTATTCCATTCCTTTGCAGCGATGAACGGTGGTAAAGATAATTTCCGCTTTATCCTTTTCGTCGTTATCTACGTGCAACTCTTTAAGCGTCTTGATGATAGACGGAATATCATTGCCATATTCTTTGACGATGTATAGCATCATGGCCAGCTGGACATCTTCCGTCTTTTCAATATAATCTTCCAAATCATTAATGTCGCGCATTTCCCGTATCAGCTTATCCTTTATCAACCGGCGTTTCCCGTTATACAAATTCAAAACATCGTAAAGAGAAGTGCCTTCATCGGCGTAGGTATAAGAATGAATATTTCCCTCGAAATAGATACGCTCGATGTTTTTCCTGGTCAGATATTCAATGGCTTTGAGCAGCAGACCAAGGTTGGTACGGGCAAGAACGGCCCTGGAGCGTTGCTCCTGGTGTTTTCCGGCTCCACGTATTGGTATATTGACCGGCATTTCAAGATGTTCTTTCCACTTCAGCACGTCCATAGCCAGCCTGGCAATTTCCGGATTAAACCGGAAACTGGTGGTTAGGTTGTGGGTTTTGAAATCAGCCTGCTCCAACGAATTTACGGCGTATCGCCAGCTGTAAATCTGTTGGTGGGTGTCTCCAACGATGACTTTTGTGCTTTTTTGGTTGAAAAAGGTATCCAGCATGGCAGCAGAAGCATCCTGGCCCTCATCAAAAAGGATGTAATCATACTTTAACCGGGGCCGCGAAAGTTGAAACTTTTTTAGATAGAAATCGTGGGTGATTTCAATTTCCCCCTCATTCATTTTGCTGAGAAAAAGGCGCATTTTCTTTTCGATGTATTTGTAGAAAGCTTCTACAAAGTCACGCGCCTTGGTATCCGATACGGTTTGAAGATAGTCGAGTTCCTGAACTTTCTTTGCTTTGCTGTTGCAGAAATAGGTCACGAATTTATTGATGTGGTTGGCAAAAATAAACTCGGTATGTTTTTCCCCGTTACCGCGAATTCCCAGGATGTCAACTATCTCATGGGTTTTGTAACCCTGTGGACGCACCACATAATTAAAACCCCTGACCACATGTTTAAACGCCAGCGAGTGGGCGGTCTCCACATCGACATTGGTAAGGCCTTCTTTTCTGAATTTATTGATAGCCTCCAGTCGAACCGACCGGTTAAAGGCCAGGTAAAGGATTTTGCTTTTGGCAGGACGGGATTTGGCATATTCGATGATTGTGGTGGTTTTCCCGGAACCGGCCACGGCGTTGATTTTGATGTTGCCCGCTGAGCGGAGTATGGCTTGCTGTTCTTTTGTTAGCTTCATCAGAAGGTGATTTGCTCATGGATTGTGTGATCATAAAATTAGAAAAATTCAGGGAAGTAGAATCTTTGTGCACACCTGTTTTATCTTCAAAAAAAGAAGGCATTCCCCTCCTCGCAGGAATACCTTCTGAAATATATATTGAGATTTGGTTGTTAAAAACCCGGGAAGACCTTTTCCTAAAAATTATACTTTAAATGCATCTGAACCCTTACATTATCGGCTGTTTCTGTATCCGTAACCTGTCCGTCGGATTCAACGGTTCCGTAAGCCGCTGCATTATAACTCACTTCGCCCATAATCAAAAATTTTTCCACCTTTAGGGTAATCCGTGGAGCGATACGGTAGGTATAATCAATATTATTACCTCGTCCGTAACGATTTACTTCGTTTTCTGCTTCCGGATTGTCAGTTAAACCCATGTTTTGCGAGTATCCACCAAAAACGGAATAAGTCATTCGGCCTTTTTCATAGAGCCATTCGGTCCATACAGAAGCTGTTTCATTGTTGCTATAGGTGATGCGGTCTGTTTGGTTATCGATAAACTCGGCATAACCGCCTATCATCAGAAAGTTATACATATTTTGTCCGTACAGCCCCTGCACTTTGGCAGTGAATTTCGACCAGTCTTTACGTATGTAGGCGTTGCCCTGCCATGAGCCAAGCGTTTCATCCAGCTTTAAACCCTGCAGGTCCTGTTTTCTGGGTAGTATCTCTTTATATCCTGCCACCAGTCCTAGCTTCCAGCCGCTATTGTGATACTCCAGATTCAGGTCAAACTCAGGCATCCCTGAATTGCGTAGATAAACGGGTGAAGTTCCCATCGGGCCGGGACTGGAAAAATCGCGTTGCGTTAATGCTATCAGGCTTCCCGAAAGCTTTTCAGAGAGGTCAAACCCAAACCTTAGCTGCGGGTTTCGGGAAAGAATCGCAAAAGGGATACCCCCGCCCCAGGAAGCCACCTCCGGGTAACAGCTTGCCACAAACATCGGATGCCAGTATTGTCCGGCCATTATGGAAGTTTTCTCCCATTCCAGCTTTAAAATGGCATGGCGCAACCTCATCATACTCATCACCGAATTGGAATTTCCCACAAAATCGGTTTCTATCAGAGCGCTGGATTGCGCACCCAGCATCTCCGGGCCGGCTACCCTGGTGCGCAAGCGGCTGTGGATGCTAAACATGTTGAAGCTGGATTGTCCCTTCAAATCAGCTCCATTAGCATCTTCATTTACAGGAGAAGGGAAGAGCAATACGTCTCCTTCACGTGCTGATACGGTTTGCCGGGTATCAAAAATACTTTCCGACGAAATAAATCCACTTATGCTTACATCATATTTGCTTTCATTCTGACCTATTAAAAGACCGGGAAGAAAAACAAGCAATACACTTATTCTTAAAAATTTCATAGTTTTTTTCATTGATTTATAGTTTCTGAGATTTGACTTTGTGTGACTTTCTACTTCCTTGGAACGGTGACTTTGTCTACCAGGTAAAGAATCGATTTGTATGAGATATCGCTGTGTGACGAAAGTCCGATTTCGCAAGTCCGGCTGGTGGAGTAACCATGTTTCACTTCTCCGGGAATTTGCTCTTTGAGATGCCTGAGGCCATGATCATTCAGCTCGGGGTGCGTAAATCCGCGATCGCCTGCAAATCCGCAGCAGTTTGTTTCCGGTTTCACCACTTTTGTGGCACACATTCCGGCCAGCTCATCCAGTTTTTCATCCACACCCATTTTCTTAGCACTGCATACAGCAAAAACACTTACCGTTTCGTCTACCGGCTGGAACTGCAGTTTCGGAGCGAGGTATTCCAATGTAAATTCAATGGGTTCATACAATTTAAGCCTGGGCTGCATATTTTGACGCATCGTAAACAGGCAGGGGCTCATATCGCAGAGTATCGGATATTTTCCACCTTCGCTGGCTTCATAAAGAGCTCGCTCCAGGTCATCCGACTTTTTCTTGCCCTCTTCTTTAAATCCTTTGCTGGAATATGCCATTCCACAGCACTGATTAGACAGGTTTTTCGGATAGATGATCTCAAACCCGGATTTCTTCAGGAGTTGTTTCACTTTTTCAGTAAGCGGTACTTTTTCGTCATAATCTTTAGAAACTCCCATCGACTGGTTGATGCAGGACGGAAAATAAACCACCTTGTCGGGATTTTCCGCTCTGACAGGCTCGGGCCTAACCTTCGGAGCACCTTTCGGGAAATATTTATTCCACCTGGGAATCCTGTTTCCCGATAATTTACGCATTCCACCTGCAATGGCTCCCATTGCTCCGGAGCCCAGAACCGAATGGAAAGCATTCACCATATTCAAGCCGCTTCTTGCATAAGTGGTAACCTTATCCATACGCGGAGCCAGGTAAGCCGCCATTTTCTTATCACGCGAAGTGTGGGATTCATGACGGAGGTCTTTAACAAAATCGCCGGTATTGATATCCACCGGGCAGCTCATCGCACACAACCCATCGGTAGCGCATGTCTGCAACGATTGGTAATCGTATTCATTGACCAGCGAAGCCAGAATATGAGGCTGTTCGCCGGATTTTTTGAGTCGCTGTATCTCCCGGTAAACCGTAATCCGCTGACGTGGCGACATGGTAAGCTCATGAGATACACATGCCGGCTCGCAGAATCCACACTCCGTGCACTTGTCTATCAGTTCATGAGCCGCGGGCATGGGTTTCAGGTTCTTAGTATGAATCTGAGGGTCATTATTCAAAATGACACCCGGATTAAGCATGTCCTGCGGATCAAAAATAGCCTTCACCCGCTTCATCATCTCGTAAGCATCCGATCCCCATTCCTGTTCCACAAATGGCGCCATATTCCGTCCGGTACCGTGTTCTGCTTTTAGTGCGCCGTCATATTTTTCCGTGACCAGTATCGCCAGCTCATCCATAAACGCCTTGTAGCGCTCCAGCTCTTTCTCATCATTAAAATCCTGGTTGAAGACAAAGTGCAGGTTTCCTTCCAGAGCATGCCCGAAAATAACAGCCTCATGATATTCATATTTTGAAAAAAGCTCCTGCAGGTCGAGGGTAGCTTCGGCCAGTTTGGGAACCGGAAAAGCCACATCTTCGATAATTACAGTCGTACCCGTTTCCCGCATGGCTCCCACTGAAGGGAACAGTCCTTTACGGATTTTCCACAGCTTGGCATATTCGGCAGGTTTATCTGTAAACGTTATCGGGATTTCTGTGGGGATATCTTTAATGGCTTTTTTTATCTGCTCAATTTTCAGATCAAGCTTTTCCCTGTCGTTGGAGGTGGTTTCAACCAGAATGGAAGAAGCTCCTTCAGACAAGTCTTTCAGATAATCCGGCACCCCGTCGGCATTCTCCATAGACTTGAGCCCGGCACGGTCTATGAGCTCCACGGCAAGCACCGGCTCACTCTTTAGCCGTGACACTGCCCGGCAGGCTTTTTCGATATCCGGGAAGGTCATCAAAGAGCTCGCCTTATACTTTTGATCGTCTACGGTTTTGTAGGTAATCTCAGCAATAAACCCGAGCGTACCTTCCGAACCTATCATCAGATGTTGCAGAATTTCAAACGGATCATCAAAATCAATCAAAGCATTCAGACTATAGCCCGTAGTATTT
Source organism: Bacteroidales bacterium (assembly GCA_021738485.1). Taxonomy (GTDB): domain Bacteria; phylum Bacteroidota; class Bacteroidia; order Bacteroidales; family JAIPAH01; genus JAIPAH01. Next base: position 7,472 of record JAIPBX010000057.1, on the reverse strand, counting down.
TTCATCTTGAATTTGTGAGCAATCCGCTCAGAAAGGGTGTGATTTGCTTTAATGTCAGAGGAGAGTTGCTTTAACTCATCCAGCAAATCACCATTTGACTGCTCAAACGCCTTTCGGCTGTTTTCATCTCCCGTATCCAGCAAGGTGCCGTCTTTCAGGATTACCTTCATACTGTCAATGGTCTGATAGGAGTTTTCGGCTGTTCCGCAGCACATACCGCTGGCGTTATTAGCGGCAATACCGCCAATCATAGCCGCATTAATGGATGCCGGATCAGGGCCGATTTTCCTGAGATAAGGTTTCAGCACGTTATTGGCATGGGCGCCGATAACGCCGGGTTGCAGGCGGATTTTCTTTCCGTCATCCAGAATATGATGCTTTTTCCAGTCATTCCCGGCGACTACCAGCACAGAGTCAGTTATCGCCTGACCGGATAAACTGGTTCCCGCAGCACGAAAAGTTACAGGGATTGACGCCTTATCGCATTCTGAAAGAATGTAGGACACCTCCTCCGCATTGTGTGCTTTAACCACAATTTTGGGAATAAGCCGGTAAAAGCTCGCATCGGTTCCAAAAGCCAGTGTCTGCAATGGATCGGTGAGCAACCTGGATTCATCAATTCGTTTGGAAAACCGGTTGTATATATTTTGATATTTTTCTGGTAAATTTTTCATCGTTCTAAGAAATTAAAGGTTCAAAACCGGAATAAATTAAAATGCCCACAATGAGCGTGATCAGCAGATAATAGATAAAAGCAGGCAAAGCATTGGTACGGATAATTTTCCCTTCAGCTCCAATACAACCCACGGTAGCCGCTACAGCCACCACGTTGTTCACACAAATCATGTTTCCGATACCAGCGCCGATGCCCTGCATAGCGGTGATGAGCACTTGTGAGAAATCAAGGATTGTAGCTGTTTCAAACTGGAAAGACATGAAAAGAATATTGGATACGGTTGCAGATCCTGACATAAATGAGCCTAAAGCCCCTATAATCGTGGCAAAAAACGGATATGCCGCCCCGGATAGCCCTGCGGCTGCCTCAGCCATTTCAGTAAGCATGCTGTCCATGCCGTTACCGTTCACACCCGAATTAAGCATAAGCTGTACCATTCCTACTCCAGCAAACAAGGCGATAGCTGCACCGCCAATCTGTTTAAAGGTAAGTTTCCAGGCTTTCTTCACATCTTTCAGAGGCATTTTGTGCATAAAATGCGTGATCAGCGCTACCAGCACAAACGGGATTGTTCCCGGCAGGTAAGCCCATTTCAATGCATAAGTCAACCCGGAGATATTCGCTACATTATGAAACGTCAAGGTTTGATCTACCAGAAATTCTTTAATCCCAAAAGAAGGAATACGTGTTATCACAAGAATAACAGCAATCAAAAGGTACGGAGACCATGCTTTTAAAAGCGACATTTTTGCTTGTCCGGTGCTTCCGGTGTCAATGTTGGAACGCCATATTTTCGGCCAGGTGCTCTCCTCCGGGAAATCCCACTTCTTTTTCGGAACAAGAAATCCCTTTTTAGCGGCAAATATGATAATCCCAAGGCCGATAAATGCTCCCACCAGCGAGGGAAGTTCAGGACCAAAAATAGTAGCAATAAGCACGTAAGGAATCATAAAGGCCAGTCCGGCAAATATGGCAAAAGGAGCTGCTGCCAGGGCGGGTTTTATGGATTTGCTTTTACCGAAAATACGTGTCATAATGGCCAAACCCAGCAGCGGAATGAAAATGCCTGCTATGGCATTAGGAATGGCTATCCACTGGGTTAGCGACATCATGAAAGAATCCGGAGCCACACCCAGCGTTTCGATGTTGGAACCCAGTGTACTCATGGCTCCGAATATCGGCGTACCAACCGCGCCAAAGGGGACAGGCACACTATTAAAGATTAAGGCTACCAGTGCGGCAGCTAAGGGTGGAAAGCCTAAACCTACCAGTAAAGGCCCGGCTAATGCGGCAGGTGTTCCAAACCCGGCGGCTCCCTCGATAAAGGCACCAAACATAAACCCGATGATTATGGCTTGAATTCGCCTGTCGGTGGTTATGCCGCTAAAGCCGTTGTTAATGGTAGTCATTGCCCCTGAAAGTTTCAGCGTGTTGAGAATAAGGATAGCCCCGAAAATGATAATCAGGATATCAATAGCTTTCAGGAAGCCGAAGAATGTATATCCCAGCACATGCTGAATGGTCATATCCCAGTGAAAAAACGCAACGCCTATTGCCAAAAGCAAAGCAAGAGGCAAGGCTTTTTTGGCCGGCCAGTTAAAGCCTGCCATTAAAATAATGGTGACAAGAATTGGTAGAAAAGCTAATAATGCACTCATAGTATGTAGTTTTAGTTTCGTTTCAGTGCATTATCTCAGTCAATAGAAATGCCACGATGCGGGCGAAATTATTATTTATAATGGGTATAATTATTAAGATTTGACAAACAGTGCCTTAACCCAAAAAGCTAACTTGTTCATCTCATTAATCTATTGATAGTTAGGTGTTCCAAATGGATCGTTTGTGCAAATTGTACCGATCCAAATGGAACAGGTGGGCCAAATGGATCGTTTTTAGAGCTTCCGCAGACGACTTCTCAAAGCACTGCGCGAAATTCCCAGGTACTCTGCGACTTTAGTTTTATTTCCTTCGAATTTTTCCAACGCTTTAGATACGATTTCCTTTTCCAGATATTCGATAGGAAGGTGATTCTCTGGAAGTTTCACCTTGCCCAATTCCAAAAGATCGCCCGGTTGATCAGGGATTTCCATATCTTGCCTGGTAAGATAATTTAAATGATGTCCTTTTACAGATTCTTCGTTGTATAGCAAAACAATACGTTCAATGGTATTCTGCAGTTCCCTGACATTTCCGGGCCAATCGTACTCCAGCAACACTTTCCTTGCATCCTCATCGATAAATTTAAAAGCCTTCTTTCGTTTTATGGCGTACTTTTCAAGAAACATCTGCGCAAGCGGAATAATTTCATCTTTTCTTTCACTGAGTGGCGGAATTTTTATCTGTCCCAGGTTAAGACGGAAATAGAGGTCATTCCTGAATTCGTTGTTGTCTACCATTTCCTTCAGGTCGCGATTGGTAGCAAACACAAAGCGTACATCCAATTTAATGGTCTTACTGCCTCCCACGCGGTAAATTTCACGTTCCTGCAGCGCGCGCAACAGTTTAGGCTGAAACTCTTTGGGCATTTCGCTGATTTCATCCATAAAAATGGTTCCGCCCTGAGCGAGCTCCAGCTTGCCAGCCGCTCCATTTTTTCGTGCCCCGGTAAAGGCTCCTTCGGCATAGCCGAACAGCTCACTCTCAAAAAGCTGAGGCGCAATCGCCGCACAATTAACAGGAACAAAAGGCCGGTCGCTTGATTCTTCGGTTCCGTGGTGCAACATGCGGGCTACAATTTCTTTTCCGGTGCCGGTTTCTCCCTGTATGATAACAGGGACATCACGTTCACGGTGATATTTTTCCGATAAATCGACCACATTTTGCATGGCGGATGAAAAGATTCCTACTCCGCCGGTTTTGGTCACCTGCCTCAGGGTAGACTGCAGGGAAAATAGCTTAGCGTCTTCTTCCTTCAACTGCTCATCAGTAGTGCGGACTGTATCCCGGAGTTTTATGTTCTCAGATTTCAGCCGGTTGTATTTTTCTATCCGCTCAAGGGTCATTGCCAGCTCTTCGATATTCACCGGCTTCAAGAGATAATCAGCCGCTCCGGCCCGCAAGGCTTCTATTGACGATTCCATATCGCCAAAACCGGTCATGATAATCACCTCGACTTCAGTATTCATCGCTTTTATCTCTTTCATCAGGGTAATCCCGTTTTTCCCCGGCATCTTCATATCTGTTACCACCACATCCGGACTGCCGGCTTTGTATTTTTCCAAAGCCTCTTCTCCGGAAGCTGCTGTTTCGATATCATAGCTCATTTGCTCCTGGATAAACTGAGCAATGGAATCCCTGCTGAGCTTGTCATCATCAACGATTAAAACTTTCACTTTTCTTCATTCTTTTTGGTTTTACAAATGGTAATGGTAAAGGTAACTCCTCCCAGGCTGTTATTTTCGTAAATAACACTCCCCTTCAGCCTGTCCACGAACGTTTTAACAATTGCCAGGCCTAATCCCGTCCCCTGATCGCCTTTCTTTGTGGAATAGAACGGATCAAACAGTTTATCCCCAAGCTCCGGATCAATTCCTGATGCATTATCACTTACCGCGATTTCAGCACAGTCTTCTTTTGCTCGAGTTGAAATAATTATACGTTTGTCTTTAGTATCCTTATTATCAAGAGCATGTACGGAGTTAACCACCAAATTGATAATAATCTGTTCTATCTGGATAAAGCTGGCATGGATCATAGTTTTTTCATCAGGTATATCCAGCACGCTTTTGATGCCGTGATCGTAAATTTGTCTTTCCACCAGTGAGTGGGCATTTTTTACCGCTTGGGTCAGATCAACTTCTTTGTTTTTATCCCGCGCATGCGGGGCAACCCAAAATTCACGCATATGCCTGATGATTTCATCGATACGAGCCACGCCTTTTAGCAGGGTTTCCAGCTTATTTCTTACGATATCGGGAAGTTGTCCTTCATTTTTTCGATCCCAGTACTTGATGCTGTCAACAGTAACGCGTAATGCATTTAACGGCTGATTAATCTCATGTGTGATACCCGAAGCAATAACACCTACCGAAGCCAGACGGGAAGACTTTTCAACCATGCGAATTGCTTTTACATGCTTTTTCTCCGCTTCCAGGTGCTTGTTCATCTGGATGTTTCGCTCCCATGCATTGGCAATCATTCTGACAATCGTAGCGATTTCCTCCAGCTCACTTTTTTCCCAATAGTGACGGTGGGGATAGGCAAAACCGGCCATTCCGAAAAGCTTGTTCCCGATCCTTACCGGGAAAATTGCAATGGCACCAATCTCCCGCTTCTCATAAAACTGATGCTCCTCTTCGGTCAGGTTGGAAAGGTCAGAGGAGACAAAGTAGTTGTTTTTCCTAACTTCATCAATAATCCGGGTAAGCTTGTGATAGTCTTTTTCTTTCAATTCGGTGATGCCTCTGCCGGCAGATGACACGTTGGTTCCGATTACCTGGGCAATCGACTCTTCTTCATTAAAATTATACAACGAAACTTTTCCGGTTTTGTAATGCTCGGTGATTAGCTGAAGGACTTTATCTGTAACCTTTGTGAAGTCATTCGTTGAGTTCAGAAGCGCCACGACATCTGCCATTAGTTTCTGAAACCTGTAATTTTTTTGCAGATGATTTTGTTTTTCGATAAGTGATTTCTCGGCTTTTCTGCGTCGAATGATAGCATTGGTCAGCACCAGTATGATGACTAAAGCAACCGCAAGGGCGATTAATCCGGTGTTGATCCATTTTTTATTGATGGTATAAAAACTTTGGGGTTTATTGAGCACCTCTGAACCGGACGGTAACCGATCCTCCTGGATGTTGTGTTTCTGAAGCATCTCATAATTAAAAACATACTCGCTCAGGCTGGTTTCATTAATGGGTAAAGAATCAGCCGGAATACCCCTAAGGATTTTGATAGCTCTTTTGCCGGCTCGTAAACCCTGGTCTTCACCGCTAATCATTTTGCCACCAATCACATTTCCTTTCATGAAAAACTTCCAGGTAGTATAAACGGGTAGCGGCGTATCATCCGGCACTAGCTCACGGTTTTCGCGGTAAGAAATAAAATCACCTTGTTTATCCTTGTTGTAGGTTAGCAGCAGCAAGGCGCTGTTTTTATCCAGTTTTCTGATAGTGTCTCTAAACTGAGTCTTCGGCAACGATTCAAGAAAATGGAATTTTAGCTTTTCTTTGTATAAAGGCTCAATGCGGCTTAACGATTTTTTATTCTCAATCGCGGTGGTGGTTTTATTGTCATTGATGATAAAAAGATCCTTTACCTCGGGATGATAATCATGAATCAGGTTAAGGGTGGCACTAAAATCCGGTTTTTCGATAACACCTGTTAAATTGGTTTGACCTTCAATCAAGTCAGGCTGATAGTTATTGATTCCGCAAAACACTACGGGTACATCACTAAAATATGCTTCCCGGTTTTTTACAACAAATTCCAGCGCGTCGTTATCTACGGCTAGTATCAAATCGAAGGATTCATCATTCAGCTTGATGTTATAGAGTTTTTTCAACTCCTGGTAATAAGGCTCGCTTAGGTTTCTTTTGCGATCCAGATACTCAAAAAACAACTCCACGCTATCTTCAACCGGACCAAAAGCCTGCTGAATTCCTTTGTTCACATTATCCGTCCACTGCAGGCCCTGATGATACGAATGAAACACCAACACTTTTTGTCGCTGACTTAGCGCCAGCACCGGCAATAAAAGCAACAGGAAAACAATAAACCGACCCTTCATTTTCAAATAATTTCATCCAAAAATAGAAAAATATTTGACGGACCGGATGCGGGTAATTGATTCGGGATGTGATAGTAAACATATAATAAGTTAGTTTGAAAATTTGCTTATGAGCTTACCGTTCATTAATTAGCTCCGTTTTGACAGCTTGGCTGAATTTTAGACTCCACCTTTGCCTCTTTAATCACCAGTTGACTTTCGCGGGCCCTCATCCGGGCAAAGGACAGGTAGATCAAACTAAAAAGAATTTTCTCAGCCAAGCCGGCCAGGATGCTGAAAGAAAAAGCGGTTGTACTTAAAACTGCAGTAGCAATGTCAGCAGAGAATAACAGCAAAGCATAGATAAGAATCTTCACCATGGAATCACCCGACCAAAGGTGAGCCAGGGTCTTGCAGAAAAGCACTCCGGCGACGCTGAAAAATAAAACAAATGCGATAAAAGTAGTGGCTCCATTTAATGAAAACAGGAAGCCGGTAAAAGTCTCCATCTGGCTTACCTCCACTCCAAAATTCTCTGTGATTTGCCAGAAAACGTATAGAATCACACTAACCGCTATGCTGTCTCTAATCATTCCTTTCCTTCTGATTTTTGGGTCAAAAGTATGTGGCACAATGCAGGAAAAATGTCGGGGAAATGACAGAAGGGGGAGAATAGTTGATGATATATTTATTAAAAATTCGTGCATTCGTGGCATTTAATTTTTGCCACGAATGCACGAATGAAGAAATGTTTTCTATAAATCATAGTTATTTCAGCATTCATCTTCCTTCGCAACGCTTCTTTGCAGCTTAAAGACATAGTCCTTACCCTGGGCGGAAACAATTGCCATAGTGGGAAGCGCAAGTTGCTGTTCCCCTCCGGTTTGGACATAGGCGATTACCGACATCCCGGGCAGCGTGGTTTTGATTTCAGGCAGATGCCACCAGCCAGCGGTTAGCAGTCCGTATTACATTCCTCCTCAATTTTTTTATTCTCAATTTGAATGGTAGCGTGGCCAATACCAAATTGCTGATATAGCTCGTCCTGCACATGTGAAATAAACTCATCGTCGATTTTTCCGGGAA
>JAIPBX010000056.1 GCA_021738485.1 Bacteroidales bacterium | reverse complement strand
TGCAACCCGGGTCCACAAACCGCGAAACATCATACTTTTCCCAGTCTTTCATGGCAAAAGGTGTGGGCGGGATAAAAGAGTAGCCATAAATATCAAATGCTCCATACCTTACTTTTTTGTTGTGGATATATTTCCAAAGTTGCTGCTGCTCCAGCTCTTCAAGTCGCTTTTCATGGGAACGGGCATCATCGTTGCCCAGGATAATCAACACTTCAGGATAGTTTTCGCCGAGGTACTTTTTCAATTTCAGGGCTTCGGGGACAAGAAAATCCTCCAGGAAATCGTCTTTCCCCGATCCTTTCAGATCATATCCATGCGGAAAAAGGTCTCCTCCTATCAAAACAATATCCGGCTTCTTATCCTCTATTTCCCTGAAAAGGGCTTGGTACCTGGACTCTGAGCCATGCAGGTCGGAGACAAAAAAGCAATGGGTCATTGTTATTATTTTCTATAGTTATTTTAAAAGCCGGGCTGAGTTAAAGGAGCTTCCTATCATGGAGGCATAGCTTGTTTTCTTTGCTATGTCTTCATCCGTGATGATATGCAAATCAATCAACCCCTCCGGAAGGTTATAACCCGTGTGTTTATAATTCATCACAGCGAGGCTCTTGCTCCATCCGTCTATCCATTCCTTTAACATGCGTTTTTGATCTTCACTACCCTGAAAATGACATAAAAGGTCCAGGTCGCTGGCCGGACCGGCTGTTGCTTCCTTCGTACTGCCTATGAGATATAGCGCTTTGATATCATATTTCGAATAATCGATGGTTTCGGCCAGGCTCCGGGCCATCTCATTCCGCCATTTCCAATGCTCATCCTCCCAAACTTTAAGTACCCGGCCTGTATTTTCGGCATTATCCCGCAGGTAGTTTACGGTATTTTTTAATCGCCTTCTGAATATGTATTGAGATATTTGCTCGGCGATGATATTGAGTAACTTCTGCTCTTCCGGCAAAAAAGGATTGCCTTCATCCATAAAACGGGAATAATACACATCAATCCTGCCGAGCGTATTACCGTCTACAAAAATATCCGCAGTTTGAACCCATTTTGTTTCAAAAAAATCAGGGGTGGTATAGGTGTTATCTTCAAAAATAATCCGGGCATTACAAATCCCGGGATATTGCCATCCCTGTGGAATAACATTCACCAGTTGACGAAAAACTTTATCCAGATCCGCGTTTTCGTTACTTAATATTTCAGCAACTTTGTAAAGGCATTTAAGCTCCTTCTCTCTTTCCCTAAGTTCAGCAACAACTCTATACATAAGTCAGATCACCATATCCCTTTCGATACAGAACGATATTATTCAGATTCGAAATACACTACATATTAATTTTCCCGCATGACATATTCGTCATATTCGAGTTCAAATCTTAATTTATGCTTCGATTCCTCCTGAGCCAGTGAGAGAAAAAGCTCTTTCATCTCATCGTTATGTGCCCTGTTTGCCAGATCATTATAAAGTCTGAAGGCGGCTTTTTCCTTTTTCATAGCAACCACCAAAGCTTCATCATAACGCATATCGGAAGTGGGCACAATATCCACAGTGTAATCGGCAATCTGCAAATCGCTGATTTCTTCTTTCGGTGCCTTGTAGGAACCGGTTTCTTTGATATTCATAATTCGCGATTTATGTCCCATTTCCTCTTTAGCAAATTGCTTGAAAATTTTTTCCATCTCCTTATTGTTGGCATTTTCGGCCAGATCGGTATAAAAATCTACGGCTTCCTGTTCTGCATTTATGGCAAAATCGAGAATCTCGTCGATATTTTGAAATTTTTTCATGATAAGAAAATTTGGTTTGTAACAAAGATATAAGATTGGACAATTCTTTGCCTTAACTAATTTTATTTAGAATGGTTAAAAACTTTATAATTCTTTCCAAATAGAAATCATCAGCAAAGAATAAAAATATGGTTTTTATTTATTTCAGCAAATTGCTAATTTCGCCAACATCAAAACTAAAAGTATCACATAAATCCGAAAGAAATTGAAAAGATTAGTAATTCTTGCAGTTATTACAGTAATTTTAACTGCTGGTTGTCAAATTAAAGCAGAAAAAAAGGAGATGAAGAATCCATTATTGAGTGAATTTGAAACACCTTATGAGGTGCCCTCTTTCGATCAGATCAAAAACGCGCATTTTATACCTGCTTTTGAGAAGGGGATGAAACAACAAAATGAAGCTATCAAAGCCATTATAGATAACCAGGAGGAACCTGATTTTGAAAATACCATAGCGGCTATGGCTCGCAGCGGAAAACTGCTTGACAGGGTTTCCTCTATTTTCTATGGTTTGGAAAGCGCCAATACCAACGATTCACTCCAAAGCATAGCAAAAAAGATATCCCCGAAGTTATCAAAGCATAGGGACGAAATTTTGCTTAACCCGGAACTTTTCAAAAAAGTGAAACACGTTTATCAAAAACGTAAAGAGCTTGATCTGACTTCGGAACAAACCTATATCCTGGAAAATGTTTACAAACAATTTATAAGAAATGGAGCTAACCTTCCTAAAGAAAAGCAGCAAGAGGTGAAGGAAATCAACCAGCGTCTTTCTTCCTTGACCCTGAAGTTTGGGCAGAATGTGCTGGCTGAAACGAATAACTATGAGATGGTGCTGGATAATAAAGAACAGCTCTCAGGACTCCCCGAATCGGTGATTCAGGCAGCGAAAGAAACCGCAGAAAAAAAGGGTTACGATAATAAATGGGTGTTTACTACGCAAAAAACCAGTATGATACCCTTTTTGCAATACTCCAATCAGCGTAATCTTCGCAAAAAGCTTTATATGGCTTATACCCACAGAGGAAATAACGACAATGAGTATGATAATAAAGATATCCTGAAAGAAATAGTTAATCTCCGTGCCCGAAGAGCCAATCTACTGGGATATAACAGTCATGCTGATTATCGCTTAGAAACACGCATGGCTAAGAAGCCGGAAAACGTCAATGACCTTTTGGAACGAGTATGGGAGGCCGCTTTGCCCGTGGCTAAAGAGGAGCGTGATAAAATGCAACAGTTGATTGAAAAAGAAGGAAAAGATTTTGATTTGCAAAGCTGGGATTGGTGGTATTATGCCGAAAAGATCAGGAAACAAAAATATGACCTGGACGATAGTGAATTACGTCCTTATTTTCAATTAGAGAATGTTCGCGACGGGGCCTTTATGACTGCCAATAAGTTATATGGCATCACGTTCAAAAAAATCGAGGAGATACCAACCCCCCATCCCGATGCAGAAGCGTTCGAAGTGAGAGACAATGACGGGTCGCATCTTGGTGTCTTATATATGGATTTTCACCCCCGCAGCAGTAAACGCGGTGGGGCATGGTGCGGCGATTACCGGGAGCATACACTGGATGCTGAAGGTAATGAAACTCACCCGGTGACTACGATAGTCTGCAATTTTACCAAACCAACGGCCGACAAACCCGCCCTGCTTAGCCTGGATGAGGTGGAGACATTGTTTCATGAGTTCGGCCATGCCCTCGATGGGTTATTTGCAGAGAATACTTACCCCGAAACCTTTGTAGCCCGCGATTTTGTTGAGTTACCCTCGCAAATTATGGAACATTGGGCTACAAAACCCAGGGTGCTTAAAGAGTATGCCAGCCATTACAAAACGGGGGAGGCTATATCGGAAACACTTATCGATAAAATTGAAAAAAGCGCCTATTTTAACCAGGGCTTTGCTAATGTGGAATTTATTGCCGCTTCGATGCTGGACATGGCATTGCATACTTTCAGCGAACCGAAAGAGAACCTGAACGTTATGGAGTTTGAAAAAGAGTATCTCACTAAAGCCGGATTAATTTCCGAAATCGAGCCCCGGTATCACAGCACCTATTTCCGTCACATAGCCGGAGGTTATGATGCCGGATATTATAGCTACATGTGGTCGGCCGTTCTCGACAATGACGCTTTTGAAGCTTTCAAGGAAAATGGACTGTTTGATAAAGAGACGGCAGAAAAGTTCAGAGAGAATGTGCTGGAAAAAAATGGCATCGCCGACCCCAAAAATCTCTATAAAAAATTCAGGGGAAGAGAACCGAAAGTGAAGCCGTTGTTGAAAAACCGGGGTTTATTATAATTAAAAATAAAGACCATGAAAAACGTACTTATAGCCTCAATCCTTGCAATGTTGTTTCTCGTGTCATGCGAGGAAGATGATACATCAATCGATGCCAAGAACATTTTCCAGGGTTATGAATTGGAGTATAATGCTCAGGAAAATGAAACCGTAGCAAGAGCTTTCTTTAAAAAAAAGGATAAAACAGGAGAATTTATTGCATTAGACGGAGGTGCGCAGATAAGGGTGAATGACACCTTGCTTAGAAGAGATGCGGCAAGCATGGCAGCTTACTATACTAAATTTAATGGTTTTGTAGATACCAATTATTACGAATATGCCTCCAAAACCGGAAATATCTATACCAATGAATTTCAACTTTCTAATGTGAATGAAATTAGCTTCAGTCCGGATACGGGCCCTTTTAATATGATGTCCGATTATAATGTAGTGTGGGACGGACCGCCGGTTGCAGAGAATGAAGCTGTCATTTTACAGATAGGGTATGAAGGAGGTAGAGTGATTAACAAAACCGTCACTGAAACAGGCGCTACGAAAATCGAGCTTGAGGATAAAGATTTAATGGAAGTAGGCAGAGGAGATGCTCAAATGGCAATCTACAGAATTAAGGAGCAACAGTTGGAAAATACCAATGAAGCTGGAGGAAGAATGCAATTGATATACAATTCCGGCCTGGTGCCCGTGACAATAGAATAAAAGCTTGCAGAATGTTTGAACAACTAAATGCTAGCGGACAAAGGCTCAAAAATCTTACATTTGAGCCCGAAAAAGCAAACACTACCGCTTCGCAAAGAATCATTGATTTGATCTACAACCACCATCCTGAGAATTCTTTTTTTGCACCCGAGGTGGTAAAAAACACCTTTATCACTTTTGCCGGGAATCTAAAACACGCTCATTTGCTTTACTATTTTGGAAAATACTCCCCACAGCCTACGCATCCCGGTAAAAAAAACCTTTCTATTTTACCGGCCAATAATCCACTGGCCGGCTTTACCGATCTCATCAGGGCTTTGTTATTTGACCAACCTGTCATTTTTAGATATCCTTCGGCGAACAAAAAAATTTTACCTGCTCTGGTAGATTTTATGAGTACTGAAATTCCGGAGATTCATAAAAGCATAACTTTCACCGGAGAAATGGTCCCTAACCCTGATACCATTTTTACCTACGAATTAGCCCCGGAAAACCAACTCATGCACAAGTATTTCCAAAAATATAACGGAGTTATCAGACAAAGGAAAAAAAGTGCTGCCCTTCTAAGCGGCCGGGAAGATGAGCTTCAGTTGAAAAATCTGGTTCATGGCATGATGGCATATTTTGGCCAAAGCAGCCATAATATCAGCAAACTCTTCATTCCGGAAAATTATTCGATGAAAAATTTGAAGGAGAATTTTGGAGAATATAAGGATTTGTTTGACCACAACACCTACCGCAATAACTATGATTATTACAAATCCGTCTTTTTATTGAACAAAGAGGTTTATGATGATAATGGATTTGTATTATTTAAGCAAGACCAGGATCACACGATAAATCCACTAAGCGTCATCTATTTTGAGCGATACAAAAGCCTTTCCGAAGCGAAAGAGCGGATCAAAAAACAACCTTTCAAAAAAATATACTCCTCAGAAAATGGGTATCCTTCAAAAGAAGATTTTTTATACCCCGATCTTTTTGAACTTGAAGAAAATCAGCGGTTCCTGGAGGCCATGAGTATCGTGGATAAACGATCGTAATATGAGGTTAAAGCTATCTTTTAAAAATATTGGTTTAAGAATTTGTATTTTAAAGCAAAAGCAATAATTTTGCAATCCGTTTTGAGAAAAAAATAAATTACTGGAAAATAAGCAAGAGGAAAAAGATATGAAAAAAGACATTCATCCGAAGGATTACAGAATGGTTGTGTTTAAGGATATGTCGAACGGCTATACCTTTTTATCCCGTTCAACAGCCAAAACAAGAGAAACAATCAAATGGGAGGATGGGCAGGAATATCCTTTAGTTAAACTGGAAATCTCCCACACCTCACATCCTTTTTATACCGGTAAGATGAAGCTTGTGGATACGGCTGGTCGTGTTGATAAGTTTAAAAACAAGTATAAAAAGCATTACGAGAAGAAAGAAAAATAAAGCGTTGATTGAACATCAGGAAAAAGTCCTTTATGCAAAGGACTTTTTTTGTTATTGATAGCGAAGCTTAGTATTTTTGAAAAAAATATTTGAGCTTATGAATATCGTTTTATTTGATGATTCCCGCAGAGACTATTTACTGCCTTTAACATACATGCGTCCCATCTCCGAAATCAGGGTAGGTATACTCACTATCCGGGAAAAGTGGGAGCATTATATGAATACGCAGGCTTCTTTTCTCACAGAGCCTTATCTGAGTAAAAAATTTCCTATCCGAAAATCCGATGACAATATTCTTATCAATGGCTCGATATTGCCCAATTCTGAGCTTGTAAAAAGCATAAAAAAACTGGAGCCGAGGCAGGCTTTAGTTGTTGATAACTACATAGTAGCTATACGCATGTTAGCTGAGGATGTGGTAAATCTGCAGGATGTAAGCTCAGAAGAAGTCAAAAGAGCCGATCATCGTGAAAAAACAGATTTTACTTATTTTACATGCAATGTAGAACATTTGAAAATCAATCACCCCTGGCAGATTTTCAAATACAATGATAAGGCAATAGCCGATGATTTTCATTTACTGACTTATAAAAGAAAATCAGCCAGAATTTCCCGCGTGGATAACACCCTATTCCAGAAAAAAAACATATTCCTGGAACCGGGGGCGAAGGTTAACGGCGCTTTTATTAATGCAGAGAAAGGGCCGGTGTACATCGGTAAAGAGGCCGAAGTGATGGAAGGTGCCATGATACGGGGCCCTGTCGCTGTGTGTAACAATTCCAAAATTAAAATGGGAGCTAAAATTTATGGCCCGGCCACCATCGGACCTCATTCAAAAGTCGGCGGGGAATTCGAAGAATCGGTGATATTCGGCTACACCAATAAGGCTCATGAAGGTTTTATAGGTCATTCGGTGATTGCCGAATGGTGCAACCTGGGGGCCGACACCAACACATCCAACCTCAAAAACACTTATCAGCAAGTGCGACTGTATAGCTATCCCCAGGGTTCTTTTGTACAGACAGGAGAACAATTTATAGGCTTGATTATGGGCGACCATTCCAAATGCGGAATTAATACCATGTTTAATACCGGAACCGTGGTGGGCGTGAATGCGAATATGTTTGGCGAAGGCTTCCAGCGAAACTATGTTCCTTCTTTTGCATGGGGCGGTAAAAGTGGTTACAAACAGTACTTGTTTGAGAAAGCCGTAGAAGTAGCTAAAGCTGTTTATAAACGTAGAGGAAAAACCTTTGACGAAACAGAACAGGAAATCCTCAAAAATGTATTCGACAACTCGGAAAAATTTCCATCGCGATAGTGGTGACAATATAACATGATAGGTTTGATTTGGTAGAGAAGCATGCCACTTTATCCGTAATCATAGTATTTTTGTGATTTGGCATGAACATTGTCATGGAGTGATGATAATTTAGCAAATAGTCAGGATAGAATTTATGAAACCATTAGATAACGACGAGCTTTTAGGATTTTCGGAAATGAACGGAGAGGCCGAAGTAATACCCGTACTTTCCACGGAAGATGAAGAAGAGATAGAAAACGAGGAGATACCGGAGACATTACCGATATTACCTCTCAGAAATGCAGTACTTTTCCCCGGGGTTATTACTCCGATTACCGTAGGCAGAGAAAAATCCCTCAAATTAATCAAAGAGGTGAATAAAGGCAATAAAACTCTCGGGGCCATAGCTCAGAAAAGCGACAATATTGAAGAGCCCGGCGCTAATGATTTTTACCCTATTGGCACAGTGGCACGCATTATTAAAATGCTTAACATGCCGGAAGGAAATACCACCATCCTTATTCAGGGACGACGGCGGTTCAAGATGCATCAAATGGTACAGGAAGAGCCTTACCTTATTGCCCAGGTTGAAAGCATGCCGGGAGCTACCGGACCCAGCGATGAAGAAAAATTTGATGCCTTGCTGTCTTCGATGAAAGACATGGCCTACCAAATTATAAAGAAATCCCCGAATATCCCTTCCGAATCTTCATTTACTCTTGATAATATTGAAAGCTCGAACTACCTTGTCAATTATATCTGCTCTAACCTTAATACCGATGTTCAGGAAAAACAAAAGCTACTGGAGATAGACAATATCCAGGATCGCACCGAGCAAGCTTTGGAATCGCTCTCAAAAGAGATGCAAATGGTTGATCTGAAAAATGATATCCAAAGCAAAGTGAAAAGCGATCTGGATAAACAACAACGCGATTACTTCCTCAACCAGCAATTGAAAACCATCAAGGAAGAGCTGGGAGATAATACCAACGAGAATGAAATTGAAGAATTGCGCGAAAAAGCCAAGCAGAAAAAATGGCCCGAGCGCGTCGGAAATATTTTCGAAAAGGAGGTGAGCAAGCTGCAGCGAATGAATCCGGCGGCAATGGAATACAGCATCCAGATGAATTACCTCGACACCCTGGTTGATTTACCCTGGAATGAATACAGCAAAGACTATTTTGATTTGGAAAATGCCCAAAATATTCTCGACCGGGATCATTACGGGCTTGAGAAAGTCAAAGACCGGATTATTGAATACCTGGCGGTACTGAAGCTTAAAGGGGATATGAAATCGCCTATCCTTTGCTTTGTCGGCCCGCCGGGTGTCGGGAAAACTTCTTTAGGAAAGTCTATTGCGGAAGCGTTAGGACGAAAATATATTCGGATGTCGCTGGGCGGCTTGCGTGATGAGGCGGAAATACGCGGTCACCGTAAAACCTATATCGGAGCCATGCCGGGGCGTGTCATTCAAAGCATCCGGAAAACGGGTACCGCCAACCCGGTTTTTGTCCTGGATGAGGTCGATAAAGTGGCCGGAGCCAATGTTAACGGAGACCCCGCTTCAGCTCTCCTGGAAGTTTTAGACCCCGAACAGAATACGGAGTTTTATGATAATTTCCTGGAAACGGAGTTTGACCTTTCTCATGTGATGTTTATAGCTACGGCCAACACTTTAAATACGATACATCCTGCTTTGCGCGACCGGATGGAAGTAATTTATGTCAATGGGTACCTGATGGAAGAGAAAGCTGAAATAGCCAAAAGACATCTTATCCCGAAACAGTTAAAAGAGCAGGGGGTTAAATCCAACCAAATCTCTTTTAAAAAAGCCGTACTGGAAAAAATTATTGAAGATTATACTCGCGAATCAGGGGTGAGAAATCTCGAAAAAAGGTTGGCCAAAGTCATCCGAAACCAGGCGCGCCATATCGTGACCAAAAAAGACTACCGGAAAAGCATCCAAACCCAGGACCTTCATGAAATACTAGGTCCGCCTCAATTTCACAGGGATGAGCAATTGGATAACGATGTACCCGGAGTAGTAACAGGGCTGGCATGGACTGCCGTGGGCGGCGAAATCATGTTTGTGGAAGTAAGTTTGAGTAGTGGCCGCGGCAAGTTAACCCTTACCGGTAACCTGGGTGAAGTGATGAAAGAATCGGCCACCATAGCTTTCGAGTATTTGAAATCCAATTCGAATTACCTTCAAATTAAGCCTGCAGAATTTGAAAAGTGGAATGTTCATATACATATCCCGGAAGGGGCCACACCAAAAGATGGGCCCTCTGCCGGTATTACAATATTTACAGCGCTGGCTTCGGCTTTTACGCGAAGAAAAGTAAAAACCAAAGTAGCCATGACCGGCGAAATCACCCTGCGGGGACGAGTTCTACCGGTAGGAGGCATCAAAGAAAAGATACTGGCAGCTAAGCGTTCTAAAATTAAGGATATCATTATTTCTGAAGAGAATAGAAAAGATATAGAAGATATCAAACCGGAATATATTAAGGGACTGCGATTCCATTACATCAGGGATATGATCGAAGTGATAGATTTTGCTTTGTTAAAAGAGAAAGCGAAAAAACCGGCTGAAGTATCTGTAACTCGCAATTAGCATTTAAAATAATACCAATTGCCTGCTTACTTCCAACAAGCTTTACCTCAAAATGCAGGTGGATAGGATCTTGCTCAAACCATTTTTTTGGTTTTGGCCGCTGAAGTAACAATTTCAGCTATCTCAGGAGGTGAAAATGTTTCACAATTTATTTGAACGTCAAATTTATTGAAGTTAAACTTCCCTCCTGAGAAATGATCGATTAAATCGGTACGTTTCTTATCCACGTACCGCAGATGATTGAAAGCTTCCTTCTGGCTGCGGAAATTATAGCGTTTCATAATGCTCTTCAAACGCCACTCCTGAGGCGCAAAAAGCCTGATATGAAGCGAATTGGGGAAATCATTGGTGATAGCCACGCCCCCACGACCGATGATTACCGAATAGCCCCCGGCGGCGATATCTTCTATAACTTCCCTGATCGTCTTACGGATGCGCCGATCACTCTTATAATAACGTGTAGACATAGAGGCTATCACTTCATCAATAGCTGTCCTTCGCTGTGCCTCAAAAACGTAGCGAAGCTTCTGAGGATTGATATCCAATTCTTTAGCTGAATTCTGGATAATCTCTTTGTTTACGATATTCCATTTTTTTTGTGGTCCGGTGATAGCATCTAACCGCGTTTGTAACTCAGCGGCAATCTCCCGTGAGGGACAACCATATTGCCTGGATATTGTAAAAAACGGTCTACCTGTCCGCGTTGTGGAATGTTCTCTTTGCTGAGATTTCTCTTCATTATCCAGGCGCTTTTGCATGTAATACGCTAGAATATTATTATCCATTTTCTGCTATTTCTTATTTGCCTATGAATATATAAAAATAATACCGGAAAAACAATTATAAATGCCTTATATGTTTTAATCATCTTCCTTTAAGTTATGGTTTAGACAGCTGCTTACTTGAATATCTATAAAATTAGAATTAATTTCGGTGTTCCAATTAATGATATATTTAAACTAAATGACTGTATTACAAACATTTATAGGAAATTATATCCTTAAAAACAAGCGCCGGGAAAGCGACAATGCACTGCGATTGCTTCCTATTGACCGCATAAAGAGTATATGTCTTTTGGTGGACCTAAAGGGCCTGAAAAACCACAGGGAACTTATAGAGGCCGAGCAAAAGCTTAAGCAATATATCCCCAACATTGATATCATCGCGTACCATAACGGGAAGGATCTGCCGCAGGATTTTACAGGAATGAAATATTTTTTCCTCGATAACAGAGATATTAGCCTGGTTCATATCCCTAAAGCAAAAAAGATATCCGAATTTCTGGAAAAAACGTATGATGTGGTGATGCTCTTCAATCCGGGACAAGAATTCCCTTTAAACTATCTCTCGGCGGTATTTAATTCAAAGCTTAAAATAGGACTAAACAGTTCGATAAACGCTCATTGTATTGATTTTCAACTTTTGATGAAAAATGAGCAATTAAGTCATTTTATTGATGTAGCGCTAAATTACCTCAAACAAATCAATCAAAATCAAGTATTATGAAAAACAAATTTCAAGGCACGGGTGTGGCTATTGTCACGCCATTTAGAAAGTATGGGACTATCGATTTTGGCTCCCTGGAAAAACTTATCGAACACATTGTCGGAAATGGAGTAAACTTTATTGTAGCTCTCGGCACTACGGGAGAATCAGCTACCCTAACACACGATGAGAAAAATGCGGTTATTGATTTTGTATGCGAAACAGTTAACGGCCGTGTTCCGGTTGTTGTGGGAGTAGGCGGTAACAATACAGAACACGTCATCAAAGATTTGCGATCGCTGAATTTAAGCAAAAGCGACGGCATCCTTTCCGTTGCTCCCTACTATAATAAACCCCAGCCCAAAGGGTTGTATAACCATTTCAAAAATATTGCCTCAGCTTCCTCTTTGCCGGTCATCTTGTATAATGTGCCCGGCCGTACCGGTTCTAATATTCCGGCGGATATCACATTGCAATTAGCTTATGATATCGAAAATATCGTCGCGATTAAAGAAGCTTCGGGAGATTTGGCCCAAATAGAAACAATACTCCAGGAACGCCCCGAAGATTTTGCCGTTGTATCGGGAGATGATGGCCTGACACTGCCTTTGATTGCCCTCGGGGCTAACGGAGTGATATCCGTAACGGCGAATGCCTTCCCAAAGGAGTTTTCGGCAATGGTTAACCATGCCCTGAATAATGACTTTGAAAAAGCCCGGAAAAACCATTATCAATTAAAAAATGTGATGGAAACCCTTTTTGCCGATGGAAATCCGGCCGGAATCAAAGCAGCTCTTGATAATATGGGACTGGTGAGCAACAATTTAAGGCTGCCACTGGTTAAAGTTAACAAAAGTGTGAATAATCAAATAAAGAAAGCTATAGAAGATTTCGGGGTTTAATACAACTTTTAGAGCCGCCAGAATGTCTATCACACGTTATCGGAACAAAAAATAATTTATGAGACAGCAGTATCTACTTTTTACTCTTATGGGTTTGCTGATGGCTTTCAGCTTAAAAGCACAATATAAGAAAAACCCCAGGGATGCCGGGGAAATTCTGGAATCCAGGAAGGAAGTTTTTTTTAAATTTCAATTTAACGGCCAAAAGCAAGTTCTAACCAAAGCAGCTAATTTTATAAGCATAGATAAAACCATTGAAGATAATTGGGCCTATGCTTATGCCAATGCACAGGGCTTTGCTGAATTCAAGGAATTAGGACTGAACTATACTTTACTTTATAATCCTTCCCAACTTATCGAGCCGGAGATGTGGTCACCTCATGATAAAGAAGTGTACGACTGGGATGAATATCCCACCTATGAGGGCTATGTCGATATGATGAATCAATTTGAAACGGATTATCCTGACTTGTGCGAGGTAGATACTATCGGTACAACTGTGGAGGGCAGAAAGCTATTGGTGGCTAAGATTTCTGATAATCTCGATGAAGACGAAAATGAACCGGAATTTTTCTACACTTCGACCATGCATGGTGACGAAACAGCCGGTTATGTATTAATGCTGCGTTACATCGATCACCTCTTAACCAACTATGGGGAGAATGACCGTATTACCGACCTGGTGGATAATATGGAAATTTACGTGAATCCTAATGCCAACCCTGATGGAACCTATGCCGGGGGAAATAACACTGTAAACGGAGCAACCCGTTACAACGCCAACGGGGTGGATCTTAACAGAAACTACCCGGACCCTGACGACGGACAGCACCCTGATGGAAACGAGTGGCAACCCGAAACAGTAGCTTTTATGGACTTTGCGGACCAGCATGACCTCGTAATGTCAGCCAATATGCATGGGGGTGCTGAAGTAGTTAACTATCCCTGGGATACCTGGGAACATCATCATGCCGACCATAACTGGTATCAGTTTATCAGCCATGAATATGCCGACACGGCCCAGCTTTATAGCCCCTCAGGGTATATGAACGAGTTTAATGACGGTGTGACCAATGGATATGACTGGTATAGCGTCAGCGGCGGGCGTCAGGACTATATGAATTATTTTCAGCGTTGCCGTGAAGTGACCATCGAGCTATCTCAAAACAAACTGTTACCTGAGAGTCAACTGGATAGCCATTGGGAATATAATTACCGCTCTTTCCTGAATTATATGGAGCAGGCAACTTATGGAATCAGTGGGGTGGTCACAGATGCGGAAACAAGCGAGCCTGTTATGGCTGAAGTCTTTGTTGAGGAACACGATGAAGACAACAGTTCGGTATTTACGTCAATGCCGGTGGGAAACTATTATCGTCCCATTGAAGAAGGAACATTCGATATTACTTTTAGCTCAGAATGTTATGAAAATGAAACCATAGAAGGCATCACTATGGAAAACCACAGCTCAGTCATTGAAGATGTAGAGTTAACTCCGCTAGGCTTTTCGCCGGGCTTTTCAGCCAGCGACACCAATGTACAAATAGGCACAGAAGTGCAGTTTACCGACGAATCATGCGGGAACCCCACTTCCTGGGAATGGACTTTTGAGGGAGGAACGCCCTCTGAAAGCAATGAACAGAATCCTGTGGTTATTTATGAAGAACCGGGAACTTATGATGTTACTTTAACCATTAGTGAAGGAAGCAATGAGGAAACCCTTACCAAAGAGGGTTATATCAGCGCCTCAGCTCTGTTTAACATGGCAAATGAAACCGTAACGACCTGCCAGGGATTGTTTTATGACGACGGTGGTCCCGATGAAAATTATTCCGATGACGCGGATTATACCATGACCTTTTATCCGGCAGAGGATAATGCCGTATTGGCAGCAGATTTTCTGTCTTTCAGTGTGGAAGCGGAAGCCAATTGCAATTACGATTGGCTGAAAATCTATGACGGAGAATCCACCTCCGGTGAATTAATAGGTACATACTGCGGAACAGATTCTCCGGGGACGGTCGCGGCATCAAATGCTTCCGGGGCATTGACTTTTGAATTCCATTCAGACGGATCAGTAAACCAGCCCGGCTGGGAAGCTCAACTAAGCTGTGAAGCAGCCAATCTTCCTCCTGAAGCGGATTTTGAAGCGAGCCAAACTTTGATTATTGAAGGAGAACAGGTAGAGTTTACGGATTTATCTTCCAATAACCCTTCTTCATGGAGCTGGACTTTTGAAGGAGGCGATCCGGCCACTTCCGATGAGCAAAACCCCACTGTCACCTACCATAATTCAGGTAATTATACGGTAGAACTGGTGGCAACAAATGAGGCAGGCTCGGATACAGAGGTAAAAGAAGATTATATCTCCGTGGGCGTCAATACAACGAATAATTTGGATAATCAATCGGAAGGAGTGAAAATCTATCCCAATCCAAATCGTTCCGGACAAATCACAATTCAAGCACCGATTAAGCTCACCAGGGTTGAGTTGGTTAGTATTACCGGAAAAGTTATAAAAGTCACAAAACCCAGCGACTATAAAAATAAATTAAACGTCGGTAATGTCGACAGAGGCATTTATATCTTGCGCTTGCATAGCGAGACAGGTATCATAAACAAAAAAGTACAGGTGCTTAAGTAAGGCCTTTTCAAAAATCCTAATCTCCGCCGGATTCTGCCTATTAAACAGAATCCGGCGGTTTTATTAAAGATGAAAACTGGGAAGAGTGAGGTGAAATTCCAGATTCCAGATTTCGATAATAAATGAAACGTTGGGGTTTATGACGGGTCACGGCTTTTGAAATGAGTACTTGTAGGTAGTATGCAGAAGCCAGAGGCTTCAGGAATTCCTGGTCAAAACGAAGACGTTTTGATTAACCTCTGCAGTGTTGATTGCATGGCCCGAATGTTAGGGTTCGTCCAAAAAGGTGAATATTTACAATAAAAGTATCTTGGTAAAGTCGAATTAAAAAAACGAAACTAAGTGATATTCAGCAATTTCCCTTTAGGGAATTTAAGGGTAAAAATTGCTGAATATCATCTTAAAAGGCTTTATGGACGGCCCCTTCTTTCATTCTTTAAGTTTACCCGATTTTAACAAGCTGGCTTCTGTCAAAGAGTTTTTCGAAATTCCTTCTTTCTCATGCACTTCTGAAATGTGCGGCGCTTACCTGGTTTGCCAGGTTAACCCCATCCCGGTAATCCTTCAGATTTTGCAGGGTGGTTCTGGCGATCTGCTCCAAAGCTTCCCGCGGCTTGTATTTATGAGCATAGCACTGGGTTTTATCTTAGCTAGTGTATCCTTGTTGATGAGTTGGTACGTATCGGGGGTTAAAGGACAGTGCAGGGATATAATGTCGGATACGGATAGCAAATCCTCCAGTGACTTATATTCCACACCTTGCTTTTTAAGCTTTTCGTTGGGATAGGGATCGTAAGCCACCGTGTTCACATCAAATCCTTTCATAAGCTTTATAAAAGCCTGACCTATGGAACCGGTACCAACTACCCCTACGGTTTTTCCACTAATGTTAAATCCCGTGAGGCGCTCTAGTGAAAAATTACCTTCTCTCACCCTATTGTAGGCTTTGTGAACCTTGCGGTTGAGTGTTAAAATTAAGGCCAGGGCATGCTCGGCAACAGCGCTGGGGGAGTAGGCCGGAACACGAAGAATAGTTATGCCATACTTTTCCGCTGCTTCCAGGTCTACATTATTAAACCCGGCGCAACGCAATGCCAGAACATGAATGCCTTCCTCATCCATAACGCGGAGGGTATTTTCGTTAATCTTATCATTCACAAAGGAAGGCGTTAAAACATTTGGAAAAAAATCTTTTTTGGGTTATTGTTGTTAATTATTTACAACGTGAATATAAAACTATGGTCAAAAAAACAGGCTTTCTGATACTCTTCGCCATCGGATTTCAAGGTGTTCTCTCCGCCCAGGAGAAACCTTTCTTTACCGAGCTCACTCTACAAAAAAGTGTAGGCTTTAAAACTTTAAGTGTGAACTACGCCTATATCAACATCCCTACTTCTGAAAAAATCTATTACCATCCCGGAGGAGGAACTGGCTTGCAAGCCGGAGTGGGATATAAGTTTTCCGAAAAAATTTCAATGGGTTTCTATGGCGTTTACCAGCTTGTTTTCAATGAAAAAGTACAGAATATAAGTAGTTTCAAAAACCGTTCTTCAGCGGTCTTTAATCGAAAAACGGTGAAAGCTGATCTACAATACCTTATTCCGGCCAACAACAAAAAAATCCTGACCGGCTTGTATTTTAATGCAGGACCGGACTACCATTTTCCGGGAAAGCTGGTACGAAAGCAAAACAGCGAGAAGCTGAAAACCCTGTATTATGACAATTCTACCGGGTACCATGTCGGAACCGGAATGTTATTAAATTTAAATCCAGAAAAAGGCTTATCCCTTAACATTGGGGTTTCTTTCCGTTTTGCCGATTTCGAGGTGTCCGATCCCGACCCGGATGCTCCGGAGTTGGATAAGATCAGTGCTTCAGGAGTAGATATCAAGGTAAGCCTGCGTAAAGCATTTTAAACCTGTATTGCGATTATTACTTTTGACTTCGCTGGTAAGAGTTTCCCAAATTTTTTTACCCACCTTTATTCCTCAGCATAAAAGGCCTCTACTCCTTGATAATAAAAACGCTCGCGGGCAATTTCTTCCGGGTAAACGTAATAATCCACATAGCCTTCTGTGCAACACTCCCCTTCGCTGTTGTATAAGGCGACTTTAATTTTAGCGATGCGTTTGACCATTTTTTCAAGATGGCCGCGAATGGTAAGTTTTTGATTAGATGTGGAAACGGGCTTTTTGAATTTAACGTTCAAATTGGCCGTCACCCCGCTGCTTTTACACTGAACAAAAACCACCCAGCTAGCCAGTTCATCCATGATTGTGCTTTGTATTCCTCCGTGAAGAATATTAAACCACCCTTCATAATCTTGCCCGGGTTGCCAAAAGGTGACAATTTCGCCGTTATCTTCATAAAAATCCAGCTTTAAACCTATGTCATTCGCCGGACTGCATCCAAAACAATTATAACCGTCTAACTCTGTAAAAGGATTCCTTAACTTTTTCATACGTTTTAAGTAATAAATCACACTTATTTTTTCTCCCCTGCTTTATAACGCATGGTTTCTTTAACTTTACCGTCTTCTGAATAAATTTTCCACTTCCCGTGTTTTTTACCCACCTTATACTGACCTTCTTTCTTTAAGGCACCATTTTTATAGAATTCTTTAAAATCTCCTATCTGTACATTATTTTCATAATGTTCGATGGTCATTACCTGTCCGTTAGGATAAAAGGTCTTCTGCTCCCCATCGAAGCCCCCGTTTTTATAATTATACTCGGCTATTTTATTCCCTTTGCGGTCGAACCACACCGATTTACCATGCTTTAGCCCCATATTATAATGAGATTTTTCCATGAGTTGGCCACGCTTGCGCTCATAGTAATCTTTCTTCAGGCCATGAAGCTTTCCCTGCTTATATTCAGCATATTCCTTCATCCGTCCGCCATAGGTATATTTCTTGGAAGGCCCGTCCAGTTTCCCATTTTTATAATATTGTTCCAGTTTGAAATAACCCCGCTTATCAATAACTATCCGGATTCCGTCTTTAATCCCGTGATCATATTCCCTGATTTCTTTGATGATGCCTTTGGGCCAATAAATCCGCCAAAGGCCATTTTTTTGATCATCCACATATTTCCCTTTGGCATCATAACGATTCATTTTTTCGACCCAAAACCCCTGTTTTAAGCCATCCTCGTCTTTTTGATTCTTCTGCACCTGGGCGTATGTTAGGTGACTTAAAAATATCAGAATTGAGAGTGCAACTGAATACTTCATAATTTGATGATTGGTTTGTCATCCAAATTTACAAATATTTAACGGGATTCCATATCCACTTTCGCATAGAGATCAAAAGCATCGGCATTAGTTATTCTCACGGTAGCGAAAGTGCCGGTTTCCAGGGCAACTTCTTTGGTAACCAATACTTCATTATCAACCTCCGGAGAGTCATATTCGGTACGACCGATATAATATTCCTCCTCTTCCCGGTCAATGATTACCTTCATGGTGCTGCCGGTCTTTTGCCGATTCATTTCCAGGGAAATATCCTGCTGCAATTCCATTAATTCGGATACCCGCTGCTCTTTT
This sequence comes from Bacteroidales bacterium, assembly GCA_021738485.1. Classification (GTDB taxonomy): domain Bacteria; phylum Bacteroidota; class Bacteroidia; order Bacteroidales; family JAIPAH01; genus JAIPAH01. The sequence continues at coordinate 1,525 of JAIPBX010000056.1, read as the reverse complement.
ATTTCCTGCGGCACATCGTCCTGAAACTTGTATGCAGGGGTGTCTTCTTCATGCGAGTATGGAAATGCACCCAGGCGTTCAAAACGGATGTCTTTTACAAAATTTTTGAGCTCTTGAAACTGTTGCTCCGTTTCTCCGGGATAACCGGCAATAAGGGTAGTACGCAGGGCCGCCCGGGGCACCTCTTTACGAATAGTATTAATCAGCGCAAGCGTACCTTCTTTGTCTATACCCCGATGCATGGATTGCAGCAATTGGGTGTTGATGTGTTGCAGCGGGATGTCAAGATAGTTGCAGATTTTAGGTTCTTGCTGCATCACTGCGAGTACTTCCATAGGAAATTGGGCGGGAAAGGTATAATGCAAACGAATCCATTCAATACCGTTGACGCGTACCAACTCCTTGAGCAGTGGTGCCAGCATACGTTTTTTGTACCGATCCAGGCCATAATAGGTAAGGTCCTGGGCAATAAGAATGAGCTCCTTAACGCCTTTGGCAGCGAGGTTTTCAGCTTCCTTCACTAATTCTTCGATGGGTTTGGAAACATTTCTACCCCTGATCAAAGGAATAGCACAGAAAGAACAGGTACGATCGCAACCCTCCGATACTTTCAGGTAAGCAAAGTGGGAGGGTGTAGTCAAGACCCGCTCTCCGACAAGCTCTTTTCTGTATTTTCCGGCCACAGCTTCAACCACTTTTTCATGTTCATTCACACCAAAAATACCGTCCAGCTCAGGGATCTCCTTCTGCAAATCATTGCGATAGCGTTGGGTGAGGCATCCCATAGCAAAAACCTGCCCGATGCTCCCCTCCTTTTTCAGTTCAATGTATTCCAGGATGGTATTGATAGATTCCTCCTTGGCATCCAATATAAAACCACACGTATTAATGATAACTGCATCAGTATACGAAGCGTTGATTTGATGGTTAGCTTCCAATCCTGAAGCTCTGAATCTACCGGCAAGAAATTCCGAATCGACCTGATTTTTAGAACATCCTAAAGTGACTAAACCTATATGATAATTTTGCTTTGCTTTCAATACACTACCTATTTTTCATCATCCCCAAACAATGAATCCACGAAAGCTCGTTTGTCAAATAATTGCAAGTCTTCCACTTTTTCTCCTATACCAATATATTTTACCGGGATATTAAATTGGTGCGAGACGCCTATTACCACCCCTCCTTTTGCGGTGCCGTCGAGCTTAGTTAAAGCCAGGGCGTTTACTTCTGTTGCCGAGGTAAATTCTTTGGCCTGTTGTATCGCATTCTGGCCCGTGGAGGCATCGAGGATAAGCAACACTTCTTGCGGGGCTTCCGGTACAAGCTTCTTCATTACCTTTTTAATTTTAGCCAGTTCGTTCATCAGGTTTTTCTTGTTGTGCAACCGACCGGCAGTATCGATAATAGCCACATCGTGGTTGCTGGAAATAGCTGACTGCAATGTATCATAGGCAACTGAAGCCGGGTCGGACCCCATTTTTTGTTTGATGATAGGCACATCGACCCGCTCCGACCAAATGGT
>JAIPBX010000006.1 GCA_021738485.1 Bacteroidales bacterium | reverse complement strand
AAAGGAATCAATCAAGAAAGAAATTGATAAAGAATTGAAGGCAGAGCCATTAAACATGGAAAAGAAAGAATTAACCGAATTACTACTCGATGGCCCCATAATGAGTGAAGATGAGGAAAAAAGATTGACAGAATTTAATGAAGAATTTGATAAATGGACAAAGAAAATATTCTCATAGACACTTCTATCCTTATTGATTATTATAGGAAAAAGAACAAAGCTAATAGTAAGTTTGTCAGCTTATCAAAGAAATATGACTTCTCTATATCAGTTATAACAAGACTTGAAATTTTCACAGGAATCAACAATAAACTTAAAGGATTTTCAAAGAATTGAGGGCCTGGATATTATTGAAGACTAAACCAAATAAGCCTCATGCTAATTACTTAAATGCCCAACGAATATACCAAACGACTCAACATCACGCTCGACTACATCGAAAAGCACCTTGACAAGACTTTTACCCTGGAGGAGTTGGCGGTAGTGACCAGTTTTTCGAAATACCATTTCACCCGCATTTTTTGCTCATTGACGGGCGAAACACCTTTTCAATACATTACACGCATCCGGATGGAAAAAGCCGCGTTTATGATGATTGCCAACCCGGAATTGAGTGTCACCTATATTGCACTGAATTACGCCTACAACGATCTGACGGTCTGTTCCCGGAATTTCAAAAAATTCTTCCAGATGACTCCAACTCAATTCCGGGAATAAAAACGGCAAGATCGCAATTTAAGTCGAACGGTCCGCAATTCGCGTAATCATCCTCTCAATAAAAGCTTCCCTTAAAAATTCTTTTGCACAAAAACTAAATGAAAAAAAATCCTATCAACACTAAATTAATTTGTCCGTTTCCGAACATTTATTAATTTAGCGTTCGGAAATGATTAAACACTATCTTTCAATATTCTGAACTATGGCCGATAAGTATGAACAAAAGATTCTCATTGTTGACGATGACACAGACATTCTGTTAGCTGCGAAACTATTCCTGAAGCAACACTTCAATGTCATCCACACTGAAAAACAGCCTGAGAACATTCCCACCCTGATGAGTAACGAAAATTACGACCTCATTCTGCTGGACATGAATTTTTCCAGGGGAGCCACCAGTGGTAAGGAAGGGTTCCATTGGCTGAGTAAAATCCTGGAAATCGATCCGGCAGCCATTGTTATCTTGATTACCGGATACGGCGATATAGAGCTGGCCGTGCAGGGCATCAAGGAGGGCGCTACCAACTTTCTGCTCAAACCGTGGGACAACAAGAAATTGCTGGCTACCATCACCACTTCCCTGCAGTTGCGCCAATCAAAGGTGGAACTGGAAGATTTAAGGTCCAAACAAAAAGTGCTACTCTCCGATCAGGATAGCCAATTTGGGAGCATAATCGGGCAATCGCAGGCTATGGAAAAGGTGATGGAAGATGTAAAAAAAGTGGCCCGCACCGATGCCAATGTATTGATATTGGGCGAAAACGGCACCGGCAAGGAGATGGTCGCACATGAATTACACCGAGCCTCCACAAGGAATAAAGAGGTTTTTATTGGGGTTGACCTGGGGGCTATTAGCGAATCATTGTTTGAGAGCGAACTTTTTGGATATAAAAAAGGAGCTTTTACGGATGCTAAAGAAGACCATGCAGGACGTTTTGAAGTGGCTTCCAAAGGAACAATCTTTCTGGATGAAATTGGGAATCTTACTATGGGACTGCAGTCAAAACTCCTAAGCGTGATTCAAAACAAAGAAGTGGTAAGGCTGGGGACAAATAAGAAAATTCCCATTGATGTAAGGCTGATCTGTGCCACCAATATGCCACTCTATCAAATGGTGAAAGACGGAAAATTCAGACAGGATTTACTTTACCGTATTAACACTGTAGAAATTAACCTTCCACCACTAAGAGAACGCAGGGAAGACGTTCCCCTGCTAGCCGAACACTTTCTAAAAGTGTATGGGAAAAAATACAACATGCCTTCAAAACGCATCTCCCAGCCGGCCATGAAACGCCTGGAGGCGCATGACTGGCCAGGAAACATCCGCGAATTGCAACACGCTATTGAAAGAGCGGTAATTATGAGCGATGCCAACACCCTGCAGCCGAATGACTTTTTCCTTAACCAAAAAGATGAGGCCGAAAGTAGTGAAACAGTGGTCAATACCACCAATATCCAGGAAACCGAGAAGATGTTGATCAGGAAGGTTATTGACAAACATGGGGGAAATATCAGCAAAGCGGCCAAAGAGTTAGGATTGACAAGAGCTTCATTATACAGGAGAATTGAAAAATATGATCTTTAAAAATTTCCGTCTGCAGATTGTTCTTAGAATTATTCTGCTAACAATAGTCATAAGCCTTACAGTATTTCTGGCCGGCGAAGAGAACCTAAGGATTACATGGTTTATTCTAATGGCGATAGCCATATTTCAGGTTTATGAATTGATTCACTTTGTTGAAAAAACCAACCGCAAACTGACACAGTTTTTCCAGAGTATCCGCTACTCCGATTTTTCCACAACTTTTACCGATCCGCACCTGGGAAAAACGTTTCGCAATCTCAACAAAGAGTTTAATGAAGTCATCAATGAATTCAGGAAAAACAGGGCCGAGAAAAACGAGCAGCATAACTATTTGCTTACTGTAGTGCAGCATATTAACATTGGCATTATTGCTTTCCATCCCGATGGAAAAGTGGATTTGTTTAATAATTCGGTGAAAAAGCTGCTACGGATAAACACCCTGAGAAATGTGCATGACTTAGCCCAAATCAAAACAGAGCTCCCCCGGAAGCTTATGGCTATGAGAGCGGGCGATAAAGTTCTGACGAAAGTAATTGTGGAAGACGAATTGCTGCAGCTTTCAATTATTGCCACGCAGCTAAAGCTAAGGGGTAAAGAACTCACCCTGGTCTCTCTTCAGGATATTCATGCAGAATTGGAAGAAAAAGAAATCGAATCGTGGCAAAAACTCATACGGGTACTTACCCATGAAATTATGAATTCCATAACACCCATTTCTTCTCTTGTTTCCACAGTGGATGGGATGTTGATAGATGAAACGGATGAACGCCTAACCATGAAAACGCTGGATGACGAGGAGGTGCAAAATGTAAGAGAGGCGCTTACAACCATAAGCAATCGCAGCCAGGGACTGCTCAATTTTGTGGATATCTATCGGAACCTTACCCGAATACCCAAACCTAATTTTAAACATTTTAAAATCAGTGATCTTTTTCAGCAGGATGCCCGCCTGTTACAACCCAAATTCGAAAGCGGAGGGATCGATTTTAATTACTCGATAGATCCTGACAACCTTATGGTAACAGCCGATCCGGATTTGGTGGACCAGATACTGATAAATCTTTTGGTCAATGCCATTGATGCCGTTGAGAATGCGGAAAACCCTAAAATCCGGATGAAGGCATTTCTTAACAAGAATTCAAGGATGATAGTGGAAATAGCTGATAACGGCTGCGGCATCAAGCCCGACCGCATGGATAAAATTTTTATGCCTTTCTATACTTCCAAGGATAACGGCTCCGGAATAGGCCTCAGCTTATCCAGGCAGATTATGCATCTCCATAAAGGGAATATATCAGTAAGATCCAGACCCGAAGAAGGATCGGTATTTACACTGACGTTTTAAGGAAAAGATTAATGAATCTTGTAATTGCAATCAAACTATCATAAAATAAACGAATGGCTACAACACGCCCCGGGCTTTAATCTCCAGGTACTTGTTGATGGTGTTCCCCGTAAGGCTTGCCGGTGGCGTAATTATGTGATGTATACCATAATAACTTAGTTCATTCAGGATTTGCTTTTTTTCGTACATAAAACTCTCAGCTACGGTTTTTACATATACATCCTGAAGTTTATAAGCTTTCTGACTCAGTAATTCGCGGATTTTTGTATCCTCGAACGTAATCATCAAAACCAGGTGTCTTGCAGCCAGACTCTTCAGGTAATCCATTTCCCTTTCAATAGCATACCGGCTCATGTAGTTGGTAAAAATAATCAGCAGACTCCTGGTATTGATCTGCTTCCGGGTGATTCCCAGCACACTTTCCAGACTCGATTCCCTGAAATCGGTCTGCTGTTTGTAGAGACCTTCCATCAGCATTGTAAACTGGTTGTTTCTCGACTCAGCAGGAAGATATTGATGGACGTAGTTAGAGTAGGAAAGCATCCCAAACCGGTCGCTGTTTTTGAGTACTACCCGCCCCAACGCAAGGGTAGCGTTAATCGCATAATCGAGCATCGTCATCCCCTCAAAGGCCATCTCCATTCCGCGGCCCATATCGATAAGGCTGTAGACATTCTGGGATTTTTCCTGCTGAAATTCGTTCACCATCAACTTATTTTTACGAGCCGTGGCCTTCCAATTGATATGGCGGGGTTCGTCGCCAGGAACATAATCTTTGATTTGCTCGAATTCACGGTTATGGCCGGCCCGCCGCACCCGTTTTGTCCCGAACAGATTTTTCATCCGGGCAAAAGAATAGAAGTCAATGTTTTTGATTTGCTGAAAAGAGGGGTAAACCTTTATTTTGTCAGGTTGGTGAAACTTGAACCTTCTTTCGACCAGCCTGAAAATCGTACCGGCAAAAAGATTCAGGTATCCATACTCAAACTCTCCCCTTTTCACCGGGACAAGATGGTATTTCTCCACCCGTTCCGAAAAAGGCTTTACAGCACATCGGATAGAAAAGTCCCGGATTTGAAAAATGGCGGGGATTTCATCTATAATGTTCAGGTGTACCGGAAACCAGTACCGATTGGACAAATGTACCCTAATGATGTTTTTGTCTCCGTTTGAAAACAATTCCGGAATTTCGCGCTGGGCCTCTACCCCATTTTTCGTGGTATACAGAAGAATGATTTCCAAAAGGAAGACCGCACCCGTGGTAAGCAGCGTGACGTTAGCCAAAACAGCCAGCCATGGCAGCCATGTCCCTGCGATGTACAAAAAGATGCTCCCCATCAGGACAATAAAAAAAGGCTTTCTCAAATACAACGACTTCAAAAACGGCATTACCTGGGGATTTTGATGTCAGCGATAATCTGTTTGATGATTTCCTCCGGGCTAATACCTTCCATCTCCCGGTCGGGACTGAGAATAATCCGGTGTAGCAGCACATGGGGCGCTACAAATTGCACGTCATCAGGGATGACAAAATCGCGTCCATTCAGCACGGCATAGGCTTTTGCCGAAATTAAAGTACCCAAAGAAGCCCTGGGCGAAGCCCCAAGGAAAAGATCGGGATTGTTGCGGGTGCCCTCTACTATTTCCACGATGTAATCAAGAATATTTTTTTCTACCCTGACCTGTGAAACTACCGCTCTTAACCTCATCAGATCGCTTTTATCGATTACGGGATCAATACTTTCTTCGGTGAGCTTTTTTTGGTCTTCCTGGAAGGCCTCCAGCATGGTACTTTCCTCACCCTTTTTTGGATAATCCACCTCAATCTTAAAAAGAAACCGGTCTAGCTGAGCTTCCGGTAAACGGTAGGTGCCCTCCAGGTCGATCGGATTCTGCGTGGCGATGACCAAAAAAGGCGGAGGCAAAACATGCGTTTTTCCATCGGTAGTAATCTGTCGCTCTTCCATTACCTCAAACAAAGCCGATTGGGTCTTCGCCGGAGCGCGGTTAATCTCATCCACCAGGACAATATTGGAAAAAAGTGGCCCTTTGTAAAATTCGAAAGTGGCCTTTTGTGTGTTATAAACAGATGTGCCGATCAAATCGGACGGAAGAAGATCCGGGGTAAACTGAACCCTTTTAAACCCGGCTTTGACACATTTGGCCATTAGCTTGGCAGTAAGCGTCTTAGCAATGCCCGGCACACCTTCGAGCAGCACATGGCCATCGGAAATTAAAGCTACCAGCATTAGGTCTATCATAGAATCTTGTCCGACAATGACTTTTTTAATCTCACTGCGAATCGCATCGGTTTTCTGCTGAAATTCTTCCAGGTCTATTCGGTTTTCAAATTTTTCTTCTTGTGTTTCTTCACTCATGGCTATTCGTTTTCGGTATGTTCGATAAATGCTTCCAATTGTCTATTCAGCTCAATCAATAATTCCCCGGATATCTTCTTATCCGAGTGAATCCTGTTGATAAGTGCAAATAATTGTTTTAGTTTGGCTGCGTCATATTTGGTTTTTCTGCTTAACACCTCAGCAAAGTCATCGGTAAAATCCAGCTCCCTCAGAAAGAATCGCTCCTTGAGAAAGGCCCGGAAGTGCCTGATTTTTTTCAGTGCTATCGTTTTATGATCCTTCTCGAAAAAATAAAGTTTGGCCACACTCCGGATGAATAAAAACGCTCGCTCAGGAGGACTTTCTACAACAGGAATAACCTGTTGCCTCCTTTTTATGTTAAAGATAAGATAAAGCAGCGCTGTCAGCAAAACCAGGTAGTAAGCCGTCTGCAGGGTGTCGACCGAAAGGATGTAACGCAGGGGCGAACTACTGACATAAGTATCCTGTATGGTTCTGTCATGCCATACAACCGGGTTGCCGGGCAGCCGGGAAAATATCTGCTCCACATAACCTTTCGTATCTCTTTTCAGGATGTGATAGTTGCTGAATGCCAAAGGAGAAGAGTGCAGGTAAAAAGCTCCCTTTTTATACTTTACTTGAACAAAATTAGGATGTTTCGACCGGCTATAGCCCAATATTTTGGCATTCTCATTCTGTAAAACTGAGTCAAAAGTTAATTCGTAGCTGTACTCTATTTCATAAGTATTTGTACCTGATTCCCATTTTTTAAGATCCAATTGCTGCCATTTTTTTTCTTTAAAGTATTCTCTCCGTATATCGATGTTCAAAGAATCGATAAGAGCAGGATTAAAATGTAAGGTTGAAATGAACACCGTATTCCCCTCCGCGACATGATTCATAAGATTTTCCAGCGATTTAGTATCCGGATTGAATTGATTCGCCACAGAAATCAGACTAAAGCGATCACCTCCCTCTTTTTTGATAAACTCAAACAAGGATTTGCTATTCTCATGTATCTTTCTGTCTTTAAAAAGATCGGAGAGGGAGTTATACAACACGTATGTGCCATAAGGCGTCTTTTCTTCAGAAGAAAAATTGGGCTCCCAGGAAACCTTGTCCGGTTTGTGATATTTCAGCAGTATCAGAATGATAATTCCCAGCGATAAAATGATGATATACGTTCGGGGTATTTTCATTCGTAATTCAGTTTGGTTTCCATCTGATTGAATTCCCCTGCGATTTCACGATAGGATTTTTCACTGACGGGAAAATCTCCATACCATACATATTCAAAGAACCGGTACAATTTTCGGAACCGGTCTTTAAGCTCCTGTTCCTCTATCTCGTGATAATAATCCCTGTTTTTTTTGTGCGGCTTCCAGCGGATAGCCCCTTTTTCAGAAAGCATCTGCAGCATTTTCCGGAAATGATAGCGGATAGCCAGGTTGTAGTGTTGCTCCGAAAGGGCTTTCTCAATCAAATGATCAAAATCAATATCATGAATGGTCTGTTTGTCCACAGGATTCCACGAAGCTTTTATTCCCTTATCCTTATAAAGGATTTTGCTAAACGATAAATCGGTTAATTTAAATACAATAAGCAAAAAAGCCGCAATAACAATTAAGTACAACACGATTTTGAATATCGTACCCATTATCCCGTTACTCATTAACACCCCCAGCCATTGGCTTATCCGGTTTATGATATAGGCAAACCATGTGTCTTCCGGATTACTGTTTTGCTTGATATAGGCAAAATCATTATCGGAGGCATATTCCTGTAAGCGCTGCTCCGAAATCCGGTTAACGGTAGTTGTGTCATTTACATTTTGTGTAAACGCATTAAAAGACAAAAAGAGAAATATCGCTATGGTTATGACTTTTCTCATAAAGTCTGCTCGCTCCCCATGTTTTCGATTTGCTCTCTTAAACCGGCACCTTCTTTCTTTTCAACGATAGAAAAGTAGTGCATGGCTATACCCACGGTAGGTATCATCTGTGCCAGCAGCGAAACAAACGCATTTACCAACGCAAAAAGGATTGAAATGGCAATATGGGCGTTGGTAACCGTCTGTTCCTGAGCAATCGAAAATATAGAGAAACCGAACAGGGCTCCAAAAGGCATTATCACAGCATAGACAATAATAGCCTGGATAATGATGAGCAACAAGATTAATCCGAAAGTAACCCACCAATTGCCCTTAATAAGATTCCATGAACGCGAAATCGCGTCCCCTACTCCCAAATCTTCAATCATTAGCGCCACCAGAGTCACACTTAAAGCTATTCCGAAATATATGCCCGGAAGAACAAGCAGAAAAAATCCTACAATCATTATAAGGGTTATAAGAAGCCCCGCTCCAATAAACGATCCGAGATTTTGTAGCATATAACTCTTGACGGTGGATAAGCTTATTTTGCTATTGTCATAGCCGTACTCAAGATAAAGACGGATGTAAGAATAAATGGAAAGGATAGCGACAAGCGTAGCCACACCACTTAAGAACCCACTCAACAAATTGAGCCATGAAAACTGACCGTCCACGTACGCCATATTTCCAATGTTTGAGTAAAAAAACGAACTCAATATAGCTGAAGCCAAATACCACGGCCCGGCAAAAAACAAAATGATCTTCAAAAGATTTTTAAAATTATAGCGAATAAATTCAAATGTCGCGCTGATGGTGTCTCCCAGGTCACGATGTTTTCGCAGTGGGAGAGGCTGTTTTTGATGATTCATAAGATCTTCTTTTTAAGATTATTGGATAAAGAATGAAATAGTATAAAATAAATGCTATTGAAATCAGTATAACAAACATATTAAATGCTGATGAAAATTGATAATGTCGGGTAATAAAACTTTCGATTAAAGCAGCCACCACGAAAAAGGGGATCAGTCCGGCTACAAGTTTCATCCCTTCTTTTGCCCCCCTTTGAAAAGAAATCTTTCTTGGATAGGTGCCCGGAAACAAAAGACTGTTTCCGATAATCAATCCTGAAGCACCGGCAATGATAACGGAAAATATTTCGATAGTACCATGCAACCATATGGTTTGCGCAGAAACATTTAATAACCCTTCCTGGAAGAAAAAATACTGAAAAGTACCCAGCATCAGTCCATTTGAAAACATCAGGTAGATGCTCCCAAAGGAAAATATAACTCCCGCCGCATAAATCAGGAAAGACACTTTGATGTTATTCCAGGCTATGGCAAAAAACATAGGGACCGGCTTCATCGAGGAATAAATCCCCATCGGGTCTCCCTTTTCAATATTTGAAATGGTTTGGTTCACATATTGATCACCAAGAATCAGTCTGACAAAGGCTTCCTCGTTATGGACAGACAATGCCCCAATCAGGGCGGAAACCAGCAGAATCAGAAAGCTGTACAGGATGCGTTTGCGATGTTTATACAGCAGTTTCGGATAGGTGATTTTATAAAACGTTCTTATTCTGTTTCTTTTATGGGTATTTCTTTTGTAGAGTTCCTGGTGTGCCCGCATAGCAAGTTGATTCAGGTAACGGGTGGTCTTGCTCTCCGGGAAATTGGTTTTGGCATAAGCCAAATCATCCATCAGTTCAACATAGAGTTTTTCCAGCTTTGAAGGGTCCTGCCGGCCTTTATAACTTAAATAAGATTCAAATTGTTTCCACCGTTTGCTATATTTACGGGAATAACTAACTTCGTTCATAAATCCTTAATTTTATCATCGTGGAAGAATTATCCTTCAATACAACCCAAAATGTTGATATCGTCTCTAACAAGGCCGGTATAGGCGATCGTTTCATTGCTGCTATACTTGATTATCTGATAATAAGTGGTACTTTAATTATATCATTCAGACTTTACCCTGCTTTGTCAAATGTAACAATTTATTACATTTTGACTGTCTTCATAGGGCTGGTCTTTTTCTTTTATCACTTCTTTTTCGAGGTCTTCATGAATGGCCAGAGCATCGGAAAGAAGTACCGAAAACTCAAGGTAATAGACCAATCAGGACAAAATGCCAATATCGGACAATTGTTAATCCGGGCTCTTATCCGTCCTATTGATTTGCTGGGCATCGGGTTGATATTTATTGCCTTTACCTCAAAATCGCAACGTATTGGTGATTTGGCTGCGGGAACTTTGGTTGTCCAGTTAAAAAAAGACATCGAAATGGACGAGTTAGCTTTTTCGGAGGTGGAGCCGGATTACCAGCCGGTTTATCCCCGAACGGTTATAAACAAGCTTAAGCCTTCTGATATTGAATTGATAAAAGAAGTTCTGGACCGAAAAGAAAAAAGAATGGATTATTCACTGGTCAAAGTCATTTTTAACAAAACCAAAGAAATCACCGGCATTACCCCCGAAAATAAAGCCGTACCTTTCCTGAAAGACATCATTAAGGATTATAATTATTACAACGGGTAGTTGTATAACAAATCAATACCTTAAAAAGGAGAAATAATTTAACTATTTCAAAAGTGAAAAAACAAATCAAAAATCTGGAACAGTAACTCACTGATCTAACTTTATAGAAGTTGGCGCTATGACTTAGATTAAAACCAAAATAAACCATAAGGGAATTAATTTGAAAAAAATGAGTTAATTAAAAGAAATATAATATATTATCATTAAATTTGCACTATTAACTTAGCAATTGATAATGTGCAAAAATAATGATAAAGTATTGATATAAAATTATTTAAATGGATGAGGTGATTAAATATATTGAAACGGTACTAGGTGAAAAGTTATTTACTAAGAATATACATAAAGATCAATACAAAAATTTGCCCTTTTATGTAACTAATACTTTTGCCCTTCGGGAAGGAGAACTGTTGGGGCAAAGCTTGATTTTTGCAATTCAAAAAACCAGAAAGCATTATACCCCTGAACAATATAAAAATATTCTAGGTCAAATTGGAAAAAAACTAGACAAACCAGTAATTCTTATCTTAGATGAGATTGAAACTTATAAAAGAAAAAGATTAATTGAGAAACGGGTTAATTTCATAATTACTAATAAACAATTGTTTTTACCTTCTCTCCTTGTTGATCTTAAAGAATACCTTAGCGAACCTGACACCAAAGGAAGATTAAGACCAGTAGCACAATTATTGGTATTATACCATATCTTAAAAGAAGAATTAAATGATATGACCTTTATCGATCTTGCAAAGAAATTTAATTATAGTTATATATCCATTAGCAGAGCAGCAGATAATCTAAAAAGACATCAAGTATGCGATATTAGAGGAAGAAAGAACAAAAAATTCTTCTTTGGTAATAATAACAACGAATTATGGGAAAAGGCATTGCCATATTTTAAATATCCAATTCTTAAAAAAGCCTTTATTGAAAGCTCGATACCTGTTAATACTTATTATAAATCCTACTTTGAAGCATTAGCCTACTATACTGACATAAATGGTAATCAACAGCAAATAATTGCAATTAGCAAAAGTACATACAACAATATTAAAGCTATAAATGAGGTAGGAATTCATAATGGAACTGAAGAAGATTACAACTTAGAGGTATGGAGATATGATCCAGGAATTTTGGCAAATAATGGATTTGTTGATCCGCTTTCATTGTACTTAATTTTCCGCGACAACGAAGACGAACGCATTCAAATGGCGTTGGATAAAATCCTTAAAACATACATATGGTAAATGGTTTAAAGAAATTCAGAGATTACTTTAAAGATTATTCAGGCTCTTACCTATTAATCGGCGGGGCAGCATGTGACTGGCTTATGAATAAAGCCGGATTAGATTTCAGGGCTACCAAAGACCTGGATATTATTCTTGTAATTGAAGCCATAGACGATGAGTTTATTGCAAAATTCTGGGATTTTATAAAAAAAGGAAACTATGAAATAAAGGCAAAAGGTGAAGGAAAAGCTATATTCTACCGTTTTACCAAACCGGGAGAAAAAGATTTCCCTTCTCAACTCGAGTTTTTTACCCGAAAACCTGATCTAAAAGGATTACCAGAAGATATTGAGTTGACTCCAATCCCTGCAGAAGGAGAGATATCAAGTTTGTCGGCTATTCTGATGGATGATGGATACTATGAATTCACGCTGGAAAACAGTTTGGAAGATAATGGTATTCACATGGCGACTACACTAGCCCTCATATGCCTTAAGGCGCGTGCTTATCTGGACTTAAAAGGCAGAAAAAAGATGGGCGAAAAAATTGATTCAAAAAACATAAAAAAGCATAAGCTGGATATCCTGAGGCTTGCTCTGACACTCACCGACAATGATAAACTTGAACCGCCCGAAATGATAAAAAAAGCTATGAAACAATACATAGAAGACATACAGGAAGAAATGCCTGATATGAAGCAATTACTGAAAGGCATGGGACTTCCTGCGGAAACTATATCTTTTGATCAGGCAATTGGATTGTTGCAAAAAGTCTATAATTTAGATAATGAATAACATAAATTTTTCTACACAATTTAAGTGAATGAAGTATGAATCGAGTCTAAAAAGCCTTATAACCCCTAAATCCCCTAAAGGGGACTTTTCAAACTGCTGATTTTTAGCAGTCCTCCGCCTTAGGCGGATTAGGGGTGAAATGGTAAAAATCAGCAGTTTGAAGGCTTTTTAGACTGAACTCAAGTATTAAATTTAAAACAAAGTACAAAAGACCATACCAATAAATGGAACTAAAAGAAATTATCACTGAAATGGATCAACTCAAAGAGGAGCTGGAAGCGCTTCGCCCTATTCCTGAGGACCGCACAAACCGGTTAAAACAAAAACTAAGGCTGGACTGGAACTATCATTCCAACAGCATCGAAGGCAATACGTTGACGGCTTCGGAGACCCGTGCGTTTATTCTGCATGGCATCACTGCCAAGGGAAAACCTTTCAGGGATTATATCGAAATGGAGGGGCACAACGAGGCGATTAAGAAATTAGAAAACATTGTCCATAAGGATATAAAAATTACCGAAAGCCTGATTAAAGAAATCCATAAGATGATCCTCGTAAAACCTTATGACGGGGAATCGGAAATTAATCCCGGCGAATACAAGAAAATGCCCAATTATCTCTATTCCCTCCAGGACGAGCGCATTGATTTTGAACCACCGGAAGAAGTGCCGCGATTGATGAATGAATTGGTGAACTGGCTGAACAACCACATTGATCCACCCAAACGCAAGAAGAGGCAGTATGATTTGCATCCTTTACTTATTGCCACCGGATTTCATGCCCAATTCATAAAAATCCACCCTTTTGGCGATGGCAACGGCAGGATGGCGCGGATACTGACCAACCTGATCCTGATGCTTTGCGGTTACGTTCCGGCGATTGTTCGCCAGGAAAAACGTCAAACCTATTACAACGCGTTAAACATGAGCACCCTTGATGAACCGGAACCGCTTGCCGAGTTCATAGGTGAAGAATGCATCCATTCACTGGAAGTGGCTATAAAAGCAGCTAAAGGCGAAAGCATCGACGAGCCGGAGGACATAGATAAAAAGTTAAGCCTCCTCGATCAAAAAATTAAAGGGTTGGATAAAGAGGAAATCACCCTAGAAAAAAGCAAGGAGGTCACCGATGATTTGTTTGAGCAATTGGTATTACCTGTAGTAAAACATACCGCAGAAAAGCTGGATCGCTTCCGGGAACATTTCCATGAAATAGAATTTGTAACAACTTTATATGGAATAAGCAAATCATATAAGGATAGCGGCGAAATTGAAAACGACCTGAGAAAAAACTGGCTTGAAAAGAAAAAACCCATAAATCAATTTAAACTGACGTGTAAATTAAAGGGGTTCAAAAAAGCCGGAATAGATACATTTGATATCAACAAGGGCCTGTGGTTTAAATTTGAAAAGTTCAAATATGCTTTAAGCTATTCACCCCACAAGCCAAAACTTGAATATCCCTATCACAGAAGGTTTGATGACCGGGAAATAGAAGAGATATCCACTTCTATTTTCGACCAGGTTTTTCATGAGATTAACAGGAGGTTGGATAAAAAGAAAAAATGATTTATCCTATGGCCATTAGGATTTATATTCAAGAATTGAATCTAGAAACAGAACATGAGCGATCCCAACGCCAATAAACCGGGTTATAAGAAAACAAAATCATGCCTGACTGGCAAAAATGGAAATTCAGACTGGATGAAATGTTAAGTTAAAAATCCCCATACATTATTTATTATCACCCCCCCAAAAGGTTTGCGTGAAATCTTTTTGTGCTCAACTACTTCAAAGACAATAGCGTCGAAACTGCCATCCCGCCATTGAAGGCACTTCTGAATATCATGACCTGCGGTCATTACGTAGGAAAGGATGAAAAGCATCGGCATATCCGTAAATAAATAAAATACTTGGAATCAGAGTAATACTTTGAGTTCCTGGAAGGCACTATCGGCGCCGATCCGCTGTTCAGGGGGGTAGGCTTAAATGAATAACAACTGGTAATGACTGGGGCCGTAAGGTTTCGGCCATTTTTTTGATATTTCACCTTCAACTCCCCGGCGCACAATAAAGAAGTTAGCAACAACCTGCTCTCCTTAAAATCGGCTTTTCGGCTGAATTAAAATGGCAGGTTCAGGGATGAATCGACCCTGCCCTCAAACAGAAATGCAGTTTTCCCGTTAATTAAAAAACAAAAATAAATCACAACTATGAAAAACAAAGAAGCAAAAACAAAATACCCCATTCATCCGAACCTTAAAAAGCGTTGGAGCCCAAGAGCCTTTGATGAAAAACCGGTTGAGAAAGATAAAATCCGCAGGCTTTTCGAAGCCTTACGCTGGACTCCTTCCAGCTATAACCAGCAGCCCTGGCGGTTGATTATAGGATTCAAAGGCGACGAAACCTACACGCTAATTATGGATGCTCTCTCAAGCAGAAACCAATCATGGGCCATCAATGCGCCGGTATTAATTGCTGTTTTCGGTCGGAAATTCCAAAACAATTCGGAGGATAACAACAAGGTATACCAGTTTGATGTGGGTCAAAGTATGGCTTATCTGACCGTTCAGGCGATGGAGGAAAATCTGTATGTGCATCAGATGGCAGGGATTAAGCCGGAAAAAATGGTGGAAAACTTTGAGGTTCCCGTTCAGTACAAGCCCCTGACAGCCGCAGCCATTGGATATATTGGCGATCCCGAAATTCTGCCGGAAAACATGTATGATTCGGAAATCGCCGAAAGAACCCGGTTTGATTTTGATGAGATTATTTTTTCAGGTAAATTTGGCCGGAAAAGCAGTTTATTTGAAAAATAAATATAAGATTTGATGAGGTTAACAGGTGTACTGATTTCAGTACTGATTTTTGCGGCTACGGCGTGTATTTCCACGGATAATAAACGGGACGGTGCGTCATCCGGTAAGACAGATGATGAAGAGCAAACTCCGGTGAATATCCCGGAATTTAATCCCGATTCCGCTTTTCATTTTGTAAAACAGCAGACGGATTTTGGCCCGCGGGTTCCCAATACAAAGGCTCATGATAAATGTGCGGATTATCTAACGCAGAAGATGAAAGGTTATGCCGATACCGTTATCGTACAAAAAAGTAAGGTAAGAGCCTATAATAATGATATCCTGAATATCAAAAATATCATATCGGTTTTTAATCCTGAAAAAACAAAACGAATTTTGTTGGGAGCACACTGGGATTCCCGTCCATATGCTGATCACGATCCGGATAAATCCGTCCGTTGGGAGCCCATTCAGGGAGCCAATGACGGAGCCAGTGGTGTGGGAGCATTAATGGAGATAGCAAGGGTTTTATCCAAAAATAATCCCGATGTGGGCGTAGACATTATATTTTTTGATGCGGAAGATTATGGTCCGCCCGAATCCGACCAATCAAACAAGCAGGATACATGGGGCCTGGGCTCACAATACTGGGCAAGGAATCCGCATAACTTTGGTTATAATGCCCATTATGGGATTTTGCTTGATATGGTGGGGGCGGCGAATGCCCAATTCCCGAAAGAGCGTTTCTCGACCTATTATGCCCCCGATGTGGTTGATAAAGTGTGGAGTATCGCAGATAAAGCAGGATATGGAAAATATTTCCCGGATGAAGAGGGGGGACCCATTAACGATGACCATTATTATATTAATGAAATCATTGGCATTCCGATGATCAATATCATACATCTGAAAACCGGATCAGAAAGCGGAACCTTTTTTAAGCATTGGCATACAAAAGAAGACACCATCGATAAAATCAGCCCCCAAACTTTGAATGTTGTAGGCACCGTAGTGCTGAACGTGATTTACAGGGAATAAAATTACAGCAAATCATTGGCCAGGTTAGCCAAATCCGAGCGCTCTCCTTTTTCCAGGCGGACATGAGAGAAGATCGGATGGTGCTTGATTTTATCAATCAGGTATGACAGTCCGTTACTTTGGGCATCCAGGTATGGCGTGTCGATTTGATACACATCCCCCGTAAAAATAATTTTGGTGTTTTCGCCGGCTCTGGTAATAATCGTTTTAACTTCATGGGGCGTGAGGTTTTGGGCTTCGTCCACAATAAAACAGATATTAGAAAGACTTCTTCCCCTGATATAGGCCAGGGGAGAGATTAAAAGTTTTTCGGTTTCCAGAAGCTGATCAATCTTTTTATAAGTAGGATCGTTTTCAGCATACTGGTTTTTGATGAATTTCAAGTTATCGTAGAGGGGTTCCATGTAAGGCCTGATTTTTTCCTGGGCGTCTCCGGGTAAAAAGCCAATGTCTTTGTTACTTAAAGGAACAATAGGGCGGGCAAGATAGATTTGCCTGAAATGGGAGCGCTGTTCCAATGCCCCTGCAAGGGCAATAAGTGTTTTCCCTGTTCCGGCCACTCCCTGCAGGGTTACCAGCTTAACCGCCGGATTGAGGATAGCATGCAGCGAGAATACTTGCTCCGCATTTCGTGGTGTGATGCGCATAGCAGTACGTTTTTCCACATGGTCGAGGAACTGATTCTCCGGGTTAAAGTACGCTAAGGCTGATTGATTCGTGCTGGTGCGCAAAATGTAATATTGATTGGGATAGGAAGTGTCTATCCCGGCCTTTTCGGGGGCCACCGTCCCCTCCTGGTACAAGGCATCAATAACGCTTTTGTTAACGTTTTCAAACAATTCACTACCTTTATACAGCCCCTCGATATCCTGCACTTTTCCGGCTCTGTAATCCTCTGAGGAGATATTCAATGCCTTGGCCTTTAATCGCAGATTAATGTCTTTAGTTACAACAATAACTTTTCTCTTTGGAAATTGGCCGGCGACTTTGATAGCGGCATTCAGAATGCGGTGGTCGGCTTTGTCGGCTCCAAAAATTTTCTTAGCATCAGTTTCCTGACCGTTTTCATCCATGACGACCTTAATCTTGCCTTTCTTTTCGCCCAGCGGCACCCACTCCTGGAGGGAGTTTTCCGACGACAGATCATCGATAATGCGAATAAATTCCCGGGCTTCATAATTTTTGGTGTCATGACCCTTCTTAAAATTATCCAGCTCCTCCAATACAGTAATGGGTATAGCCACATCATGATTATCAAAATGAAGAATAGCCTGATGGTTATAGAGAATAACCGAGGTATCGAGAACAAATATCTTCTTTTGCTTGGGTCGTAACATAACGCAGAAATTTTTGATACTTTAAAGGTAAACAAATTTTGGCAATATCCCTGAATCCGTCTAACTTTATACCTTTAAATGAAAATGCTATGAGTAAAGATAACAAACGACTGTTCCTCCTGGATGCTATGGCCTTGATTTACAGGGCTTATTTTGCTTTGAGCCGCAACCCACGCATCAATTCGAAAGGAATGAATACCTCTGCCATATTAGGTTTTACCAATACGCTCTACGATGTATTGAAAAACGAAAATCCCACCTATTTAGGGGTGGCTTTCGACAGCTTTGCCCCAACATTACGTCATGAAGATTTTACCGATTACAAGGCCAACCGGGAAGAACTTCCTGAAGATATTGCCCAGTCCCTGCCTTATATCAAAGAAATCATCAAAGGATTCAACATCCCCATTATTGCTATGGAAGGTTATGAGGCGGATGATATTATAGGAACCATGGCTAAGGAAGCGGAGAAGCAGGGATTTACAACTTATATGATGACATCGGATAAGGATTTTGGCCAGTTGGTATCTGACAATATTTTTCTCTACAAACCTTCCTATAAAGGGAGTGGAGTGGATGTGCTCGGGAAAAATGAAGTCTGCGAAAAATTCGGCATCCGCTACCCCGAACAAGTTGTTGATTTGCTCGGACTCTGGGGGGATACATCAGACAATATACCCGGAGTGCCGGGAATAGGGCAGAAAACAGCCAGCAAGCTTTTACAACATTTTGATACGGTGGAAGAATTAATACAAAACCCGGAAAAAATCGACAAGGAAAGTCTACGAAAAAAAATACAGGAAAACGCGGAGCAAGCCAGAATGTCGCGTCAGCTTGCCAAAATTATTACCGATGCCCCGGTAGAGTTTGAGCCTGAAAAATTAAAAATTTCGGCTCCTGAAATAAAAAAATTAAAAGAACTGTTTGATGAATTAGAATTCAGAGCTTTTGCACGGCGCTTTTTTAGCGATATGAATCAGGGGAAAACTCAACAACCCGATCTTTTTTCGGAAGTATCCGGCGATCAAGTGCAGAGTGTGGAAGAACAGGATAAATATAAAACCCTTGAAAACACAGATCACCATTACACTTTGGCCGATGACAAGGAAAAAAGACAAAATCTTATTAATGAATTAAGTAATGCCGCAGAGTTTTGTTATGATACGGAAACAACCGGGCTGGATGTGCATCGGGAAAAAATGATCGGGATGTCTTTTTCAACCCAGCCCGGACGGGCTACTTATGTCCCCCTTCCAAAAGGCGGGGAGCAATGCAGGGAGGTCTTACATGATTTTAAACCGGTTTTTACCAATAATAAAATTCTTAAGATCGGGCAAAACCTGAAGTTTGATAACAGCATGCTCAAGTGGTATGATATCGAGGTCTGCGGTCCGTTCTTTGACACTATGCTGGCCCATTACCTGATAGAACCGGAACAGCGGCACAATATGGATGATCTTGCTGCAACCTATCTCAATTACAGGCCGGTGTCTTATGAAAGTCTGGCGGGAAAAAAGGGGAAAAATCAGAAAACACTCGACCAGGTGGACCCTCAAAAGCTTAAAGATTATGCTGCCGAAGACGCTGACATTACCCTTCAGCTTAAGCATGCCCTGGAGCCTAAACTAAAAGAAAACAACGTCGTCAAGCTTTTTAATGAGATTGAAATTCCCCTGATAGAGGTACTGGCCGATATGGAGGCTGCCGGAGTCAAGCTGGATAAAGAAGCTGTAAAAGAAATCTCCGAAAAGCTGGCTTATGACCTTCAAAATCTGGAAGAAAAAATTTATGATAAGGCCGGGGAAAAGTTCAACATTGCCTCTACGCAGCAACTGGGAAAGGTCCTTTTTGAAAAGCTCAAGGTTACTGAAAAGCCCAAGCTCACCAAAACCAAGCAGTACAGCACCAGCGAAGATTATCTGCGAAAGCTGAAAGATAAACATTCGATAATAGGAGATCTTCTTGAATGGCGCCAGGTTGCCAAGCTAAAGAATACCTATGTGGACACCCTTCCTGATCTGATTAATCCGAAAACCGGACGCATACATACCTCTTTTAATCAAACCGTAACGGCTACCGGGCGCTTAAGCTCCACAAACCCCAACCTGCAGAATATCCCGATACGTACCGAAAGAGGCAGGGAAATCCGTAAAGCTTTTGTTGCGCGCGATGAAAATCATGTGTTACTGGCAGCCGATTATTCCCAGATTGAGCTGCGCGTTATGGCCGAGCTGAGCGGCGATAAAAATCTTTTGGATGCCTTCCGGGAAGGACTGGATATTCACGCTGCCACAGCCTCACGTATTTACGGTGTACCCTTGGAGCAAGTCACCAAAGAAATGCGGCGCAAAGCCAAAACAGCCAATTTTGGAATTATTTACGGCATTTCAGCATTTGGCCTCAGTGAGCGGCTGGAAATCCCCCGTAAGGAAGCTGCCGAAATCATTAACACGTATTTCGAACAATATCCTTCGGTAAAAAAGTATATGGACAGCAACATTGAATTTGCCCGGGAACACGGGTATGTGGAGACCATCAAAAAACGCCGCCGATACCTTAAAGATATCTATTCCAATAATTCGGTGGTTCGCGGAGTCGCCGAACGAAATGCCATTAACGCTCCCATACAAGGTTCTTCGGCGGATATGATAAAGATTGCTATGATAAATATTTTTGAGGAGTTGAAAAGACAAAACCTTAAAACACGCATGATTCTCCAGGTACATGATGAATTGGTTTTTGACGTGCCTAAGGATGAGTTGGATAAAATAAAGATTATTGCTGAAGATAAAATGAAAAATGCCATCAAATTGCAAGTGCCCATAGTTGTAGAAATGGATACAGGAACCAATTGGCTGGAAGCTCATTAATTGACAACCATTTGCAAAGTTTTATTGTCTATTGCTATTATTGTGATGAACAAAAATGAACTCACAACAAACATAGCTGTTAGTAAAATAATCAGTAACCAAACAAGTTAAAATGAATAAACTAAAACTACTCTTATTATCTTGTGGTATCTTCATCATAACTGGTGCAGGATACGCACAAGAGGAAAACGAAGCAATGTACAATCCGGATGAACCCATGCCGGAAAAATACACACCGGATACCCGTATTGATAATATGGGATACTGGAAAAGAATGGCCGCAGAAGGCCTTGTTCCTGTTCAACCAAGAACGAAAGTTCCGGAACCGGAACGGTATTCCACGAAAATTCATTCTTCAAGAGCCGTAACGGACGATTCAGAGGATGTCCCCGTTACGGAAGAAGAATCTACACAAAGTGAAAACAGTATTTTCGTGGATCCCAATGATAGCGATCATGCACTCAACTCGAATAATTCTACCACACCAAGTGGCAGTGTATATGGAGCGAATGATCTGAAAACTGACGACGGTGGCGAAACCTGGTATGGCAACCTTGAAGGTACCGGCGGCGAGAACAGTGGCGACCCTGCGGCTGCTATCGATCTGGATGGCCGGATGTACAACGGGTTTATCCACTCCTCGGGAGGTCAGGGTGTGGCCTATTCGGAAGACAACGGCGATAGCTGGACCTCTGTGCTTGTTGGGGAAGCTCCCGGAGGCTTTAGCAGTCTTCTTGACAAAAATCACCTGTGGGTGGATAATAGCCCCACAAGCCCGAATGAAGGGAATGTATACTCTGCCTGGACCAATTTTGGCGGTACCAACGATAACGAAATTGAAATTACTTATTCTGATGACGGTGGCCTGAATTGGTCAGACCCCCAGGAGATAAGTTCTGAGGTCAATGCCGGGAGCCACAATCAGGGTGTTAACATTGGCACAGGACCCGACGGTGAAGTTTTTGCCGTGTGGGCAATTTATGATAGCTGGCCTGACGATGAGAATGCACTTGCTATGGCCCGCTCTTACGACGGGGGTGAAACATGGGAAGCCTTCCGCATTATTGAAAATATCAGGGGAATACGCAATACCGAGACCTCTAAAAACATGCGAGTGAATTCCTTCCCGGCGATGGATGTGGATATCAGCAGCGGCCCAAACCGCGGAACGATTTACGTTACCTGGGCCAACGTCGGGGAACCGGGAACAAACGAAGGACCCGGTATTGACGTTTACATGATTAAATCCACGGACGATGGGGATACGTGGTCCGATCCTATCAGAGTTAACCAGGATGATCCCGCCGAAGAAAATGAACAGTATTTCCCGTGGATTTCCTGCGACCCTGTTACCGGCGCCTTAAGCGTCATTTTTTATGACGACCGTAATGTTTCCAGCTCACAGGCAGAAGTGTTTGTGGCTACTTCCAACGATGCCGGCGAATCATGGGAAGACTTTCGCGTAAGCGATGTATCTTTTACTCCTTCGCCGATTCCGGGACTGGCCTCGGGATATATGGGAGACTATCTCGGTATTGACTCCTATGGCGGGTGGACTTACCCGGTGTGGACCGATAACCGTACAGGAACGACAATGTCTTATGTTTCCCCGTTTTTATCCGGGCCACCACCCAATCAGCCATGGGTTATTTATGACGGCCATCAATATAATGATCCACAGGGAAATGATAACGGAGAATTCGACTACGATGAATCGGGATATTTTACGGTTAGCCTGAGTAATATTGGTGATGAGCCTGCCAACAGTGTTGAGGTAACTTTATCCACAGAGTCCTCTTATGTGACTATTGAAGATGATTTTGAGAACTTTGGCGATTTTGAGGTGGATGATACTATTACTGTTGAGAATGCGTTTGAGGTAACTTCTGATCCGACCATACCCGACGGAGAATCCGTAGAATTTACCCTTACATCTATCGATGCCAACGACAGTACTTTCACCAGCAGCTTTACTGCCGAGGCCCATGCGCCTGCCCTTGAAATAGGTAGCAAATCAGTGGTTGAAACCAGCGGTGATATGAATGGGTTCCTGGATCCCGGAGAAGAAGGAACCATTAAAGTGGCGGTTTCTAACCCCGGTGATTATGCGGCGAACCAGGCTGTGGCTAGTATTGAAGCACAAAGCGAGGATATTACTGTTTTAAGTTCCGTTGATAACCTGGGTGATTTGGAAGCCAATACATCAGATACAGCTGAATTTAATATTGTGGTATCGGAAGAAGCCCAGGATGGAACCGCCGTTGAGATGGCTTTTGAAGTGAATTCTCAGTATCATTCCGCGCAAAAAGCCTTCTTTGTGAATATTGGAATTATTGTAGAAGATTGGGAATCAGGAGATTTTACTAATTTTAGCTGGCAAAATGATACTCTGAATCCCTGGGTAACTGTTAGTGATGATGTCTATGAAGGAGCTTACGCGGCTAAATCGGCGGAAATTGATGATGAGGAAGTGAGCGAACTTTCAATTGACTACGGAGTGATGAACGATGACTCCATTTCCTTCTACAGGAAAGTCTCCTCGGAAAGCGGTTATGATTACCTTAAGTTTTATATTGATGGAGAACTTGTCGATCAATACTCAGGAGAATTGGAATGGGAAAAGGTTTCTTATCCTGTCATGCAGGGAGAACATACATTTACCTGGAGTTATGATAAGGATTATACAGTATCCAGTGGAGAAGATTGTGGCTGGATAGATTTTATAGAATTTCCACCGGCAATGGCTACAACAGCTTATGCTGGATCAGATATTGAAACATGTGTCGGAAATTCGGTATCGTTAGAGGGAGAAGCCACCTTATACAATAGTGTAGAATGGTCTACCAGCGGCACCGGAACTTTCGAAAATGCCGATACATTGGTTACCGTTTATAACCCCAGCCAGGAAGATTATGATGCCGGAAGTGTAACGCTGACCCTTACCGTAGAAGGCCCTAGCGATTCGGAAACCAGTGAAATGTCTGTTAATTTCTTTGCAGCTCCCGATGTTGAAGCAGGTAGTGACGGTGCGGTTTGCGCAACAGATAGTATTATCCTGAACCAGGCTTCGGGAGAAAATGTAAGTAGCGTGGAATGGATGACACAAGGGGATGGAATGTTTACTGATTCTTCCATGATGCAAACCACCTATCATCCGGGAACGGCTGATATTGACAGTGGCTATGTCAACCTTAAAATCGTTGCTCATGGTATGGTTGACTGCGAAAATGATACCTCTATGGTTACGTATCAGATTCAACCTATGCCTACCACTGCTTTTGCCAGCGATAGCATGGCGATCTGTTCAGGGGAAACAGCTACCATGGAAATGGAGTTCACGGGGCAGGCCCCCTACACTGTGGCTTTATCCAACAACGATACAATTACATCCGAAGAGGATACTGTCGTTCATGAGGTCATGGTAGAGCAATCAACCATGGTAAGCGTTTTATCGGTTACCGATGCCAATGGATGTACTTCCTATAGTACCGATAGCTTAATGATGAATGTTAAACCTTTACCGGAATTTGATCTTGTGGCGGATACTTCGATATGTCATAATCATGAAATCACTTTTGATGTGTCAACGGAGAATGCCGCTTCATATCAATGGACACCAGGCGATGTCACATCACCTGAAATTACGATTGATTCAACCGGCGTAGGTTTTGGAACGATTACCTATACGGCCCTCGTAACCGGCGAGAACAATTGTCAGCAAGAGAAAAGCGTGGATATTACTTTCGAGGATTGTACAGGCATTCCCGAACAGGAAGGCGCTGCAAATGTGGAAGTTTATCCGAACCCGAATGATGGTTCTTTCAACCTTCTCATGCAGACTGATTCACCTCAAAAGGCGACAATACAAATTGTCGATCAGAATGGAAAACAAGTTTATAACCTGAAAGAGATTTCCATAAGCGGAGAATATAAAAAGGAAATGGATCTGAACCATTTAGCTGATGGGGTTTACTTCCTCAAAGTGATAACAAACGGTGAATTATTTACCCGGAAAATAATTATAAGCCGCTAAAAGTAGTTTTGTAATAATTGTTTCCAAACGGGAAGGTGAGTTTTCATCTTCCCGTTTTTTATTGCCAATTATCTTTTAAATAAAAATGTATAACCCAATGAAATTCCGTAAACGGATGGAGAAAATTGTATGGATCCTTCACTGACATAGGGGTCATTGAGCTGAAATTCATAATCTATGTCTTTTACATCAGCAAATACGTATTGATAATAAAAGTTTAAGCCAACCATCAAAATGTTAATACTGTCTTAACAAAAAATAAAATTTAACAAAATAGTTTTAACTTTTTTTTAACTTTCGACCTTCGAAAACCAAATACAACATTATGACAAAATTAATTACTAATGGACTAATTACACTTTTGCTCTTCACCGGTCCGCTGCTTTTCGCACAGACTTATTCATATGATGATGCAAAAGGAGATGCCGGTTATTCTATTAAACAGCAAAAAGATGACAAAACCATTGTAAATTTTTCAATTGAAAAATTTGCTCTTGAAGAAAAAGCAATTAACGGTGAGGCGATGAAAGACATCCAGCTTCCCGGACATTACCTGCCCAATGACGAAGGGGCCCCCAACCTGCCGGGGAAGGGGAGATATATTGCCGTTCCGGAGAATGCGGAGGTAGCACTGAACATAACTTACAAGCGAAAAGAGATTATCGAAAATGTTAAGATTGCCCCAGCTCCAAGAATTCCGAAAGATAACGAGCCGGGCCCCCTTGAATACAACAAGGATGAGAAGATATATAATAAAGATGCTTTTTATCCGTCAGAACCTGTCAAACTATCGGAAAAGGATGAAATCAGAGGTTTTGATGTGGTGATGTTGGGGATAACTCCTTTTCAATATAATCCTGTTTCTGAAAAATTAATTGTTTACAGGGATCTAGAGGTAGAAGTTACGTATACCGGTGGAAATAATCAGTTTGGCGAGGCAAAATACCGTAGCCGCTGGTTCGATCCGCTCATTAAAGATGCGGTTCTTAACCGATCGGTAATTCCGGAGAAAGATTATACGCGTAAGCTATCAGGAAATTCCCGGGAAGAGGGATGTGAGTACCTCATCGTTTCCCCCGATGGAGAAGAATTTCAACAGTGGGCCGATTCTATTAAGCGATTCCGGAATATGCAGGGGATCCACACCAAAGTGGTCACACTTTCTGAAATTGGAGCGAACGATCCCGATGTACTGGAAAGCTATTTTGATGAGGCGTATAACACATGGGACACACCTCCTGCGGCTGTCCTTTTGCTGGGTGATTACGGAGATGACATGGAAAACAGGGTCATCTCACCAATCTATGACAGCTATTGTGCTTCCGATAATATTTATGCGGATGTGACCGGAAACCATATGCCGGATATGGTCTTTGGCCGTATTACAGCTCAAAATGCCGGGCAACTTGAAGTGATGGTATCTAAATTTATCAATCATGAAAAGGACCCTCCAACCAATGAAAATTATTATGACAATCCGATAACAGCCCTGGGATGGCAATTAGAGCGTTGGTTCCAGATATGCTCAGAGAGTGTCCACGGATTCTGGAAAAACAAACTGGGCAAAGACCCACGCCGTGAAAATGTAATTTACAGTGGAGGCACTGGTCAGTGGTCCACAGCTACAAATACCGAGACGGTAGTGGATTATTTCGGTCCTGACGGGCAAGGATATATAGAGGAAACCCCCGACTACCTGCCTCCTTTTGATGGAAGTGGTGAAGGCGTAAATGAAGGTATCAACAGTGGAGCATTTATGTTACAACATCGCGACCACGGCTCTGAAACCGGTTGGGGAGAACCCGATTACGGTATGAATGATATCGATCAGCTAACAAATACGGATCTTACTTTCGTAATGTCTATCAACTGCCTGACAGGTAAATATAATATGAGTGGAGAATGCTTCACTGAGAAGTTTCATAGACATACCCACGAGGGCGAGCCTTCCGGAGCTTTGGGACTCATTGCGGCCTCCGAAGTATCCTATTCGTTCGTCAATGATACTTATGTGTGGGGGATGTATGATAACATGTGGCCCGATTTTATGCCTGATTACGGTACAACACCCGATTCAAGAGATGTTAAACCGGCTTTTGGGAATGCCGCCGGAAAATATCATCTTCAGCAATCCGATTGGCCATATAATACGAATAATAAAGAAGTTACCTACAACCTTTTCCATCATCATGGCGGCGCCTTTTTAACTGTATATTCCGAAATGCCCCAGGAATTGGAGGTGGTGCATGATGATGTGTTGCTCAGTGGTCCCGACAGTTTTGAAGTGACAGCAGATGAAGGGAGCTTGATCGCCCTTTCCGTAGACGGAGAAATTCTGGGTACCGCCGAAGGAACAGGAGCGCCGGTAGATATTCCTATCGAACCACAGGAGCCCGGAACCGTAGTGGATGTAGTTGTTACCAAACAAAATCATTACCGGTATCATGAGGCGATTAACGTTATCCCTCCCGACGGGCCTTACGTTATTAAAGATAATTATGAAATCAATGACCTACAGGGCAACAACAACGCTGAGGCTGACTATGGTGAGGAACTGATGCTTACCCTGACAGTGGAAAATGTGGGTAATGACCCTGCCGAAGATGTCATGGTGACCCTGGAAAGCGATGATCCGTACGTTACCATTACCGACGATTCGGAGAATTATGGTGATATCCCAGCCGAATCTACAGCCACAGTTGAAAACGGTTTTACTGTGCAGGTCGATGATAGTATCCCCGATAACCATAACGTCGCTTTCGACGTGATTGCTACTTCTAACGAAGAAGAGTGGGAAAGTGGTTTTGCTATGAAAATTTATTCACCTGACCTTGAAATCAGAAATATGCAGGTGGTGGAAACTGATGGTAACGGCAACGGGCAAATCGATCCCGGCGAATCAGCCGACTTATTCATCAATGTAAAAAATAATGGGCATTGCATAGCTGAAGAAGTGCTCTCATCGATTACTACATCTTCTGCTATTTGTACTATTGAAGAAGGAGAATCCACTATTGAAAACCTGCAGCCCGATAGTGCCAGGACAGCTCAATTTAGTATCTCGGTGGATCCCGGGGCAATGATTGGTTCCTTTGTGGATATTGAAAACCTGGTGGAGACCACTCCCTACACCGATGAGCGTTCTTTTAATATCAAAGTGGGACTGATACTTGAGGATTTTGAAAGTGGTGATTTCTCCCAGTTTGATTGGGAAGAAGGTGGTAATACTGAATGGGTCATTGTGGAAGATCCGGTTTACGAAGGTGTGTATTCATCTAAATCCGGAGAAGTAGATGATGTAGGAAATACAATGTTAAAAATCTCCTACGAAGTGATGTTTGATGATACAATTTCCTTTTACAGAAAGGTATCCTCCGAAAGTGGCTATGATTATCTCTATTTCCTGGTCGATGGACAGGTCATGGGAAGTTGGTCAGGCGAGCAGGACTGGGCATATGTTGAGTTCCCTGTATCTTCCGGCGAGCATACGTTTACATGGAAGTATGAAAAAGACTATGGCGTAAGCAATGGTGAGGATTGCGCCTGGGTGGATAACATCGCTTTACCGCCTGAGGTAATGACAACAGCTTATGCCGGTCCGGATATTAATAGTTGTCAGATGAATCCTGTAGAAATTGAAGGGGCCACAGCCACTTATTATAATTCCGTAGAGTGGGAGTCATCGGGGTCAGGTACATTTGACAGCAATGCTGCAATGCATCCTGAATATACTCCCAGCCAGGAAGATTTTCAGAATGGTGAGGTCACTTTAACGTTAACCGTAAATGGGGAAGAAGGAGACCAGGAAACCGATGAGAGGCTTGTTTACTTACATGAAAAACCCGGAGTATCAGCACCGCAATCTTACTCTATTTGTGCCGGAGACTCGCTGGCCATGCAGGATATTGAGGCCGATCATTTTTCAGATGTCCTTTGGACGACGCAAGGAACCGGAAGCTTTTCAGATAGCAGCCAGGTGGCGGCGGTATATCATCCGGGAGAAGAAGATATAAGCAACGGTACAGCAAACCTCACCCTCAATTTAATGGGTATGGGAGCGTGTGCAGATACTTCCATAGATGTAAACCTCAACATAAACACCTTGCCCACTGCAACTCTATCCTCCGGGGAAGAAGAAATATGTGAGGGTGAAGTGGCAACGATTACTGTCCAGTTGACCGGAGAAGCCCCCTGGAATTTGCAGGTTAACGATCAGGAATACACTGATATAACAGAAGACGAGTGGACACATTCTTTCATGGTGGATGATACGACAGCGTATACCCTGGAAAGTGTTGTCGATGCTAACGGATGTAGTAATTCCGGGGAAGGAGCATACAATATTGTCATGAGTCCATTACCACAAACACCGCAAAAACCTGATGGTACAGATACCGTCGACCTGGTGTATGATACGGTGAGTGTTTATACCACTCCATCAGCCATGTATGCCGATACCCACGAATGGAACCTGGAACCTGAAGAAGCCGGCACATTGTCAGCTAACGACACCACGGTTACAGTGGCCTGGAATGACCAATGGACAGGCGATGCAGAAATAAAGGTTATGGCAGTTAACGATTGTGACAATAGCCCTTATTCCGAATCGCATCAGGTGGAAGTGAAGAATACCGTAGGATTTGAAGATGACTTGACTGCAGAAGCCATCAACATTTACCCGAATCCGAGTGAAGGAGTGTTTTATCTTGCCGCTGATAAAGGTTTTGAGGATTCCATTAATGTGAAGGTTTTGGATGCTTTATCCAATGTAGTACTTTATAAAGAAGATATAAATATCAGCAACAATAGAATGCGCTTTGATTTGAGTAAGAGTGGCAAAGGTGTTTATCTCCTGATAATAGAAAATGATAATAATCGTACAGTTAAGCGACTTGTAGTACAGTAAATTAAATGTACGTTCCTATAAAACCCGGTGGTTATCCATCGGGTTTTTTTATTTATATTTAAAATAAATTATTACTTTTTCCCGAATTGAAATCGTTTGCAGGAATTTGGTTAAAAAACAGGCTGCAAGAACGTGTATAAAGGAAGGGGATGTTTTATAGCTTTGTAAAAATTTTAAGACAATATAATTATGGATCGCGCTGACAAAAAACGAACAAAAATTGTTGCTACTATCTCCGACCTCAAATGTGACTCTTCCTTTATCCGGTCGCTATACGAAGAGGGGATGGATGTTGTCCGGTTAAATACAGCCCATCAGGACAGAGAGGCTACTCAGAAAGTGATTGAGAATGTCAGAAAAGCATCCTACCGTATTGCATTGCTTTTAGATACCAAAGGCCCGGAAATCCGGACTGTCGAAAACCCGCAATTACCCCTGGAAGTTAGTGCAGGAGACGAAATTCATCTCTATGATAAGGGGCACTATGTAAAAGACACTTGTGCCCTGGAAGTTTCTTACCATAATTTTGTAAATGAATTACCGGGATTAGGATACAAGGTTCTTATTGACGACGGCTATATTGAACTGGAAGTAAAAGAAAAAAAGGAGCATGAAGTAGTGTGTGTCGCCCTGGGCAATGGAACTATTAAGGCCAAAAAAAGCATTAATGTTCCGGGGGCACGCTTTAAATTACCCTCCCTTTCACAAAAAGACAGGGATTATATTCATTTTGCCATTGAAAACAACCTGGATTTTATAGCCCATTCCTTTGTCCGTAGCAAAGAAGATGTCCTCGAAATCCAAAAAATCCTTGATGAATATAACAGCCCTATAAAAATCATTGCCAAAATCGAAAACAGGGATGGTGTGGATAACATCGACGAAATTCTTGAGGTTGCCTATGGATTAATGGTCGCCCGCGGAGACCTGGCGATAGAAATTCCTTATGCGAAAATTCCGGGGATACAGCGGCAACTGATTCTGAAAGGTAATGAGAAAAGAAAGCCTGTGATTGTCGCTACCCAAATGCTTCACACTATGATTGATAATCCCCGTCCCACAAGGGCTGAAGTGACCGATATCGCCAGTGCCATTTACAGTGAAGCAGATGCCATCATGCTTTCCGGGGAAACGGCTTTTGGAAAATATCCTATTGAATCTGTGAAAACTATGACAGAAGTAGCCAGCGAGGTAGAACAATCCAAGGAGCCCTTTTATGAAACACCTACGGTAGTTTTGAGCAGCGATATTTCCGCTTATTTATCCAAATCAGCCGTTAAAGCTGTAGCACGATTGAATGCATCGGCCCTGATTGTTGATTCTTATTCGGGAAGAACAACTCGTAATATAGCTGCTTTCAGGAGTACTAAACCGGTTTTCGCGATGTGTTATGATGAACGCCTGGTGCGCGAAATGGCTTTGGTTTACGGGATCAATCCCTGGTACCTGGAAAGTAGTACGAATTCCTCAGAGTTTATCCGCCATTCAGTGAATGCGCTGTTAAATGCAGGGCATGTCTCCGATAAAGATCGCCTGGTAATTGTGGCCGGAAATTTTGGGCAACAACACGGAGCCTCCTTTATGGAAATTAGTTCAGCTGAAAATCTGAAAAATTATTAAGGCAAACCATTACTTTTTCTGCCTGTGAATTAAATGTTAATAAAATCAAAAAAATCTGCGATCAAAACATTACTATCTTTGGTATGTTTAATAAAAAAATTGGTTACTATGAAACATTTCATACATTATTTCTTGGTGTTAATAATTCTGATCACAGGCTATGACGGGTTAGCTCAGGACAAACGTATACCCGGCCAGATGATGATTCAGTTAGATAATAACGCCTACAGTCCGCAAGAGGCCATTACAACATTGGAAAATGATTTTGCAGGTTATGATTTTAATGCAGACTACAAAAAATTATCTGACCGCATGAAGATTTGGCTTTGTACCTATAACTCTTCAAAAAATGGCGATAAACTTTTAAATGAATTAAGAAATCATACTGCTGTCAGGTTGGCGCAGTTTAATCACAAAATGGAGCTAAGGGAAGCGAAGGATGTGAATGATACTATCCCCAATGATCCTGATTTTGATAATTTATGGGGGCTTCATAATACAGGCCAGACAGGAGGTGTGGAAGATGCTGATGTAGACGGCCCGGAGGCATGGTCCATCACCCAGGGAGGGATCACCTCTTTAGGTGATACCATCGTGGCTGCCATTGTCGATGGAGGAATGTCGTTAAACCATGAAGATCTGGAAAACAATCTGTGGACAAATTATAACGAGATTCCGGATAACGGAGAAGATGATGATGGTAATGGTTATGTGGATGACATTCACGGATGGGATGCCTACTCCAGTGACGGAAGCATACCCGGCAGCAGTCACGGAACCCACGTGGCCGGTACCGTATCTGCCGAAGGAGGTAATGATATTGGGGTGACCGGAGTTAACTGGCATGCCCAGTTAATGCCGGTGGCGGCCTCTTCAAGCTTTGAAAGCACCGTGGTGGAAGGCTATAGTTATGTGCACGATATGCGGGCCCTATACAACGAAACCGATGGCGATTCGGGAGCTTATGTAGTGGTCACCAATGCTTCTTTTGGAGTGAATTATGGTGACCCTGATGACTACCCAATATGGGGTGCCATGTATGACTCCTTAGGATATGTGGGGGTCATTAGTACCGGAGCCACAACGAATATCGAACTCAATATTGATGAAGTGGGTGATGTTCCCACAGCTATGGAGAGCGATTATCTCATTAGTGTAACCAATACCACCGATGATGATGTAAAAAGCTCCAGTGCGGGATATGGCCGTACCACAATTGACCTGGGAGCTCCCGGAACTTCTATTTATTCCACGACTCCGGGCGACGATTATGGCTACAAAACAGGCACTTCAATGGCCACGCCTCATGTGACCGGAGCAATCGCCCTTTTGTTCTCCAATGCCGACAGTTCGATGATGGAGGCTTATAAGGAAAACCCTGACTCCATAGCCCATATGATTAAGGAGTATATCCTTTACAATGTTGATCCCTTACCCTCTCTGGAAGGCATAACGGTATCAGGGGGACGCCTGAATCTCAACAATGCGCTCATGGCTATGGATACGGTTCCGATAACGCCACAGATGACTTTGTCTCAAGATACTGTAGAATTGTCACTGTTGCCTATGGAGAGTGATACACTGCAATTATCCATTACAAATTCCGGTGCAGGTGCTTTGAATTATCATGTGGCCGTCTCTGACAGTGCCGGATGGTTGTCTACCGAATTTGATCAGAGCACCCTATTCGGATCAGAGTCTGACACAGTTGATTTCTATATTGAAGGCGACAGTCTGGAAGAGGGCACCTATACAGGAAAAGCTTATTTTGTCCGTGATTTACATGATGAAGATACCATAACCGCTACGATAACTGTAGATGTGGGCCTTACCACTGAAGTAAACGATCCTGCCCGCACTTCCGATGTCACTTTAAAAGTAGCTCCGAACCCCTTTAAGAATTTTACCCGTATAACGTTGAATTCAAAGTCTAATGCCAGAGGAAGAGTTACTTTACACAATATGACCGGAAGTCTGGTCAAAACACTGTACAACGGTTCGCTCTCAGGAAATGAGGAATGGATTTGGAGAGCCAATAACCGGGGCGGAGGAAGTGTAAGTCCGGGAATATATTTTGTAAGAGTCGTTATGAATGACCGGGTCTATACGAAAAAACTTATCCTTCAGCGGTAATATAACAACCGGATAATGAAAGAAAGCCTTTCGGCGAGGGTTACGATTTCCCCCGGAAGGCTTTTTCTTTAAATCTTCTGGGGTGTTCAACTCCATAGATACTATAATTATTAAAAGGAAAAAAGTTGCGATATTATGACAATCGCAACGAACTTTTATCTTTGTTTGTCAATACTAAACAAAAAATAAAAAGAAACAAGATGGATAAGTTTTTACGCATTGTTTTAACCGGCTTTTTGGTCATTGTACTAATTCCACTTTATGCACAAAATGAGCGGCAGCAGGAAAGCCTGCCTCATCATATGACTGAGGAGGAAAAGGCAAGGGCCGATGAGATTGGCCGGGATTTCTTTGAAACAGAACCGCCGGAAGGAGAAGTTCGCCCTATTGCGGAATTTGAACCGATGGAGTCGGTTTTGATCCGCTATCCCTTTGGTATTCCGATGGAGTTGATTGCCACTATGTCGGAAGAGATACTGGTCACTACCATAGTTGAAAACGAGAGCGAAGAGAATTACGTGATGACGCAGTACGAAAATAATGGAGTGAATACCGATAGTGTAACGTTTATTTATGCGCCAACCGATTCATACTGGACGAGGGATTACGGCCCATTATACATAGAACATGGTGACAACCAGGTAGGGATCATAAATTTCCCTTATAACAGGCCGCGACCCAATGATGATGATATACCTAATGTTATGGCCGACTCCCTGGATGTAGAGGTTTTCGGAATGAACCTTGTTCATACGGGAGGCAATTATATGGCTGACGGAGTGAATTCAGCCGCCTCTACTACCCTCGTTGTCGAGGAAAACCCGGATTATACCATTGATGAAATTAATGGATTGATGAACGATTATATGGGCGTTGAGACCTATCATCTCAATGAAGATCCGCTGGGAGAGTATATCGAGCATATTGATTGTTGGGCAAAATTTTTATCCACAAATAAAATATTGATCGGCGAAGTTCCGGAAGACGATCCGCGTTACGAAGATTTTGAAGCTGTGGCCGACTATTATGAAAATGCTACTTCCGCCTGGGGAACTAATTATGAAGTACATCGTATCTTTACTCCTGGAGGAACACCGGCTACACCATATACCAACTCCCTGATTTTAAATGACCGCGTTTTCGTGCCGCTCACCGGTAGTCAATGGGATGACGAGGCGATTGAGACCTATGAAGAGGTCATGCCAGGGTATGAAATTATAGGTATAGAAGACGACATGTATAATTGGGAGAACACGGATGCTCTCCATTGCCGGGCACATGAAATGGCCGACAGAAAAATGTTGAAAATTAAGCATAATCCCCTTCTGGGAGAAGTGGAAGACGCGGAAGAACAAGTGATCGAAGCCGAAATAATACCCTTCAGTGGGGAAGCCTTATACGCAGACTCGCTCAAGGTATACTATAAGCTGGAAGATGATGAAAACTATTCTTCCACGCTTATGGAAAATACAGGCGGAAACACTTACGAGGCTTCAATTCCTGCCCCCAACCCCACCACTGAGGTATCATATTATATTCATGCTGCAGATGAGTCCGGGCGGAGTGAGAATCACCCTTACATTGGCGCTCCCGATCCGCATGAGTTTCAGGAGACCGGCTCAATAGCTGAAATTGAAACCAATGTTGAACAAGTGAGTGGAGCCTGTCAGCAGGACGAAACCGCCGAAGATCAGGTGATTATATACAACATCGGCTCTGAAAATTTAAGCTATACCACCGCAGTGAATTATGATGATGAGGACGGATGGCTTGCTGTTACTTCCGGCTCAGGAATTGTATCTCCAGGCGATTCAGCAGTAATGGATATTACGATGGATGCTGCCGGTATGGCTCCGGGAAATTACACGGCTGATTTGGTTATCAATTCCAATGATCCGTTTAATGAGCAAGTTGTTATCCCTGTAACGTTTGATGTGACAATCAATACAAACATTACACAAACGGCCAGGCATCAAATACGGCTCATGCCTAACCCATTTGATGAGAACCTGAAGATGGTCATTGATATTCCCGGCGAAAAAGGATTCACCGTGGATATAATCAATACCCGGGGACAAACAATAAAGCAGTGGGAGCAAACTGATGCTAAAGACAGCAAATATTTCAACTGGAACGGTACCAATCAATCAGGTACTAAGGTTCCTGCTGGTATTTATCTTATTAAAGTTCAATCCGGTAAAGATGTCTGGATTAGAAAAGTTCAAAAGTTATAACTGAAGTCTCAAACTAAAAATTTGGAATGGTAAACTATTGAACTTCAATAATTTCTTATCAGATAATTTAAACCTTTGTGTATCTTTGTGTCTTAGTGCCTTAGTGGCCGTAGCTTGAGAAGGCCACTAAGACACCAGGGCACAAAAATCAGCCTGATCAGCCAACGATTTTCCGGTTACGACTGGTTATGGCAGCGGCAATGGTGATGAGTAAGAGCATTACCGTACCAAAAACCCCCACTCTTCCTATATAATCACCATAGCGAACATAAAAAGTGATTTCATCATTCTTGTTAATGGATTTACTGATGACAGCTTCTTCCCAATAAGGTGTGGCTTTCAGGATATCTCCGCGCTGATTTATAAATCCCGAAATGCCTGTGTTTGCCGAACGAGCGATGCTTCTTCTGGTCTCTATCGCCCGCAGCGAAGCATAAGCCATATGCTGCTTGTAGCCGGGCGTATCACCCCACCAGCCGTCATTAGTGATAATCAGCATAAAATCAGCTCCGTTTCTTACAAAACCGGCGAAAAAATCGCCATAGATAGATTCATAGCAGATGGCCGGACCGGTTTTATCGCCTGTAAAAGTCCGGAATGGCTTTCGTACGGAATCAGTACCAAGGGTTCCTACTGTTCCTCCCAGATCAATGGCAAAATTTTCTATATGCTTAAAAACACTTTTAAATGGCATTCTTTCTACACCCGGCGTAAGCTTAGATTTATGATACAGTTGCATGTTCATTTCAGTATCGAGATAGATGGCTGTATTATATGCATTGTAATAATTCTGTGAATCATTGAACTGTCGCGCCGACAAGGGGATCTCTTCATCTTCATCAAAAATATAATAAGTGGAGGCTCCGATAATTATGGCCTTATTCTGCTTCTTACTCATGTAGTCCTTAAGAAGCTGAATGCTCTTGCCGCGATTGATATAATTTTCATAGAGAGGACGTTCCTGTATAGCTGACTCAGGACATACAATGTATTGAGTAGTACTGTCTGATTTCTGCTCCGCCAATGTAAAAATATGGTTGAGGATCTCCTGCGGAGACTTATCGTATTGCTCTGAATAAGGATCAAGGTTGGGCTGTACTACGGTTATCTCCACGGGGTCTTTCTTTGTGGAATAGTTTTTATAAATGGAGTAGGAGGTAATCAATGGGATGATAATCAATAGCAAAGCAACCACTCCATTGGCTATGGCAGGGCGCAAAAATGTATCCTTTTTGATGAAAGAGTAAAGAAATTTAAAAATTAAGATGTTTATAATCAGCACCCAGGCCGAGCCACCAAAAGTTCCCGTGAATTCATACCATTGAACCCATTTGGGGAAGGAGGCAAAAACGTTGCCCAGGTTTAGCCAGGGCCATGACAAATCCCAGTCCAGGTGAAAATACTCCCATGCCAGCCAGTAAAAAATTAAAATAAATAGACCGTTAGGATTTTTCGTTATCCGGTGGCTCAAGTGATACACATAAAAGACAATGGCCATAAAAAGCGAATTAAGCACCACAGCCATAACGCCCCCGAAAATGGTCGAATTTAATATCCAATAGGTTGTAAGGGCATTCCAGATAAAGAAGGTGATGAAAGCATAACCCAGAATATGTATTTTGTTATCGCTTTGCTTTTGCCGGGTATATTCTTCTTCAATAAAAAAAAGTGGCAAAAAAGCCACAAAAATCAAAAACGGAAATCCGTTCGCCGGCCAGGAGGCCGCCAGTAACAACCCGGAGGCGGCGGCCATAAAAAGATTTCTATATTTTTTCATAGATGATTTTAATATAAAAAATGATCATACGGATATCTTTGGACATGTATCCTTTTTACTTCTTTGTATAATATATCCCTGAATTCCTGAAAGTTTGTTTTGTTTTTAGCCGAAATAAAAAGCGTAGTAGCGTTCATCTTCTGCATCCAGCTATGCTTCATCTCCTCCAGGGTAATATTCTCCCGATTTTTGGGAGTAAGATCCGTCTCTTCTTTCTCCACATATTTGTAAGCATCTACTTTGTTAAAAACATATATGGTAGGCTTATCTCCTGCACCGATTTCTGCCAGGGTGTTATTGACCACACCGATTTGTTCTTCAAAGTCGGGATGGGAAACATCCACCACATGCACCACAAGATCGGACTCGCGCACCTCGTCCAGGGTAGATTTAAAAGACTCCACAAGACTGTGGGGGAGCTTGCGAATAAATCCCACCGTGTCGCTGATTAAAAAAGGAAGATTGCCTACCACCACTTTTCGCACCGTGGTGTCCAGGGTGGCGAAAAGTTTGTTCTCAGCAAAAACATCCGTTTTACTGAGGCGATTCATGATTGTTGATTTTCCTACATTTGTATAGCCTATTAAGGCCACACGAACCATATTGCCGCGATTGCTTCGTTGCGTAGCCTTTTGTTTGTCAATGTTCTTCAGCTTACTTTTCAATCGTGTGATTTTATCGCGGATAATACGGCGGTCTGTCTCAATTTCCCGCTCACCGGGCCCTTTAGTGCCGATACCGCCGGTTTGCTTCTGCAAGTGAGTCCACATACCCGTTAGTCGCGGCAAAAGGTATTCATACTGCGCCAGCTCAACCTGCGTACGCGCGTGTGCCGTTTGAGCTCTTTTGGCAAAGATGTCCAGAATGAGACCGTTGCGGTCCATAATCTTACACTGCAGAGCCTTCTCCAGGTTGCGGATTTGGGTGGGGGTCAGCTCTTCATCGAAGATAACCACATCAATTTTATGCTCTTTGTTGTATTCGTATATTTCTTCAATCTTTCCCGACCCGATGTAATATTTGGGATTAGGTTTTTGCAGGTTTTGGGTGAAAAAGGCCTTGGGAGTAGCTCCCGCTGTTTTGGCCAAAAAAGAGAGCTCGTTAAGATATTCCTGCAACTTAAGATTTTCTTGTTTATTCGTGGCTATGCCCACTAAAACAGCTTTCTCTTGCTTTTCCTTTTTTATTGTGGTATTCGTGTTTTCCATTCGCTTCAATACTCCTCTACAAAATTAACAATTATGTTTCGGATGGGTTTGCCTGGTTTGGTATTTCTTTTTCAGGGATTAACGGGAGTTTTGGGATTGTTTTATGGTTAAGTGATAAAAGATCTTTTCTTCCCCATCATCATATACTTCAATCAATTTACCCGTATTCAGGTTTCTTTGCTGAACCGTGTACAGTAATTTCCGATAAACGATATAAGAGCCTGACATAATGCTGAAAGAATTTTTGTAGGGGAATTGTGCTACCAACCTCTCCTTTTCAGGAATTTCGATGACTTTATAAGCAGGCTCCATTGAATGGGCTAACTGGATATGCTTGTTTTTTATTATCCATCCCGTTTGCCGGATAATATTTTCCCGGAAGGGTTGATATGTAACGGCCATTCCTCTTTCACTCATTATGTCTTTACTAATCAAATCATTGAAAATTTTATTACGGACATTGCCCGGGTCTTCATATAGGGCTACTTCGCTCACAATCGCATAATACGGACCACTGCTTTTTTGGCTGATGTTTACTTTATCAAAAAATCCGGCATACCACAAAAAACCCGTAAAAAGCACTATGATGACGAGAACCACCTTGCCCAAAGATTTTAGGAATCGCCTCATAAACTAACTTTTTTTGCTCTTAATTTTTTTCTTTTTCACTCGTGTGGTAAAGTAAATGGAGATTAAAATAAAAGCTAGATAATAAAAAGATTCAATAATATTGACGCCGCTCACTATATGACAAATTATTTCATATACGGAAATTAGTATTACCGGCAGAAAGCCATAACGCTGGAAATCAGAGTAATTAAGCATAATGATAATTAAGACCGCAGCGATTAAGGTAGCGGCAAAGATGGCCATCTGTACCACAGACAGTTCTTTATTAAGGTAAGATTCAACACCAAATGCTAAAAGAAAAAGAATAGCAGCAGCTTTGATGAGAATATGACCGGAATTCTTTTTGGAACTACGTGACATAAGATTTTTATTATGGTCACGAATTTATAAAGAACATTTAATATTCAAAAGTTTTTCAGAATTTTCTTATACCAAATATTTGCCGCGTGTCTTTAATGGTTTTAGAAGCATTTTCACGAGCTTTTTCCGCTCCATGCTGTACTACCTTGCTCAGATATTGTTCATCCCGGGTCAACGTCTCAATTTTCTTTCTCAAAGGGTCAATAAAAGCAATCATATCTTCGGCCAGTTTTTTCTTCAGGTCACCATACCGTATCCGGCAATTATTATACTCTTCTTCAAAATAATCACAGGTTTCTTTATCCGATACCACATCCAAAAGGGTAAAGAGATTTTGAATATAATCCGGCTTTTCCTGGTTATTTTCGGTAGGTCCACTATCGGTAACAGCTTTCATGATTTTCTTTTTCACGGTTTTAGGGTCATCGGCCAGGAATATGGCGTTGCCAATACCCTCTGATTTGCCCATTTTCCCGCTTCCATCCAGGCCAGGGATTTTCACAAGTGGCTCCCCAAAGTTATAAGGTTCCGGAACCGGGAAATAATCCGTGTTATACATCCTGTTAAAGCGGCGTGTAAAAGTGCGTATCATTTCCAGGTTTTGCTCCTGGTCTTTCCCCACCGGGACTTTAGATGCTTTGTGGATAATCACATCCGAAGCCATAAGAGTCGGATAGGTTAATAAACCGGCATTGACGTTATTCGGTTGCTTGCGGGCTTTTTCCTTAAACGAGGTGACTCGCTGCAATTCCCCGAGATAAGCATTCATATTGAGGAGCAGGTAAAGTTCGGTTACTTCCGGCACATCACTTTGAATATATATGGTGGCCTTTTCGGGGTCCAAACCGGCTGCCAGGTATTCGGCCAGCACTTGTTTGACGTTGCCATGCAAATCTTCCGGTGTGGGATGTGTGGTTAGCGAATGATAATCCGCAATAAAAAAGTAACAATTGCTCTCTTGCTGCATGCTGAGAAAATTCTTAATCGCTCCAAAGTAATTGCCCAGATGCAAATTCCCCGTCGGGCGTATGCCGCTTACAACAGTATCCATATTTTTTTTGGTTCTTTTAGAAAATTAACACTGCAAAAATAGCCTACATTTTGATTTCATCATCATGTTTATTGAAAAAGTGGTATTCCAGGAAATGATACGAGGAAACCGGTAAAATGCGCACCCTTTTTTTATACTGCATAAACCACTTAAACTGTATTGATTGGAAAAATCCCCGCTTCAGGTAAGCATGGATATAGGGATGAACCATTAGTGTTAATTTTTCTTCGTTTTGGTCCTGGATAAGGTACTTCAGGTTTTTTTCGATATCATCGACCAAAAGCATGCTGGATTTGACCTCGCCACTACCTTTGCATACCGGACATTTTTCCAGCACATGGATGTCCATTTCGGGGCGCACACGCTGGCGTGTGATCTGTATCAGTCCAAATTTGCTGGGCGGCAGGATAGTATGCTTTGCCGAATCCTTTTCCATTTCTTTTTTGAGATGTTCAAAGAGCTTACGTTTATTGGAAGCATCATGCATATCGATAAAGTCTACGACAATGATGCCTCCCATATCCCTCAAACGCAGTTGCCGGGCTATTTCTGCGGCAGCTTCCAGGTTAACTTCCAGGGCATTTTGTTCCTGGTTGTTTTTCTTATTCACGCGATGCCCGCTGTTGACATCAATCACGTGCAATGCCTCGGTATGCTCAATGATGAGGTATATTCCGCTTCTGATAGTAACTATCTTTCCGAAGGAGTTTTTCACCTGTTTTTCGATGCCATAATGCTCGAAAATAGGTTGTTTCCCTTTGTAAAACTTAACAATATCGACCTTTTCAGGGGCAATCTTTTCCAGGTACTTACGTGTATCTTCGTATATGTCTGGGCTGTTGGTATAAATATGGTTGAAAGTATCGTTCAGCATATCCCTGAGAATCGCCGTTGTCCGGTCGAGCTCACTGATAATTTTTTGCGGGGCTTTAGCCGTTTTCAACGTCTTGGTGGCGGTGTGCCATTTATTCAACAGATGATTGAGATCGGCATGAAGATCGGCCACCTTTTTATCTTTGGCCACCGTTCTGATAATAATGCCGATATTTTTAGGCTTAATACTTTTGATCAGTCGCTTAAGGCGTTTGCGCTCATCACTGTCTTTTATTTTTTGGGAAATAGATATTTTATTCGAAAACGGAACCATTACAATATATCTTCCGGCAAAGGAGATTTCGGAAGAAATTCGCGGCCCTTTTGTAGAAATAGGTTCTTTAGCTACCTGAACGAGGATTTGCTGACCCGGGGATAAAACATCATTAATTTTTCCCGTTTTGACAATATCTTTTTCCAGCTTGAATTTTTCAATGTTAAGCTGGCTGTATCTTCCCGACATAGCCCATTTGGTATATTTTTG
Source organism: Bacteroidales bacterium (assembly GCA_021738485.1). Lineage (GTDB taxonomy): Bacteria > Bacteroidota > Bacteroidia > Bacteroidales > JAIPAH01 > JAIPAH01. Next base: position 19,439 of record JAIPBX010000006.1, on the reverse strand, counting down.
TAAGGAACGCACCTGGGGGCCCAAATCCAGGTAATGTAAAAAAGCGTCCTTCTCATAGCCTACATCTACGAATGCAGCATTAAGCCCCGGCATAATTTTTTTGACCTTACCGAGATAAATATCTCCTACGGCAAAACTCTGATCGTGCCGGTCTTTGCTAAGCTCTACAAGTTTCTTCTCCTCCAGTAAGGCTATATCTACTTCTGATGGCTGAGCATCAATAACAAGTTCTTTCTCCACGATAATTAATTTTTTTGATATGCTTTACTCTACTGGAGAGACTAATTATTCTGGGTAGAATAGAATTTAGTTAAGGGTGTTATTAAAAGTGAAACTCTTAATAACACCCTCTAAGTAATTACTTTTTCTTATGTCTGTTTTTCCGCAAACGCTTTTTGCGCTTGTGGGTAGACATTTTGTAACGTCTTTTCTTTTTCCCGCTTGGCATAATCTAATTGCTTTTCCTGATTATTTTACTTTTTCTTTTACCTCGTTGACAAAACCTTTTGAAGGTTTAAACGCTGGTATGTTGTGCGCAGGAATAGTGATAGTTGTGTTTTTGGAAATGTTTCTTCCGGTTTTTTCTGCACGGTGCTTAATAATAAAGCTTCCGAAACCTCTCAGATAAACATTTTCTCCACTGGTTAAAGAGTTTTTTACTGTGTCCATAAAAGCTTCTACCGTGGCCTGCACTGAAACTTTTTCTATTCCTGTTTTGTTAGATATTTCTGCTACTACTTCTGCTTTTGTCATGACGCATCCTTTCTTTTTTATAGTTTTGAGTTTTAGATTTCTAATGGGGTGCAAATATAAATGAATTTTTTAAATGACTATAAAATCTTACAATTAAATTTTAGCTAAAGAACTCAATATAAATTCATTCTAATGTTTATGAATCCAATAGTAGAAAAATTGATAGCATGGTATGAGCGGAATAAGCGCCGGTTACCGTGGCGGCGAACAAATGATCCTTATAAGATTTGGGTCTCCGAAGTGATTCTTCAACAAACAAGGGTGAATCAGGGAATTAATTATTATTATCGTTTTTTGGAGGCTTTTCCCGATGTGGAGGCGTTGGCTCATGCCGAAGAAAATGATGTGCTGAGAATATGGCAGGGCCTGGGATACTATTCTCGTGCAAGAAATATGCACCTGGCAGCTAAAACCATTGTAAATAATTTTGGGGGCAAATTCCCCTCTGATTATAAAAATATTTCTGCCTTAAAAGGAATTGGGGATTACACGGCCGGCGCTATAGCATCTTTTGCATTTGGCATGCCCTATACCGCAGTGGATGGAAATGTCAAAAGGGTGTTGAGCCGCCTTTTCGGAATATATGATCAGATCGATACGAGTGTCGGCGAAAAAAAAATAAAAGAGGTCGCTAAAGAACTTTTGCCCAGGCGAAATCCCGGAACATTTAATCAGGCTCTCATCGAATTTGGAGCTATGTGGTGTACCCCCCGAAATCCGAAATGCGGCACCTGCCCGCTTCAGCAGCACTGCCTGGCATTTGCCGAAAGCAGCATAGAGAAACTTCCGGCAAAAAAGCCCAGAAAAAAACCGCGGGATCGATATCTAAATTACCTTGTCATACACCATAGCGACCACCATCATTTTTATTTACGCAAGCGATCCGACGCGGCGGATATCTGGAAAAATTTGTATGACTTTCCTTTAATTGAATCGGAAAGACCATTATCTCCGGAAGAATTGGTTAATACTCAAGATTGGCAGAAACTAATCGGGGAGAATTATTACTCCCTGAATTCCAGAACGAAGAAAAAAACCCATCAGTTGAGTCATCAGACATTGCATGCGTATTTCTGGGAAGTAAATATCAAGGAAGTCCTAAAGCCGGATCAAGCGGCAGGTATTGTAAAGGATAAAAAAAGTAACATTCATCAATACCCTTTCCCACGGTTGATTGATGCTTTTCTTCAGGAAAATTTTACAGAATACGGAAAAAATAATAAATAAAAATTGTTGGGCGAAGCAGAATGTATTATATTTGGATAACCCTAATTTTAAAATTTTAGCCTATGGCCAATGGAGTTAACAAAGCAATCCTTGTCGGCAATTTAGGAGCCGACCCTGAGGTAAAACACCTCGACAGCGGTACAGCTGTAGCCCGCCTGCGTATTGCAACCGGTGAATCTTATCGCGATCGTGATGGGAATCGCCAGGAACGTACCGAATGGCACAATGTCGTTCTGTGGCAGCGGCTTGCCGAAGTTGCAGAAAAGTATCTTCACAAAGGCGACCAGGTTTATATCGAGGGTCGCCTGCAAACCCGCTCCTATGAAAAGGACGGCGTTACCAAGTATTTTACCGAAATTGTCGGTAATAATATGACTATGTTAGGGAAAAAATCTTCTTCCGGTGAACAACAGACTTCTGCTCCCTCTTCCTCAACGCAGGCAGGCAGCCCGCAGGAAGGCCAGGCAGAAGAAGCTACCGGTGATGATGACCTCCCGTTTTAGGTTTTTTTAATGAGTAATGGATAACGTATAAAGGCTGTTAATCCCTGCAACTTTGCTGACAAAGAGCAGGAATGTGGTTTATGGCTTTTATACGTTTCTTTTTTTGAGGCTGTAAAAATATTTACCTTTGCAATAAGGTAATCTAAAATTTTAAAAGTTGGAAGACCCTGAGCCTTTTTCCTGTTTGCCGGTGATTTGTGATGTGGCATTTTTTGAGTCTTTTTCGGTGGAGGCAGTTGCTGGAACAATAATCGTCTTTGTTTTATTGTTTCTTTCTGCCCTCGTATCAGGTGCCGAAGTGGCCTTTTTTTCTCTTGAACCCCAATCGCTGAAGAATATTCGCACTCAAAAAGGATACAAAAGCCGCTTGATAGTTAAGCATTTGGAACGTCCCAGGCGGTTGCTGGCAACCATCCTTATTACCAACAATTTTGTCAATGTGGCCATTGTTATGGTTTCGGCGTTTGTCACTTCACGAATGTTTGATTTTGGTGGTTCGGTATGGCTCACCTTTCTTGTGCAGGTTGTCGTTATAACTTCCTTACTTTTGATTTTTGGAGAAATTATGCCCAAAATGATAGCCAATCATAAACCCGTTAAATTTGCCACCATGATGGCAATCCCGATTAATGTATTGATGAAAATATTCTATCAATTCAGCTCCCTGCTTGTCAATTCAACAAACCTGGTTGACAGAAAAATAAACCGGAAAAAAATGAATATTTCCATTGACGATATTTCCGAGGCTATTGACATAGCTTCTAATGAACCTGAGCAAGTTAAAGAAAAGAATATTCTGAAAGGCATCGTCCGCTTTAGTGACACCCTGGTACGGGAAATCATGAAGAGTCGCGTGGATATTACCGCCATAGAATATAATACTTCTTTCGAAAAAGTGTTGCAGCTAGTCATTAATTCAGGGTATTCAAGAATTCCCGTATACAAAGAAAGTTTTGACAAGATTCAGGGTATTCTTTATATCAAAGATCTCCTGCCCCACCTCGAAAAAAAATCTTTTAGATGGCAAAGTCTCTTACGGCAAGCCTATTACGTTCCTCAGAACAAACCTATAAGCGATCTTTTACAGGAATTTCAAGGGGAGAAGATACATTTGGCTATGGTGGTTGATGAGTATGGAGGAACCTCCGGTATCATCACCCTGGAAGATATTATTGAAGAAATTGTCGGTGAAATTAGTGATGAATTTGATAATATTGAAGATGTAGCTGATTATCAAAAGATTGACCGGAGAAGCTATATATTTGAGGCTAAAACGCCCCTGAATGATTTTTGTAAAGTGACCGGTGTGGACAACCGCCATTTTGAAGAATTTAAAGGAGAATCGGATACCATTGCCGGACTTATTCTCGAACATGAAGGAGAGATTCCCGATAAAGGGAAGGATATTAAAATCAATGGTTTTTCGTTTACTATACAACAAGTTGATAAAAGACGAATTATTAAAGTGAAAGTAAGGATAGATGAAGATGTTCAGATTGCTGATGAAGAAAGTGATACCGATTAAGCTACTGCTTCCTTTTTTAATGATTTTGGGAGCGTGCTCCAACAATGATTATACACCCAAACCCAGAGGATACCATCGTATCGATCTGCCCGACCACAAATATCAAAAGTTTGATACTACTTTTCCTTTTTCTTTTGAATACCCGGAATATGCTGATTTACGTACAGAAGGGGCGGATTTAAAAAAGAAATATTGGTTTAACATCAGGTATCCCGATTACAATGGTACGGTATATTTTTCTTATAAAAGTTTGGAGGACAACCTCGGAGAATTAATAAATGACAGTCACGAATTTGTAGACAAGCATATTCCAAAGGCCTCTGGGATTGAAGAGCGAGTCATCACTGACAGGAAAAGGGATGTTTTTGGAATTACATGGGAAATTTCGGGCGCAGGAGCGGCCTCGCCCTACCAGTTTTTCATTACCGACAGCACACAACATTTTCTCCGGGGGGCCCTTTATTTCCGGAACAAACCCAACAATGACTCTTTAGCTCCTGTTATAGAGCATATAAAAAAAGATATGCATCATCTCATAAAAACCATTAAGTGGAAAGAAGATTTTTAAAAGGGATATTTTCCAATGCAACGACAATGATTAAAGAAATGTCTATATTTATAATAAAATAAACCAGAATATACTATGCGAAATTATTTACTAACTTTTATAGCAGTGGTTACTGCAGTGATCATACAAGCCCAGCCGGGGACCTATTCACGGGTGGAAGTTCCGATTCAGGAAAACACAATAAAGAATATGGCCGAATTGGGCTTGCCTATGGATGCAGGTTATCTGGCTGATAAATCCACATTCATCGGCGAATTCAGTCAGCGCAACCTCCAAAAGCTTGATCAGGCCGGAATAGATTATGAAATCCTCATTGAGGATGTGAGTGAGTTTTATGTGGAAAGAAACAAAGAGGTGACAAGAGAACAAATCCAACAGAAAGCCCGGGAGATGGATGTGCCTGTCCCCGAAGGTTTTAACCTTGGCTCCATGGGAGGTTTTTTAACATATGATGAGCTGCTGGCTGAGCTGGATACTATGGCTGCCGACTACCCCGATTTGATTACCGAAAGGGATACTATGCCGGGAGGAACCTCCATAGAGGGACGACCGCTTTATTATACCAAGATTTCAGATAATCCCGGGGAATCGGAAGATGAGCCTCAGATATTTTTTACGGGGATGCACCATGCCCGCGAACCAGGTGGCATGATGGTGTTGGTTTTCTATATGTATCACCTGCTAGAAAACTACGACACCGATGCTGAAATTCAGAATCTGGTTAACAATACTGAAATTTATATCGCCCCCTGCGTGAACCCCGACGGGTATATCTACAATGAAGAAAACGACCCGAATGGCGGTGGAATGTGGCGCAAAAACCGCCGCGATATTGAGGGAAGTGCTGCCGTAGGTGTGGATCTTAACCGCAATTACGGGTATATGTGGGGCTACGATGACAGTGGCTCCTCTCCCAATCCGTGGGACCAAACTTATCGCGGGGATTCCGCCTTCTCTGAACCCGAAACTCAGATTATCAAGCAGTTTTGTGAGAACCATGAATTTGGGTTTGCAATAAATTACCATACTTATAGCGACCTGTTGTTATATACATGGGGATATACTGAAGAACCATGCGAAGATGATGAATTACTGGCTGCCTATTCAGAAAAAATGACCCAGGTCAATAATTACGAATATGGCCCTGGAAGTACCACTATTTATCCAACCAACGGTGGCTCGGATGACTGGATGTATGGCGAGCAGGAAACCAAAAACAAAATCATGTCGTTTACCCCGGAAGTGGGAGGAGATAGTGAAGGTTTCTGGCCCTCCTCGGATCAAATCATTCCCCAATGCCAGGAAAATCTGTTGATGAATATACTGGCCACGAAGTTTACGGGCAATTATGTGGCGGTTTATGACAGAACGCCCACCATTGTTGAAGAAGAGACCGGGTATTTTCATTTTGATGTCAGGAGACTGGGCCTCGAAGAAGGCGATACATATACAGTATCAATAGAACCCTTGAGTGATAATATCGCTTCTGTGGGTGAGCCCGTGGAATATTCAGGCCTGGAGTTGATGGAGACGCTTTCCGATTCTATCTCCTATACACTCGCAGATGGTTTGATTAGCGGCGATAGCATAAAATATGCATTGACCATTGACAACGGAGATTATGCAGAGAGTGATACGCTGACGAAATTATACGGAGAACCCGTCACTATAATCTCCGATAGCTGTAATACCATTTCAGGATGGGAGACGGAAGATTGGGATATTACCGGTGAGGCATATTTTTCAGAGCCCCATAGTATAACAGATTCACCGGATGGCAACTACGATAATTATACAAATTCTTCTATCACGTTGGATGAGCAGATTGATTTGTCTGAAGTCATCTATGCGCAGTTTAGCTTCAGAGCAAAATGGGATATCGAGTCCGGTTATGATTACGTGCAAACTCAGGTGTCAACCGATGAAGGGGAAAGCTGGACGCCTCTTAGCGGACAATACACATCTGCCGGTACTTACAACCAGGAAGAAGGCGAGCCTTTGTATGACGGGACGCAGAATGATTGGGTTTTAGAAGAAATCAACCTGAATGAATTTATAGGTGAACAAATTCTTATACGTTACATTCTGGTTAGTGACCAGGGTGTTACAGAAGATGGCTTTTATTTTGATGATGTTGAAGTGAAAGTTCTTCCTCAAATGTCTACCGGCAATACATTGAATGCGACTACTGCATCAGGCGACATTACCGTTTTCCCCAATCCTGCAGGGAAAATGTTTACAGTGAAAGTGAATGGTGCTAAAACACCGCAAAATATGCAGCTATTCAACAGTATCGGTTCAAGAATCAAACAGTCTCCTTTTAATGGCAGAAAACAGCAAGTGGATTTAAGCAACCTTGAAGCCGGGCTATATTATGTCAAGGTAACCTATCAGGATGATTCGCAATCAAAACTGAAGAAAGTGGTGGTTTATTGATAGCGTTCAATATCAGTTGCCAAAAAGAAGCAGTCGGAGATCAAAATATCTTCGGCTGTTTTTCTTTGCATACTCAGCGTGTTCTTCCTCCTTGCGCTCGCCGTAATATCTTTTTTCACCCATGAATTCTTCTCACACACTCACTGCTCACCGCTCATATCTTCTTCCCCTGCGGACTCTGCGTCCTCTGCGTGTTCTTGCACTCTGCGTCCTCTGCGTAAAATTTACTTCTTCGCAGCCCTCTATTACCTAAACTAATTATAAATAGCGCTGTGTGAGCCTCTGAAATTGGCTGTTCAGATAGAAATTTCTACTTTTATCGGTTACTTAAATTTAAATTCCATTTAGCATCAATGAAAAATATATATTGGCACTACCCTGATAGTATTGAAAAAGCGCTTGATTTGATGAGAAATAATCAAGCCGTCCCGCACGGTGGGGGAACACATCTCACCGGGAAAAGACTGAAAAACGAAAATGGTTTTGTCTCCCTTGATAAGCTTGATTTAAAGTATGTCAGGAAAGAAGGGAATACAATAAAAATCGGGAGTCTTGCGGATTACAACACGGTGGCTGAACGTCTGGAAAAAATCGAGCCCGGCCATATCCTTACTAAATCCATTGGAAAAGCCGCCACCTCCCCCTTGCGCAACCGGATAACCATAGGCGGGAGCCTGCGACTCGCTCCGAACTGGTCGGACTTAACCGGCCCGTTGGTTGCCCTGGATGCTCAGGTTAAGCTGGAAGGGGATGCTTCGGGGACTTTTCCCGTTACCGATTACCTTAGTAAAAAGGAACTGAAATCGAATACATTAATCACTGAAGTGATACTGCCCGCCAGTTCATGGCAATCATGGTATTACAGGGAAGGCATCACCGAAAATGATCACCCGGCATTTACGATTACGATTTTAGCTAAACATGACGGCAATTCACTTGAAGATATACGTATCGTCATTACCGGACATACTAAAAGGTTTGCAAAGGCAACTGCAATTGAAGACCAACTGAAAGGAAAGGAATTAAAACAATTGGAATTGGATGGAATTGCAAAAGATTTGACGCTAAAGTTTGCTCCTGCAAAAGGTATGTCATCGGAATACATCAAACATCTTACACAAACGCAATTGGAAAGAGGATTAACTGAACTTTTGAAATCTTAGGGAATGGAAAGTACTATTTATATCAATAACACGCAAAAGCAATTGAATCACGAAGGCGGAGAGCTGCTGCTGGACACCCTTCGCAATCATGGGTACCACGAAGTGAAGAGGGGTTGTGAAGAAGGTGAATGCGGCGCATGCATGGTTCTTTTGGATGGGAAACCCGTAAACGCATGCCGCGTTTTCACTGCATCAACCGCCGGTCATGAGATTACCACCGTTAAAGGCATTGGCGATATACATCGACCTCATGCCATACAACAGGCTTTTGTCGAATCCGGTGCTGTGCAATGCGGCTTTTGTACGCCGGCCCTGGTTTTGGCCACACATCATCTGCTCAAAACAAACCCCTCGCCGTCCGACGAGGAGATAAATCGGGCCCTTGATGGCGTGCTGTGCCGCTGCACAGGTTATGTTAAAATCATAGATGCGGTGAAACTAGCGTCTCAGAAAATGAAACAGATTGCATCTGAGACAATTGAAGACACTTAAAAAATAATGAAAAAGCGCAATAGAAAAATATAGTAAAGTTGTTAAGTGCGCAGGTGACCAGGTGTTTAAGTTCAAGAGAAAGATTTTAATTATATGATAATCAAAATATAAAGGTAAAAATAAATAACTTAAACACATAAGCACCTAAACACATAAGCACTCAAACACACAAACACCTAAACACGGATTAAAATGAACAAGTATCGCAATATAGGTCAATCGGTTGAAAAGACAGATGCAATGGCTCTGGCAACGGGGAATCCTTTGTTTACGGATGATTACCACCTCAACGACTATTTGCATGTAAGGATTCTTCGAAGTCCGCATGCTCATGCCCGGATTAAAGCAATCGATGTTTCTGAAGCAAAGGCAATGGAGGGTGTAACCGATATCCTTACCCATAAAGAAATTGACAAAGTCTATTTTACCACAGCCGGGCAAGGAGCTCCGGAACCTTCCCCCTACGATACCCTTTTGTTTGATGACGTTGTACGATACGTCGGGGATTTTGTAGCCATGGTGGCTGCCGAAACCACTGACATTGCAGAAGAAGCGATCAGCAAAATCAAGGTGGAATACGAACCGCTGGAACCTATTTTCGATCCTGAGAAAGCCCTGGAAAAAGGAACAATCGCTATTCACGACAAAGAGGAGTATTTTCCAATTCCGGTGCCCTACAAACCCAAAGAGAATCTGGCGGCACAGGTGGAATTTTCTGTCGGAGATGTTAGCAAAGGATTTGAGCAGGCCGATTATGTGGTGGAAGAAACCTATCAAAGTGCTTATGCTTCACATGCTACGCTCGAACCTCATATTTCCGCTTCTTATTTTGATGAAAACGGCCGCCTGGTGATCGTCACCGCTACGCAGGTTCCGTTTCACGTAAGGCGCATCGTGGCGAGGGTCCTCGGCTATCCCCTGAGAAAAATCCGGGTGATAAAGCCAAGAATCGGTGGCGGTTTTGGAGCTAAGCAGGAAGTGTTGCTCGAACCCTACGTCGCCCTATTTACCCTGAGAACCAAGCGACCCGTAAAACTGATCTATACCCGCAAGGAAGAGTTTCAGTCGGGACGCCAGCGACACCCCATGCAGGTGAAACTGAAAACGGGCTTTAAAAAAGACGGCGAGATAACGGCTTTGAGCATGGATAACCTGATGAATACAGGCGCCTATGGCAGCCATGCCCTGACCGTCTCCTCCAATTCGGGATCGAAGTGCCTGCCGCTTTTCAATAAAATCAAAAACATATCCTTCAGGGCCAAATCGGCCTACACCAATTTACCTGTCGGCGGAGCCTATCGCGGTTACGGAGCTACGCAAGCCTATTTTGGACTAAACCAGCAGTTCGATATCATCGCCCGTCAATCGAATCAGGATCTGCTGGAATACATTAAAAAATGGCATATCCGCGAAGGCGAAACTTCAGAAGTGTTCAAAGCCCTCGGTGAAGGGAAAGAAGGGGTGGAACAAATCATCAATTCCTGTAAGCTGGACGAATGCATCGACCGGGGCGCGGAAATGATTGGTTGGTATGAAAAGCGCGGGAAAAAAACCGAAAGTAAACCGGGCTTTGTTCGCGGGGTAGGACTAGCCGTAGCTATGCAGGGATCGGGTATTCCGATGATTGACCTGGGAGCGGCTTACATGAAAATGAATGAAGACGGCAGCTTTCATCTCGATATCGGGGCAACCGATATTGGTACGGGTTCTGACACCATTTTAGCTCAGATTGCCGCAGAAGTATTACAGGTGGATACGGAAAAAATCATCGTTCTCTCTTCCGATACCGACCGAACGCCTTTTGATGTGGGCGCCTATGCCTCCTCCACAACTTACGTTTCAGGAGCTGCTGTAGAAAGATGTGCCCAAAAAATCAGGAATCAAATCCAGGGAGCAGCTGCTAATATGCTGGGAACCAATCCTGATAAAGTAAAACTGGAAAACGGAAAAGCGATTGATACCAAAACCGGTAAAGAATGCACGTTAGAGGAAATAGCCAGCGAAACGCTTTACGGCGGACAGCTTTCGCAGATCCAGGCCGAAGCCTCTTATACGGGCGACCAGTCGCCGCCACCATTCATCGCACAGTTTGCCGAAGTGGAAGTCGACAAAAAAACCGGAAAAGTGCGCATCGTTAGATTCGTTAATGCTGTAGACTGTGGTCAGGCCATAAATCCCAAACTGGCGGAAGGGCAAATCGAAGGAGCTGCAGTCAACGGTATGACCTATGCATTGTTTGAGACTTTCCATTTTTCTTCAAAGGGAAATCTGACCAACGCTTCTTTCTGGGATTATAAAATATGGCGAAGCAATGATATCCCTGAAATGGAAACGCTTATTGTGGATTCTGAAGAGAAAACCGGGCCTTACGGGGCCAAGTCGGTAGGAGAAATTGGAATAAACGGGCCGGCACCGGCCATAGCTAATGCGATATATGATGCCGTGGGTATTAGAATGAAAGAAACACCTTTTACACCGGAAAAAATTTACAAGGAGTTGAACCATGAGTGATAAGTTACTTATCAAAAACGGAAAAGTAGCGCTATCAGGAGAAAATCATCTAAGAAACCTGGATATCGAAACGCAAAATGGCGTGATAACTGCCCTTGGGAGTAACCTTTCCGGGGATAATGTGATAGATGCCGGAGGATGCGTGGTTATTCCAGGCGGCATCGATCCGCATGTCCATTTTGATGACCCGGGTTTTACTGAAAGGGAGGATTTCTTGCACGGGAGCTCGGCGGCCGCATCCGGTGGCATCACCACCGTGATTGATATGCCCTGTACCTCCGTACCCCCGGTTACGAACCTTGAGAACTTAAAAGAAAAACACAACCATATCGAAAAGAAAGCCCTTGTGGATTACGGCTTTTTTGGTGGCGTGTCGGCCCAATCTTACGAGGAAGGCTTTGCAGAAAAAATGGAGGAGCTGTCCAATGTCGTGTTGGGCTTCAAAACATACTTCCTGTCGGGAATGGATAGCTTTAAGCGGTTATCAAGCTATCAGTTTATGCGGGTGCTTCAGAAAGCCAAAGAATTCAATATTCCTGTTTTACTTCATGCTGAAGATGCGGGATTTGTGGAAGAGGCCACAAGAGTCGAGCAGGCAAAAGGGTCTGATTGGGAAAATTATTATCGCTCCCGGCCCGAAATTGCGGAGATACTTGCCGTGCAGGATGCCATTAGTATGGCCCGGCATACAGGCGCCGAGCTACACATCGTTCATGTGGCTACAGCTCGCGCTGCCGAGCTGATAAAAGATATTGAAAACGTCACCGGCGAAACATGCCCGCATTACCTGGCTTTTTCCAAAGAAGATTTTGAAAAATACGGCAGCGCCCTTAAAACCGCTCCGGTGGTAAAATCGGAAGAAAATAAAAGTGAATTATGGGGCTTTCTGCGGGAAGGCGGCATCGACTTTATGGCGTCCGATCATGCTCCCGCTCCTGAAGAGCAGAAAAATACGGGCTCGGTCTGGACCGATTATTCGGGGATACCCGGAAATCCTACACTCCTGCCCTACCTGTTTTCGGAGGGTTATGCTCAAAAACGTCTCAACCTGAGCCGGTTCCTCGAGCTAATATCGGAAAATGCCGCCCGCAGGTACGGCTTTTATGACCGGAAAGGGTCCATTACTATCGGAAAAGATGCGGACCTGGTCATCATCGAGCCGGATACCAAATGGATGGTGCGCGGGAAAGACCTGTATTCCAAAGGAAAGATCACTCCCTTTGAGGGAATGGAATGGGAAGGGCGTATCCGAAATACCATTCTTAGAGGTCAAGTCATTTATGATGCTGACAGGGGCATTACAGCGGAGCCCGGATATGGCAAGCTAATTAAACGAAAAGGATAATTTAATATGATAAACTTAAGTTTAAAATTCATAAGTTGTTTTTAATAAATTGATTTATAAGATATTATTGTTATATAATTCTTTGTGTTTCTTGGAGTCTTTGTGCCTTAGTGGCAAATAAAATAAATGCCACCAAGACACGAAGGCACTAAGATTCACTAAGAAAGAAGGTTATAGATTTAAAAAATGAAATTTTTTTGAGGATTAAATGGATCATTACAAACTCGAAAACTGAGAAGAAATAAGCTATGCCATTAAATTATACGATAAAAAACGGAGTTATTACCGACGGCCATTCAATGTTTTTAGACAATGGATTCATCCGGGTGGAGGACGGAAAAATCGCATCAATTGGAAAAGCTGAGGAGATGAAAGACACTGAAGGTGAGTTCATTGATGCCGGCGGCCGCTTAATTATCCCCGGACTGCTGAATCCGCATCACCACCTCTATTCGCGCTTTGCCGTGGGTATTGTCCCATTAGGCCCGACGGATAAGCTCTCCAATATCCTGAAAAACCTGTGGTGGCCTCTTGATCGAGTACTCGATGAGGAAACAATTTATTATTCGGCACTCTCCGGCGTGCTTGATTCTGTAAAATATGGGGTGACGACCATTTTCGATCATCATGCCTCTAATAATTATGTGCGGGGAAGCCTTGATTTGATTAAAAAAGCTTTCGAAGAAATCGGGATCAAAGGGTCGCTTTCTTTTGAAATTTCTGATCGCGAAGGGGAAGATGTTTTCCAAAAGCAACTGGAAGAAAACCTGATTTTTTACCAGGAAAGCGTGGATTCAATCTTAACCACAGGGATGATGGGATTGCATGCCAATTTTACCTTAAGCAATGATTCCCTCAAAGCAATCAAGGAGGCCAAACCCGAAAGAATGCCGATACATATCCATTGCGGGGAAGGAAGAGAAGATTATGACTTCTGCGTGGATCAGGGCTTCCGGGGTCCGGTACATCGCCTCGATCAGTTCGGTTTGCTCAATAGCAGTTCCCTGTTGATTCACTGTGTGCATCTTTCGGATGAGGATTACCGGATTATAAACGAAAAACAACCCGTCGTGGTTTCCAATCCTGAATCCAATGCCAATAACAATGTGGGGATGATAAATACCGAAAAAATAAAGGATTATATCGTCGGTACTGACGGCATGTCGGGGAATATTATCGGTAGTTACAGGTCGCATTTCCTGCGCCGAAACGGCGCAGTGGAAAATCCGGCGGATAAACTCTTCCGTCGTTCAGAGGAAATCATCAAATCGGCATTCCCGGAATGTGGAGGCTTGCAAAAGGGGCATCCGGCTGATTTGGCCGTGTTGGATTACATCCCCGAAACGCCGATAAGCCTGGACAATCTCTTTTTCCACCTTATTCTTGGATTCGGCGCACAAAAAACCTACATGACTATATCCGAAGGAAACATCGTATACAAAGACGGAAAAATCCAGACTGTCGACGAAGAAGCGTTAAAGAAAGAAATTAAGAAAGCAGCAAGGAAGTTACAGGGGAGGTTTTATGAATAGTGAATTTTCATTGATTTCGTGGAGGCATCTGTTTGAACTAACAATGCAGGGAGTAGAAGAGAAACGGGTTTTTGACCTGCCCGAAGCGCTTTTTTATCAACCCCAAAAAAATAATCCGTTAAGAACGCGGATGTTTGATCAGCCATTGGAAAATCCGGTGGGCATCTCAGCGGGACCTCATTCCCAGATGGCCCAGAACATTGTGAGTGCATGGCTGTGTGGGGCCCGCTACATCGAGCTTAAGACTGTCCAGACCGACGACGAACTCGACATTCCCCGGCCCTGTATTGACATGCCTTTTGAAGGTTATAACTGCGAGTTTTCGCAGGAACTGAAAATCCACCAGTCTTACGATGAATACCTCAATGCCTGGATTCTGATTCATATTCTCAAAGACAAATTCGGATGGACGAAAGATATTGGTACAATCTTCAACATGAGCATCGGCTATGACCTCGAAGGAATCAAGAAAAATAATGTGCAATGGTTCTTGGATAAGATGAGCGATTGCAGCAAAGAAAAAAACGAAAAGCTTGATGCTATTGCCGATCTCTATCCCCGGGCCAAAGAGCTGGATATCCCAAACTGTATTTCCGACAATGTCACCCTTTCCACCATGCACGGATGTCCTCCCGGTGAAATCCGTCAGATTGGGGAGTTTTTACTGAAAGAAAGAGGCTTGCATACGTTTATCAAGTTCAATCCTACGCTTTTAGGTCCGGAGAAGATTCGCCAAATTCTTCAGGATTACGGTTACACAACGCCCGTCCCTGACGAGGCTTTTGAACATGATATCGGCTACGAAGAGGCGGTAGAGGTAATCGAGTCATTAATGCAGAGCGCAAAGAATGAAAACCTGCATTTTGGTCTTAAGCTTACCAACACCCTGGAATCGCTCAATCACAAGGATGTGTTTGAAGGGGATGCTATGTTTATGAGTGGGAAAGCGCTGCACCCGATAAGCATCAATGTGGCCCGGCGTCTCAAAAATGAAGAATCCTTGCAGGAAGTGCCGGTTTCTTTTTCCGGTGGGGTGGATGCCTTTAACATCGCTGACACCACTTCCTGCGGATTAAACCCTGTAACGGTGAGTACCGATTTGCTAAGGCCCGGTGGCTATGGAAAACTCAGCCAGTATATCGATATCCTGCAAAAGGAATGTGATTCGGCCGGCGCAAAAAGTCTTGAAGAATACAGCAAGCGACAAGCCGGTGAAGAGAATGTTTTTGAAGCTTACCGGAAAAATCTTAACCGTTATGCGGATCAGGTCCTTGAAAATCCCGATTACAAGGCCCAATCACCCAGCATCTACCTGGAGCGTCCTTTAAATCATTTCGACTGCATCCAGGCGCCGTGTGAGAGTACTTGTCCTTCGGGTCAAAACGTTCCCGGGTATCTCTATTATGCGGCTCGCGGCGAATACGACAAAGCTTTTGAAGTGATTATGCATGACAATCCCTTCCCCTCGGTTTCGGGAATGATATGCGATCATGAATGCCAGACACGCTGCACCAGGGTACTTTACGATGATCCGCTGCTGATTCGGGAGATTAAGCGGTTTATTGCCGAAAACAGCAACGCCGGGAAAAATATGGGCAATACAAATGGCAACCATGGAAAGGTGGCCATTATCGGCGCCGGGCCTTCCGGCCTCAGTTGTGCATACTACCTGGCCCTTGCCGGATTCAGCGTGGAAATATTTGAGTCCAGGGAGGAGGCCGGTGGAATGGTTTCCGAAACGATCCCTTCATTCCGGCTTTCTGAAACTTCGCTGAAAAAGGACATTGAGCGTATCCGCCAGATGGGCGTTACCATTCACTACGGCACGAAAGTCAACAGGGAAAAATTCAGGGAATTAAAATCCGGATTTGATTTTATCTATATCGCCGTTGGCGCTCAGAAAAGTAAGAATCTCAGTACGGATGGGGTGAAAAATGTAACCACCGGACTGGTAGCGCCGCTTGAATTGCTTTCGGATATCAAATCCAACAGGGAAACCAGTATCGGAAAAAATATTGTAGTGCTTGGCGGTGGGAATGTGGCGCTGGATGTGGCACGCACAGCGAAGCGCTTGGCCAGCAAGGAAGGAAGCGTGAAATTGGTTTATCGACGCACACGCTCGGAAATGCCCGCCGATCCCGAGGAGCTGGAGGAAGCCCTGGAAGAAGGAGTAGAATGGACAGACCTGGCCAATCCTGCCAAAGTAATTACAGATAACGGCCGGATAACTTCCATGAAGTTCCGGAAAATGAAGATCGAAGGAAAAGATCAAAGCGGTCGCCCCAAACCGGTTCCCGATGGCGATAAAGAATTTGCCCTTGACTGCGATACCGTGATTCCGGCATTCGGACAAGAGGTAGAGCCGGAATTCAGGGAGTTTATCAATAAACAGGGAGCCTCCACCGAGGAGTCGGAGAATGTGTTGATTGGTGGGGATGCGAAAAGAGGCGCTTCCACGCTGATTAAGGCCATTGCCGATGGAAAATTTGCGGCATGGGACATCATGAAAAGGAAGGGCGTGAAACCGGCAGATACCCAAAGAAATCATGTGGAAAAGGATGTAACGCTCTCTGAATTGCAATACAATAAAGCCCGCGTAGAGCGAGGAATGCAGATGAATAAGCGTTCACCGGAAGAGCGAAATGATTTTAGTCTCGTTATTCAACCGCTTTCCGCGGATGAGGTGCAGCAGGAAGCCAGCCGCTGCATGTATT
Organism: Bacteroidales bacterium; assembly: GCA_021738485.1. Classification (GTDB taxonomy): domain Bacteria; phylum Bacteroidota; class Bacteroidia; order Bacteroidales; family JAIPAH01; genus JAIPAH01. The sequence continues at coordinate 2,670 of JAIPBX010000006.1, read as the reverse complement.
GCGATGAACTTTGCAACATCTGTGTGGATGTATGCCCCAACCGGGCCAATCATTCCTATGAAATTGAGCCGTTTGCGGTAGAAATTCCTCATGCACGAAAGGAAAATGGCCGGATAAATGTTGGCACATCCGGCATTTATCGCATAGAGCAACGTTACCAGGTGCTCAACATCAAGGATTTTTGTAACGAATGTGGCAATTGCGAAACATTCTGTCCTTCGTCGGGAGCTCCTTTCCGGGATAAACCGCAACTGCATCTTACCGAAAAAAGCTTTAAGGAAACGGAAGAAGGATTTCATTTTTATGATGGAAAGCTTTTTATGAAAAAAGAAGGGCATCAGCAATCGTTGCAAAAGAAGGGAAACACTTTCCATTATGAATCGGAAAAAGCCACGGCCCGATTCCGAACAAAAGACTTTTATCCTGAAAAAGTGACCCTTACCAACAGTGAAGAAATGCGTTTTGATGATGCCATAAAAATGAGCATCATCTATGAAGCAGCCAAAGAGCTAAGTGTTAGAACATAAGAACAATAAAACTCAACCGGAGAATAAGAATATGAAACAGGAAATACTGAAGAAGACGCAAGAATACTCATCGTTTACAAGTGAGTGCTTGTCGGGGATGGTGAAGATTCCCTCCATGAGCGGGGAAGAAAAAGAAGTACTGGAAAAAGTCAGCGAACTGCTGGACAAAGCAGGCATTAAAAATCATTGGACGGATGGGCTGGGCAATGTGATAGCCAAAATAGGCAACGGCAAAAAAATATTGGCTGTAGATGCCCATATTGATACGGTTGATACAGGCGATGTATCCCAATGGGAGCTTGATCCTTTTTCAGGAACGATTAAAGACGGGTATGTTCATGGCCGCGGCACTGTAGACCAGGAAGGAGGAGCGGCTTCCATGATCACAGCCGCCCGCATTCTGCAGGAAATGAATTACGACGGTGACTGGACCATTTACTTCACATTCACAATCATGGAGGAGGATGCCGACGGGATGGCCTGGCTTTACCTTATCGAAAAAGAGGGAATTAAACCCGACTATTGTGTTATCACTGAACCTACCAATCTGAATATTTACCGCGGCCACCGCGGACGCATGGAGATGGAAGTCTACTTCAAAGGCCTTTCGGCTCATGCCTCAGCGCCGGAGCGGGGAAAAAATACGATTTACAACGCCGCACGTTTTGCCGTCCAGCTGGAGGAGTTGAACGAAAAGCTAAAAACCGATGAACTCCTTGGAAAAGGTACACTGGCTCCAACTGTTTTTTCCAGTGATGCTCCTTCGCTTTGCGCGATACCGGATAAAGCAAATATCCATATCGACAGGCGCCTGACCTGGGGAGAAACCAAAGAATCGGCAGTGAAAGAAATTTCCGATTTACTGGGGGAGGATGCCACAGTGGAAGTGCCGCTATACGACAAGCCCAGCTACAAGGGAACGGTGTTTAAGCAGGAGAAATATTTTCCCACCTGGAAAATCGAAGAAAATCATCCCCTGATTCAATCCGGGGTGACGAATTTTAAATCCCTTTTTGAAAAAGATCCGGTAGTGGATAAGTGGACGTTTTCAACCAATGCCGTAGCCGTTTGCGGGCGCTATGAAATTCCCTGCCTTGGCTTTGGGCCGGGCAATGAAGTGATGGCGCATGCCCCGAACGAAAAAACACCAATAGAGCATCTGGATAAAGCAGCGGCTTTTTATGCACTGCTGCCTTTTACACTCGAACAACAATAAATAAAGTGATGCATTTAAAAACTAAATTGTTAAATGTTGAATTTCAAAAAAATATAATCATTAAGTTATTACTTTGTATCTTGAGTCTTTGAGTCCTGGAGGCGAATCAGAAAAGGCCACAAAGACACCAAGACACTAAGAATCACTAAGTTAAAAAAATATAATCATTTATACAATTGCAGCAAAAGTGAATTAATAACTTCTAAAACCTAATCAAGATGCCACAAAAACAAGAAGACTCAAAGAATCATAAAGAAAGGTTTCAACCTTTATCGCAGGAAGAGGAGCGAATCGGGAGAGCTATTGTAAATGCGGCCTACAAGGTTCATAAAGAGCTGGGGCCGGGTTTGTTAGAAAGAGTCTATGAAGCATGTCTTTGTCATGTATTGAGAGAGGAAGGTTACCATGTTCAACGGCAGATAGATATTCCTATCTCATTTGAAGGAATTGAATTTAATGAAGGCTTGAGGCTGGATGTGATGGTCGATAACAAGGTCATAGCCGAATTAAAAGCTTTGGAAAATGTCAACCCGGTGTGGGAAGCCCAACTTCTTAGTCATTTAAAGCTAACAGGCAAGAGATTAGGATATTTAATTAATTTTAATGTCCCCCTCATCAAAGAGGGAATTAAAAGGATGGTTGTTTGATAATGAACACTTAGTGAATCTTTGTGCCTTAGTGCCTTAGTGGCAGTTGCTCCAGAAAGCCACAAAAATCCAAGGGCATAAAGTTTCACCAAAAAAGTCATTTAATAAAAGATTAAAATTCAAGATTCTAAAAGAAAAAGAAAACTCTGTAAATAAAAAACAAATATGGATTTAATAGGAAAAGACCTGATCACTTTTCAGGATTGGACAAAGAAAGAGATTGAGTATTTGCTGGATTCCACCGTCGATCTGAAAAATCGGTTTAAAGACGGGGAAATCC
>JAIPBX010000005.1 GCA_021738485.1 Bacteroidales bacterium | reverse complement strand
CGGTCGTTCTGAGTTTAACGGGACTGTACATCGCACGAAATATGAACGTGGATGTCTTTCCTGACCTGACGGCCCCCACCGTGACTATCATGACGGAAGCCCACGGCATGGAGTCGGAGGAAGTGGAAAAACTGGTGACCTATCAGATTGAAACCGCCATGAATGGCTCGCCCGGGGTAAGGAGGATCAGGTCATCGTCAACCGCGGGGTTCTCCATCGTATGGGTGGAGTTTAACTGGGGGACCGATATTTATCGCGCCCGGCAGATTGTCAGCGAACGCATCCCCACGGTTCGTGAAAAACTACCCTCGAATGTAGGTATGCCAACCATGGCCCCCATCTCTTCCATCATGGGAGAGGTCATGCTGCTCGGGGTCACCTCGGATAGCCTGTCGCCCATGAAACTGCGTACTTTGTCCGACTGGACCATCCGTCCCCGGATCAAAGCCATCGGCGGAATAGCCAATGTGATTGTGATTGGGGGTGAGTACAAGCAATACCAGGTGCATGCACACCCGGAGAAACTCAAGCATTATCAGGTGAGTCTGCATGAGCTGCAGCAAAAAGTAAAGGAAGCCAATGTGAATGCACCGGGCGGATTTTTCAATCAACATGGCAACAAGTACATCATCAAAGGCAGCGGACGTGCTTACTCGGTGAAACATCTGGAAGAAGCTGTAGTGAAACAGGTGAACGGTCAAACCATCAAAATAAAAGATGTGGCAGGTGTTAAAATCGGGGCGGCGGATAAAATCGGTAATGGCTCTTTGAATGGGTCCCCTGCGGTGATTCTGACGATTGCAAAGCAGCCCGATGTCAACACCCTGGAGCTTACCGAAAAGCTTGATGCGGCCGTGTCCAGCCTGGAAAAAACGCTCCCGGAAAGCGTGGAGATACGAAACCATATTTTCAGACAGGCCGATTTCATTGAAGCATCCATCAATAACCTGAACATGACCTTGCTGGAGGGAGCGCTCTTTGTGATTATCGTCCTGTTCATCTTCCTGATGAACTGGCGCACCACAGCTATCTCCCTTCTGGCTATTCCATTGTCGTTGCTGGTATCGGTCATTGTTTTGAAGCTACTGGGATACACAATCAATACGATGAGCCTCGGCGGTATGGCCATAGCTATCGGTGCACTGGTGGATGATGCCATCATCGATGTGGAAAATGTATTCAAGCGGCTCAGACAAAACATCCGCAAGCCCAAGGAAAAAAGGGAACCCACACTCAGGGTGGTGCGCGATGCGTCCGTCGAAATAAGAAGTTCCATTATCATCGCCACTTTCATCATTATCGTATCGTTTGTGCCCCTGTTTTTCCTTAGCGGGATGGAAGGGCGTTTGCTCAAACCACTTGGCATTGCCTTTATCACCTCCGTGCTGACTTCGCTGGTAGTAGCCGTAACGGTTACGCCTGTGATGTGTTCTTATCTGCTTAAAAGCAAAAAGGTGTTGTCGAAACAAGCAGAAGGCACACGCGTGGAACGATGGTTGCGAAACCGGTATGCCGGGCTGCTGAACCGCTCGTTAAAAAGACCCAAAACGATCATCGGGATCACTTTTGTGGTGTTTATTGTCAGCATTGTCCTTCTAACCCAGTTGGGGCGCAGCTTCCTCCCCGACTTCAATGAGGGTTCGATGACCCTCAGCGTGGTGGGGCCGCCCGGAATGTCGTTGAAAGAAAGCAACAAAACCGGTAAGCTGGTGGAGGAGCTATTGCTTGAAATGCCACAGGTGGAGGTGGTAACCCGCCGAACAGGCCGTGCCGAACTGGATGAGCATGCCCAGGGCGTGAATGGCGCGGAGATCGATGTTCCTTTCACTCTGAAAAACAAAAGCAAAGAAGAGTTTTTCAGGGAGGTTCGCGAAAAGCTGAGTTCGGTGCCCGGGGTCAATATTACGGTGGGGCAACCCATAGCCCACCGTATCGATCACATGCTTTCAGGTACACGGGCCAATATCGCCATTAAGATTTTCGGTCCCGACCTTCACCGGTTGTACGAGCTGGGTAAAAAAGTGGAACAGAACATCAGCCCCATCAGCGGGCTGGCCGATGTGGCGGTGGCCCAGCAGGCTGAAGTGCCGCAGATACGAATTAAGCCGAAACGCCAGATGCTGGCGGCTCATGGCATGACGGTCGAACAGCTTATGGAGCAAGTGGATATCGCCCTGGCAGGAGAAACGGTCGGGGAAATCTATGAAGGACAGAAATACTTCGACCTGGTGGTCCGTTACCGGGAAAGCGACAGGGACAAAATCAGGAAAATCCGGAGGATGCTGGTCAGCTTGCCCGGCGGAGGGCATACCCCCCTTGCCCGGGTGGCCCGGGTAGCCTCGGTGAGCAGCCCCAACCGTATCAGTCGTGAAGATGTGCAGCGAAAGATAGTGGTAGCCGCCAACGTACAGGAAGGCGACCTGCGGGGCGCCGTCAACGATATCAAAGAAACGATCAATACCTCCGTGGATATCCCGCAGGGGTATCGCGTGGAATATGGGGGACAGTTCGAAAGCGAGGCCAAAGCTTCAAAGATGTTGCTTGTAGCCGCAATTCTGGCTGTTTTTGTTATCTTCCTGTTGCTCTATATGGAGTTCAGAGACCTGAAGCTTTCGTTCATTGTGTTGATCAACCTGCCCCTGGCCCTGATAGGAGGTATACTGATTGTCTATTTCACTACGGGTATTATCAGCATTGCCGCCTCTATCGGGTTTATCAGCCTCTTTGGTATTGCCACCCGCAACGGCATTCTTTTGGTTTCGAGGTATGAAGCCCTGCGAAAAGAGGGAAAGCAGGGACACGAACTGCTGAAGGAAGGTGCCCTGGATAGGCTGAATCCCATCCTGATGACGGCCTTCACTACCGGACTGGCCCTGCTGCCCCTGGCCCTGAAAGGCGGTCAGCCAGGCAACGAGATACAAAGCCCGATGGCCGTGGTTATCCTGGGCGGACTGCTTTCAGCCACCATCCTCAATCTGGTGGTGATACCCGGGGTGTATAAGCTGGTGACGCAAAACCGCAAACAAACCGAAAAAGAAGAAAACGGATTGTAATTCGTCTCAATAAATAATCAGTCACCTGGGTGGTTTCTCCACCGGGTGGCTGATTATTTAGTTTATAAGCTTTGACCTTCTTGCTTTTTGCGAGGGCATTGTGGGTGGGGGAAGATGGAAGGTCTTTGTTGGTCATATCCAGAACACTACATCAAAAGCTCCATTTAGCTTAGGCTTTCTTCCAATTGCTTTTACAAAAATGTTTATTATATTTATAGTTTAACAAAAATCTGAATCTTAACCACATAACAAAAAACCTGCATCATGAGCAACCCGGACTTAGGAAATATCCAAATCGTCGAACCCCACGAACTATGGAAAGACGAAGCCAGGGACTTTACCCCGTGGCTTGCCGAAAACGCTGGGCAACTTTCCGAAGCTATTGGCATCCGCATTGAAATCGATGGTAACTGGCAAAAAAAGCTATTCGCCTGGCTGAACAAACATCTGATGATTATACGAAAACTGGCAAGGGAGGTGTTGGGGTGAAGGCATTTTATAATTGAAGAAATTGATTTTTCAGATACTTTTTTTAAATTTACACAATCCAATGCATAAGAATATTAAACCGATGAAACATAGAAGTACATATTTCGATCCAAAGAAGAACGATAAACAAACCAGATAATAGGGAAATAAATGGAAGATTACGGATGTATAGACGTTGTGCACAAGCCAAAACATGAAACAGACTTCATTACTATTAGGAGCAGGATTTTCTGTTAATCAAGGTTACCCGACTGCAAATCAATTAAATCAAAAATTGACAAGCCTTGACCCTGAAGATTTTTGGATTCATACGGACGGAACAGTTCTATTGAAGAAAAAAGAAGATGAAGACCCATGTTGGTATTCAAGTTATGCGAAAGGGAAATTTTTCATTGTTAAATTAATAGAGTTCTATCAAGAGTACACCAAGATGGAGTTTAACTATGAAGAGTTCTATGACTTTTACAACGAAATCTACAGAAATGAAAAAGAAATAGCTGAATTTGATGAGTTCTGCGACAACTTCAGGGAAGAGTACCAAACGGACATTGACAATCACAACCTACTTAGCAAAACGAACAATATATTCAATCAACTTATAGGTCATTACCTTATTGACCGAGAAGGCAATAAATTCTATGAGCCAGTACATTATTGCAAACCTATATTTCCAGGCTACACGGGATTCTTAAATTGTTTAGAAAAATGGGGAGAAGATGGTGCTGTTCATGTTCATACTTTAAATCATGACATATTTTTTGAAATATTCAAAAGCTCTGATTGGGTACAAGGAAATCTTGATGATGGATTTGAAGAACTTGGTTCGCCCTATTATGGCAATATAGGAGAAAAATATAAAGTTCGACTTCCCTATTTTACCAATGAATACGAAAAAAAATTCAGGCTCTACAAACTTCACGGAAGTATTGACCAATTCCCTTTTCATATTCAGAATAACGGAATAGAAACTTATGTAAAAATAAAGCTTGGAATTGGCACAAGTGATTTGTTTAAAGAAATTGAGAAAGATGGAGAATTGACCTATATAAACGATTGGATAAATTATCATCCCGACTTTTTATCGGGTACCACATCAAAAATACTACGGTATAGAGAGCCTTGGTATTATGAAAAAGTATTCACTCACTTTGAAAATAATCTTGTGAATTCAGAAGAATTAGTTTTGATTGGATATGGTTGCGGAGATATCGAAGTGAATAATTTGATAAGGGAAAAATATGATTACAAGAACAAACCACTGTTTGTTGTTGATCCAGATCCTTCCGAAAACAAACGTGAATTTATTGATGAATTTAACGGATGTTTAATTAAAAAAACTCCTGACAATATAAGAATTGAAGATTTTAAGAAATAAAAGCCAGTGCACAACAGCACCTAAGAAAACATGGGGCACACAATGGTTTCCGCAAAGTTCGTTCTTCGTGGCTACCTTTGTCACGGTCGGACAGGAAATCACTTTGAAAAGCCCCACGTTTCTTAGCTGCAAAACGTTGGCGGTTATTGCTGAGAGAAGCCAACAAAAGTCGTATAAAATTCGTTATATTTGTTAGACAAAAATTGAAATTATGGGATTCAAAACGATTGATATAAAAGATAAGAAGGGATTTCAAGCCATTCGAATCCCTAAACAGATGCAGATTGATGATGATAAAGTTTATCTTAAGAAAGTTGGGAATGCTTTATATATTATACCTTATCACAAACCCTGGCAGAATTTATTTGAGAGTTTAGATTCTTTTACACCTGATTTCATGGATGAAAGAGACCAACCTGAAAACCGACAAAGAGAACTATTTGATTAATGGACTATTTGCTTGATACAAACATTTGTATTTACATCATAAAAAAGCGACCTGAAAAGGTTTTAGAGAAGTTTAATACTTTATCTCTTGGCGATGTAGCAATTTCATCGATTACATTGGCTGAATTGCATTATGGAATAATGAAGAGTTCTAATCCAAAGAAAAATCAAGAAGCTTTAGATAAGTTTTTAACTCCCTTAGAGATTTTGGATTTTGATTATTTTGCGACAATAGAGTATGGAAAGATTCGATCTGATTTGGAAAAAATTGGAACACCTATTGGACCGTTAGATACCTTGATTGCCGCACATGCTAAGAGTCAGCAGCTGACATTGGTGACTAATAACGAAAAAGAATTTAGAAGGATACCTGATTTAAAAATAGAGAATTGGGTGAAGTAAATAAGTAACAAACTGCCAACATCAGCTATAAAGCATTGATATTGATGTAATTATAAACATCTTCTAGATAATAACAAACTAAATGCACGACGGACAGTAGAGCAGGATTTAAAACGCAACGCTTTATAGCTGTGACCGTTACCAGTAATGCTGAAATAAGATTCCACAAAAACTCGTAAATTTGTAGTTTAAAATTAAAACTTATGAAGACAGTTTGAAAAATAGTACCCCTGATTTTGATAGAAGATGAACTAATTATCAAATTTTTGCTATTTTTTGACAGAAATAGTTTTTAATGTCAAAAGAAACGGTTTGCAAATGAATGTCATTATTTGGGATGCCCCATCGGTATAATGTACAGCGGCTGATTATCGTTGGGCAGGTTTAGCACTTTCTGAACCTGGTTTGCCTGAAAGGCTCCAACCGTAACCATTCCCAGACCGAGACTCCCGGCCTGAAGGGCGAGGTTTTCGCCGATATGTCCGGCTTCCATATGGACATACCGTTCACCGTGATGCTTGTACTTCCGCGTGGTGCTTTCGTATACGCCTGTTATGACGATACTTAGCGGGGCTTCTTCGACCCATTCCTGGTTGAGCGCTGCCGAACTGAGGTCAGCTCTTAAATCCTTTGCTTTGACGCGCTCGATTTTGTGCCCTTCGGGGATGTAGTGATAAACGCCTTTTTCCAAATCTTTTACGTAAGAACCTGCCACCACATACAGCTCCAACGGATACAGTGCCCCGGCAGAGGGAGCGGCCCGCTTTTTGCCTTCAGGACCTGTGATGCCCTGGGCGGCCCATAGCAATTGCGAAAGTTGGTCCAAACTCAATGGCTTATCTGAAAAATCCCGAACAGAACGTCGCTGCGAGATAGCTGCTTCCACTGATAAGTCCCCTGAAGTAGTAGGTTGCGGAAGTCTTATAACTTCTTCGTTTTTAGGTTTCATACTTTCAGATTGATTTTCCGGGTTTGCTTCGGTAAAAGAAAACAGAGCCAAAACAATGGTGATGCACAATCCAATGGTGATTATGTTTTTTGATCTTAGCATAATGGATCTGGTTTGTATTTTTTTTAAGATACAAAAACATATGCTGTTAGTCAAGTAATTAATTTTATGCTTTATGGCACCTCTTCGCCGGCAGCTACCTCCCACAGAGCAAACCACTCTTCGCGGGATAGCCGGATTTTTTGGGCTTCCATGGCTTCCTGTAGTCTTTCGGGACGCGTTGTTCCCATTACCGGGTAAATGCCGGAAGGATGCCTGAGCAGCCAGGCCACCAGGATTTGGGCCGGTGTTGCATTGTGCTTTTCGGCAATGGTTTGAAGGGTTTGATGAACTTCTTTTGCTTCACTGTATGGCTGGCTGGCAAACTGTCCTGCGGCAATTGGCCCCCACGCCATAGGGCGTGTCCCTTTACGGATGCACTGGTCCAGCGTGCCGTCAAGGAATGGTTGGCGATGAAGAAGGGAGATTTCCACCTGGTTGGTGGCCAGGGGAAAAACATCGTTTAAGAGATCGAATTGGCTGGGAGTAAAGTTGGAGACCCCGAAATGTAGTACTTTCCCATCCTGCCTGAGCTTATGGAAAGCCTCAGCTATCTCATGGGGATTCATCAGGGGGTCGGGGCGGTGGATGAGCAGCAGGTCGAGATAGTCGGTTTGGATATTTTTCAGGGAGTTATCGGCTGACCAAACGATGTAATCGTATGAAGTATCATAATGTTTTACCGTATATCCGGGCCGGGTATCCTGAGGGGCTTTTATTCCACATTTAGTAACGAATTGCACTTTTTCCCGCGGAATGCCGGCATTCTTCCAGCCCTCTCCGAAAAGTGCCTCTGTGGTGTAATTGCCGTAGATATCGGCCATATCAAAAGATGTGATACCTGTTTCATAAGTTTTTCGGATAAGGCCGGACACATCCCTGGCTGATAGCTCCTTCCCGCCTTTGCCGTAGCTCATCGTACCGGCAACCACCGGGGAGAGCTTAAGTTTTGATTGATATTCCATGATGCCTGGTTTTGGATGCGAAGATAATGAAGAAACGGAGTTTATAGGTTTGTAAGTTTGTAAGTTTGTATGGTGATATGTTTATTGACTTGTAAATCAGTGTTTAAGTGCTTAGGTGTTTAGGTATTTGAGTTTGATAGACTTAAAAGGTCTATGCTAGCTCTCAGTATACATGAGTCTGGTCTGAAAAGATTCTCCTTCAGGGGATTTAGGGGTTATAAGGGTTTTTAGACAGGACTCATACTTCACTCCAGCTCATTATAGAGATATCTAAAATCTTTTGTGGTCTGTCGATACCGGATTTTAAAAGTGAGTCATCAGAGGCTTTTTTTATCGCCTTCATTTTTTCTTCTCTGCTTTCTTCAATATCTTCGACAATAACGCGAACTTTTTTTCGCTTTTTGAAGCGATCCGGGAGTTTAATAATTCGTTTATAATCCTTATCAATTTGATGTGATTCAATCTATCTGCCGACGATCAAATCATTTTATTGTCTATCATTGCTTTATAAGCAGGCATTATATGAATCCATTTATTGTTCACTTTTATTTGTCGCTCCACATCGGCTGTTAGTACAACTCCATTGGCCATGCCGAAATAGTCCATAGCTTCAGTTAAGCCTTTTATTTCTCTTTGAAGGGTTGTTGAAGTACTTATGTCAAAGCTCGCCTGAATGCAATAGGATGGTTTGTCCCGGTCAAATAAAACAAAATCACATTCACTTTTACCTTTAAAATAAAATATATCGGAGTTTTGATTGCTCCATAACCAGATTGCAATCATGTTTTCGAAAAGTTTTCCATCGTCCTTTGAGAATTTGAAAGTGATGGCATTCAATAGCCCATTATCGATGCAGTATACCTTTTTATCACTCATTTGGCGGTTAAGGACACTATAATTAAATTTATATATCCGTTTGGCCAGATATACGGCCTCAATATATTCTGTGATTTCATAAAGGTTATCTTTAGAGATCTGCAAACCCTGAGATTTCAATTCTTTAAAAATTTTGTTTATTGAAAAAGGCTTAGTCAGAGTAGCAAACATTCGTTGAATAAATGGTTTTAGAAGGTAGGTTTTAGACAGATTGTATCTTTCGATGATATCCCTGAATAACAAAACCTGATAATAATCTGTGAGTATAGTTAAACTCTCTTCTTTCTTCCGGTTGACTATTTCAGGAAAACCTCCATTGTGGGTGTATTGATAAAAATTGTTCAAAATTTTGGACTTATTACTTGATGCGTGATAATTCAATGAGGTATTCCGAAAAGACAAATATTCCCGGAATGAAAGAGGGTAAAGTTCATAGCGCAACGTGCGGCCTCGCAAAGAAGTAGCTATTTCACTTCCTAATTGTTTGGAATTGGAACCGGAAAGGAAAATTCTTTTGGTTTTAGTGTCGAAGACTCTTCTGATAAATTTCTCCCAATAGCTTATATTCTGTATTTCATCCAGAAAGAGATAGCACTCCCCCATTTGTACATCAGGATACAATTCTTGATAAGCCTGGAGAATTAAGTCCAGTTCATCGGTATTTAACATTAATCGTTCATCATCGAAAGACAAAAAAAGCGTATTTATTTTTGGCGTACCATTAGCAATGAGTTTATCACGTGTAATTTTGAGTAAAGATGTTTTCCCACTGCGCCTCACACCGGAAACTACCACTATCATGCCTGAATCTATTGGTAACTCCAGGTCTCTTGGATTCAGATTGCTTTTTGAATCCTCATGTTCATCAGCAATTATCTCTTTAAGAATAGTTTTTTTATCCATAATTGAATATTTTCCTAAAAATAAGGAAAATATTTGGATATTTTTCCATTTATGAAGGAAAATCGGACAAGAATTTTCTTTTCAAAATGTAATATTTTACCTTTCCTTCGTGTTAAAAAGGATTTCTATCAGTGTGAATCAATATTATCAGTAAAATCAGTGTTCTATTTTACTTAATACATAGCACACAGATTACACAGATGTAAGTGATTTTTACACCTATTTGAGTTAACTTAGTGCTTACTTCAAGCATACAAAAAACTATGAAACACTGCAAGTGGTATCAAATGTGCCCGATAAAGCGATTTACCGATGAAGGAAAGCTGGATCCTTACTGGGTGAATACGTATTGCAAAGGCGACTGGCGCCAATGCAAGCGATATGAGATGGAAGAACGTGGGGAGTATCACCAGGATAATATGCTGGCGGATGGGGGGGGGTCATGGGAAACTAAAGTGAGTTTCAGATTTCCTTCAGTACTTTTTTCGCTTCCTCCACATGCCGTGCAGCATTGAGTTGTGATTTGAAAATATGGCGAATAATTCCTTTCTTGTCAACCACATAGGTTACACGACCGTCAAGGAAACCAAACATATCGGAGGGCACATTCAGAAGTTTTCTTACCTTTTTATCTGCATCACTCAGCAAAGTAAAGTTGAGGTTGTGGTTTTCTGCAAAAGTTTTGTGAGATTCTGCTGAATCAGCGCTGATGCCAATGACTTTGGCATTCAGCTCCTCGAAGTCCTTCATGGAGTCACGAAAAGAGCAGGCCTCCTTTGTGCAGCCGGGTGTTTCATCTTTGGGGTAGAAATAAATTACGAGCGGCTGCTTGCCGATATAATCGTCAATGCAAACCTCTTCACCGTTCTGGTCCGGTAAGGTAAATGCGGTAATACGTTCTCCTTTTTTCATAATCTTAAGTTTTTGCTTTGTTTAATCCTTGCTTGTAAGTTTCCAGCGCTCTTTGCCGGGCAAATTTGTGTTCCACGATAGGTTCCGGGTAATTGAAATCCTCAAATTCGGGCACCCAATTTCGAATGTATTTCAACTCCGGGTCGAATTTTTTGGTTTGCAGCTCCGGGTTAAACACCCTGAAATACGGAGCGGCGTCACATCCGCTTCCTGCCGCCCATTGCCAGCCCCCGTTGTTGGATGACAGCTCATAATCGAGCAATTTTTCCGCAAAGTACCTCTCACCCCAACGCCAATCGATAAGCAAATGTTTAGTCAAAAAACTAGCCGTAATCATTCTCACGCGGTTGTGCATGTAACCGGTTTCATTCAGCTCGCGCATACCGGCATCCACAATCGGATAACCTGTTTCTCCCCTGCACCAGGCATCAAATTCTTTTTCATCGTTGCGCCATTCAATCAAATCGTAAGCCGGCTTGAAGGAGTGATCCACCACTTTGGGAAAATGCCATAGGATCATCATGAAAAACTCCCTCCACACCAGTTCATTGAGGTAGGTTGTGTTAAGCGCCAGTGCCTGTTCGGCCAGTCTTCGGATACTTATCGTTCCGAAACGCAGGTGAACCCCCAGGCGGCTGGTGCCATTTTCAGCCGGCAGATTGCGGGTGTTATGGTAGTTTTTGATGACTTCTTTCGGGAAACGGGATGAGGGAATTTCGATATCGCTTTCTTTAAATCCCATCTTTTCCAATGAAATACCGGGAAAAGGGTGGGTTTTGAGAAAACTATCCATTTGATTTTGGGAAGTTCTTTCGGCAAGCATCTCTTCCGAAAAATGCTCCATCCATCGTCTTCCGAAAGGAGAGTAGACGGTGTAAGGTTTCCCGTCTTTTTTCAGGACGTCTTCTTTTTCGAAAATCACCTGGTCTTTGAAGGTCCTGAACTCGATGGCGTTTTTTTGAAGCAATTCTTTGATTTTTTCGTCTCTCTCACGGGCATAAGGCTCGTAATCACGATTCGCATAAACCGCCTCAATGCTGAATTTACCGATTAAACTTTTAAAAATCTCTTCGGGATAGCCGTAACGAATCATCAGGGAGCTGCCTTTTTCCTCCAGTTCTTTTTTCATCCGGTGGATAGTTTGGTGGATGAAATGCACCCGTGCATCGCCTTGATTATTCAGCTCATCCAGAATATGACGGTCGAATATAAAAAGCGGCAGCACATTACCTTTCTCTGACAAAGCCCTGTAGAGTCCGGTGTTGTCGTGCAAACGCAAGTCTCTTCGAAACCAGAAAACAATTATTTTACTCATTCCCGATGAATTTCACTTTTACCGATTTCACAATTTTTTTGGCTGTGGTCAGCGTTTCAAGGTCGCCGTACAGCTTTCCGTTCTCTCCCGAATGATGGCTTCTTCCGACAGGGTTCATTTCATAGGTTTTGCCTTTTTTCAAAGATTTGATTGTGACTGCATAAACCAAAGCCGGCTGGGACGAAGTTATGTATTCCTTATTCCCGGGAAATTTACTGTTTGTCCAGTAATCGTTCCAGTCCCAGGGTTGGTTGATTTCCATCAGGATGCGGAAAGGCGGCTGGATGGAGGTATCCGCTTTTGTCTTTAAAGTAAAATTTGATTGAGGGGTAGGCCCTGTCACAGCATCCGGCATCGGATTATCCGGATGGGGAATAAAGAGTCCGTCTTTAGCTTCTATGCCTCTTTGATGCCCCCAGTAAGGTAAAGCAGCAGGCCGGCGCTGTATGCCGGGCTCCCAGCCATTACTGCCGGCTTTACCGTGCTCGAAAACACTTGTAGCAATCGATTCGGCAACATAAAGCGTTTCGAGATAATTCCCTGCTGTATCTTCTATCCAGAAAGCCATTAAAGGGTGGTTATGGGCCTCACCTTCGAGGAATGTTATTTTTATCTCCTGACCCAATGCTTCGGATTTGGTTTTGACAATAGTCTCATATTCGTCTTGCGCAGCAGCCGTCAGTAATGTCAGCGATAAGATGACCGTAAATATATTTTTCATTTTTTCAACGCTTTAAGGTTAAAAATACTAAAATTCTACTTTAACTCCAATAGTAGGTAAAATCGTTCCGGTTTCCTGGTCGATTCTTCTTAAGTCGTACTCGTCCGGATTTTGGGGGTCGATATTCGGCTCTCCGTTTTTATCCAGATTCGTAAGGATATCCTGTTGCTCAGCCTGAAAATTGTAAGCGTTTTGTATGTCCAGGTAAAGTCCGAGCACCCATTTGTCGAAATAGAATGACTTATCCACGCGGATGTCCAACTGGTGAAAGGCCTCAAGCCTTAACTCGTTAAAACGGTCATAATCCAGATAGGCTTCATTTTGAATATTCCAGAATCGTCGTTGTCTCGATTTTTCCACATCATAAGGCGTGTAAGGAGAGCCTCCCACATAACGCCATTTAATGCCGGCTTCCCAGTTGTTTTTAAACTGTTTCCGGGCCGTAAGATTAACGATATTGCGGTTATCCCATGATGTGGGTACATAATCTCCTGCGAAATCCTTGAATTCACTACGGACGTATGTGTAGGAGAGAATGATATTATATTTTTTAAGAGATGGAAGTCGGGCATAAAGTTCAAAACCATAAGCACGTCCTTCGCCCGAAGAGGTCACCTCTTCATCGCCAAAAACACCAAAGCCTGCACTCTTGCTGCTGATCGAAACGCTGTCATTGACTGAGAAAGGGTAATCACTGTAGTTTTTGTAGAAAAGCTCCCCGGTTATTTTTGCCTCTTCATTGGGGAAAAACTCCAATC
Organism: Bacteroidales bacterium; assembly: GCA_021738485.1. Taxonomy (GTDB): domain Bacteria; phylum Bacteroidota; class Bacteroidia; order Bacteroidales; family JAIPAH01; genus JAIPAH01. The sequence goes on along the minus strand of JAIPBX010000005.1, from coordinate 48,108 downwards.
CTCCTACAATGTGGTCCGATTGAATGTAAGTAAGGTTATTTTGCTTGTTGACCAAATCACCGTTTTGATTGCGATACCCCAAAGTGGTGTATGGCGGACGCTGATAGTAGCGTCCGGTGTTGAAATTGAGGAAAAGTTTTTCGGTCAAACCGTATGACAGGGAAAAGCGGGGAGCAAATTGATCGAGGAGATTATTCATGTCATCTGAGTAATCGCTGGCATCTGTACGCATGCCAAGAGAAAGGGTTAGTCTGTCCTGAAAAAAACCTTTACTTACCTGCCCGAAGACCGACCAGCTATTGATTCCGATATCTTCATTATTATCTATTTCCACTACTTCCCCGTTAATCACTCTTCGCTGGAAGAGATCATTGGTATACAACGCATTTTCCAATCCGGCTCCATAAGTGTACTGCAACCCATTCATCCGCCCATTGTGCTCGTATCTGATTTTGTTCTCCGCTTCTATGGATTTCAAATCGAGCAGTTTCTCATTGTCTTCGTTATTGTCCTCGTATTTATAGGCTCTGTTGTTTAAAACATTACGGCTAAGTACCAGGCGGTCGAAACCATTTTTTCCATAATGTTTGTAAACGCCTCCTACGGTGTAGGTGTACTGCTCATTAATAGGCAGGTTGTTAAGCAGATATCTCTGGTCGTCGGTGGGGTTTTCGAGTTCGGTGTTTAGTTCAAACTGGTCGATGGCTCCAATGCCGAGAAAGATCAATTCGTTTTTTTGATCAATTTTTGTTTGGGTTTTAAATTGCAAGTCGTTGTATGTAGGAAGAAATGGTAACCCGATAAAGTTAAAAAGAAGCTGTAAATAAGAGCGGCGGACAGATAAAATCATGGTCGTGTTGTTGCTCAAAGGCCCTTCGGTCGTCAAAGCCAGGTCTGAAGCACCCACCGTCGCTTTGTAATTCAGGTCGTCTTTGTTCCCGGTTTTCATTTTCATATCCAGCACAGAGCTAAGGGCGCCGCCGCGCGATGCAGGAAATGCTCCTGCATAAAAATCTACTTCACGGATAAAATCAGCATTAATAATTCCCACCGGCCCTCCCGAAGAGCCTTGAGTGGAAAAGTGGTTCAGGTTAGGGATCTCCACACCATCCAGGAAGAAAGAATTTTCATTGGGACCCCCGCCTCTGACAATAACATCATTGCGAAAGGCCACCGACGAAGAAACGCCCGGCAAAGATTGTATTACGCGTGAAATATCCCGGTTAGCGCCGGGAGTCTGCTCGATTTCACTCACGCCCAGCGAACGCATCGACACAGGACTCTCTTCCTTTCTTTTAAAAGGGGAGGCTTCGATAGTCACTTCCTCCAGATCGTAGGTGGTCTTCTCCATAGGTATGTCGATATAGGTGGTTTTGTTGGCAGAAACCATAATTTCTTCCGTGACCTTTGATTCATACCCTACTGAGGTCACCTTAAGCTTTACGAACCCGGGCTCTATACCGGTAAAAGAAAAATTCCCCTCTAAATCGGAGGTGGAACCGGTTTGGGTGCCATAAATGACAAGGTTTGAAAAAGGCAGAGGCTCATTGGTTTTGGCATCAAAAACACGGCCTTTGATTTTACCGGTTTGGGAAAAGCCCTGCAACGCCATTCCCAGTAGTATAAGAATCAGGAGTCTTTGTAGTCTCATTTATTTTAGCATGTTTAATTTCAGGACACAACGGTTAAACAATAAAACCCTTTCAAGGTTCAAAGCTTGAGGAGGGGGTGGAACAAGTTTTTTTGATAGCTGGTTGTGTGCGCCTGGTTTTTTTTGTTGAAGTGGTTGGGTGTTATGGAAGCTGGGTTATTTCCTGCGGAAATGCAATTCCACTTCTTGCCAATTTTCTCATTTGACTGCTATTTCTGGCTATATTAACCCTGCCGGATGCGACCCATCGATAAGGATACTTTTTTGATTTCATAGCATTAAATGGGGCTCCGTTGTTTTTCAACCATCCTTTAAGCCAATTAACTTTATTTATCATTTCAGAAATATTTTTTGTCTCAGCCGGATGAACTTCTATAAAATAAATTTTTGAGTTGTACGATACCATGTAATCCCACAAGTTTGCGTGAGGGTAATTATTTGCTAAACATTCTTCAAGAAAAACACTGCCGTTAATTAATCTTGTATTAGTGGTTTTTATTTTCTGTGAGTTGCCACCCATTGCTTTTAAACCACCTTTATAGCAGGAATGTGTTTCAGAATGCTGTTCAACTGTTTTCTTAAATGTCATTTTTAGTAGCCATTATATTTGAAACTATTTCAGACACCCGACTGCTAAATGATGTCAGACCGCCCCATTCGGCAATATCTTCGTCTTCAATACCCGGTTCCAAAGAAGAAATGTTGCGGGTGTATATTTCATTTTGTTTTCGGCTAAAAAAATAGGTCTTAAACTCCATGTTTTTTAATACCTCATTGAAAATATCTTTAATTCCTTTTTCTTTTCGCTCTATACGGAACATATCAAAAAGATAGCTTTCGTTGACTTTCATTTCCTGCATAATTTGGATAGCCCATACAAACTCAAGAATAACGGGTGAATGTGTTGAAAGGATGACCTTATATCCTCTGTGATTTAGTTCAAGAAAAGTCAGGAGCAAGGATTGAATAGCCATTGGATGCAACCCCATTTCAGGTTCTTCAATAACCACATAATTGATACTATCTTTTTTCGGTACTTTTTGTGAAGGCATTAACCAATATAGCCCGAGCAGGAGTGGCATAAATTCCCGCTGACCGGCTGACCAGACCATATACGGCAGCATTTCATTACCCACATTCAACATAATGCGCCGCTTTGGAGTCTTTTTATCCAACTCAACTGTGGCATCAAAAAATATACTTTCATTCAGTTTATCCCTGAATTGTTTTTTCATTCGGTAAGCTTTCGGAAAGATACTGCCTCCGTTACCCGTTCCGAGCCCTGCTTCCATCAGTAATCTCAGATTTTCGCTGAAATGTTTTAGCACATATGGATCACTGTAAGCAAATCCCATAAAATTATTCGGCCATCCATTCGATATCGACATGACTCGCTGGGCCGGAATTAGAAATAATCTTTCGCTTTTACCCCGCTTTGAACGAAGCATTTTTTCAACGTTGAATTCTTTGTTATCAAGACTTAGGGTTGTGTTTTTTGTTAAAACATTTCCCATGCCTTCACCCAAATAGAGTTTCATGAATTCATTTACGCTTCCATTCCAATCAAAGCCTTGCTTTTTTATAGTCGATTTAATATCAAATCCATCCAAAGCCAGCTTCATCATTTGCAAAAAAATACTTTTTCCGCTTGCCTGAGGTCCGATAAATACCGTGAAATCTCCCAGGGTAATATTGGCCTCTTTGATTTGTCCAAGATTGCTTGCTTTAAAATTTTTCATTGGTGTCTTATGTAATGAATTGAATCTCAAAATTAATGAAAATTTATTTAACCGGATATAGCTAAAGCCTTGATTGCAGTCTTCGGCGAAAGTACCTAATCCGAATTATGTTTTTGTAGTAACGTTCCTCTTATGCCCCCGAAACCTTTGATATGGTTTTGCTTTCATTTCTCAGATAAACTCCTGTTGAACACTGCCTCAATTTTGTATTTTTGTGCATTAACATTTGCAATAAAATACACTGCTGATGATACTCTTCTTTAAAGGCGAGGCAAATTACTACGTTGTTAAGATTACACAGAAGATATCCGACGAGGATATTCAAAAGCTCAACTGGTTGTTCGGAAATGCGGAAAGGGTCAAAAAACTAACATTGGATGGGGCCTTTGTGGGTCCCAGAAGGGAGATGGAGACACCGTGGAGCACCAACGCCGTAGAGATGGCCCGGAATATGGGCGTGGAAGGTGTGGCACGTATTGAGGAGTTTTCTATTTCCACTTCTTCGAATCCCCCCTACGATCCCATGCTCCAGGAGGTTTATTATAATCTGGACCAGGATGTTTTTGAGTTGAATCTTCAACCTGAAGAGGTAAGAGAGATTTCGGATATAGCAGCCTACAACCGGGAGGAAGGTCTGGCCCTTAGTGAAGATGAAGTAGCGTATCTTCAACAAATCGGTGAAAGAATAGGGCGAAAACTTACCGATAGCGAAGTGTATGGTTTTGCCCAGGTAAACTCCGAGCATTGCCGGCATAAAATTTTTAACGGTACGTTTATCATTGATGGGGAAGAAAAAAGGGATACGCTCTTTGCTTTGATAAAACGTACCTCTGTGGAGAATCCCCGTAAGATTGTCTCGGCCTATAAGGACAATGTGGCCTTTGTTCTGGGTCCTAAGGCCGAGCAGTTTGCTCCCGTAACCCAGCACAAACCCGATTTTTTTGAAACCCGGGAAATTGATACCGTATTATCGCTGAAAGCGGAAACCCATAATTTTCCCACAACAGTAGAGCCTTTCAACGGAGCGGCCACCGGCAGCGGCGGAGAAATCCGCGATAGAATGGGCGGAGGCAAAGGCAGTGTACCGATAGCGGGAACAGCCGTTTACATGACTTCTTATCCGCGAACGGAAAAGCAGCGCAGTTGGGAAAAGAAACTGAGTCCACGGCCGTGGCTATATCACGATCCTGAAGACATTCTTATTAAAGCCTCCAACGGAGCTAGCGATTACGGAAACAAATTCGGCCAGCCCCTTATTTCAGGAAGTTTACTGACTTTTGAGCATGAGGAACAGGATAAAAAATACGGTTACGATAAAGTGGTTATGCTGGCCGGTGGGGTAGGATTTGCCAAAAAATCGGACAGCCAGAAAGCCAGGCCTGAAGAAGGGGATATCATTGTCGTCCTGGGCGGGGACAATTACCGCATTGGTATGGGGGGCGGAGCAGTGTCTTCCGTGGATACCGGTCAGTTGGGTGATCAAATCGAGCTGAATGCTGTACAGCGGTCTAACCCCGAGATGCAAAAAAGGGTAGCTAATGCTATCAGGGCGTTGGCTGAAAAAGGCATCAATCCTGTGGTTTCTGTTCATGACCATGGCGCCGGAGGTCACCTCAATGCCCTTTCCGAATTGGTGGAAGAAACAGGCGGACGAATTGATATTGATAAGCTTCCTGTCGGTGATCCCACCCTGTCGGCCAAAGAGATTATAGGTAATGAGTCTCAGGAACGTATGGGGCTTATCATGAAAGAGAAGGATATGCCGCATCTGCGCGAGATCGCAGACCGCGAGAGGGCTCCCTTATACGAGGTGGGGCAGGTGACTAATGATCATCGCCTTGTTTTTGAAGACAAAAAGAAGGGCAATAAGCCTATTGATATGGATTTGCAGGATATGTTCGGCAAATCCCCCAAGACGGTCCTTGAGGATCAAGCTATTGAATCCCGCTTTGCTCCTTTACAATATGATAAAAATAAATTCGAAGAATACCTCCGGGAACTTCTGCAGGTAGAAGCGGTCGCCTGTAAGGACTGGCTGACTAACAAGGTTGATCGTTCAGTGACAGGGCGGGTAGCCCATCAACAGTGCGCCGGAGCGTATCAGTTGCCCTTAAACGACGTGGCTGTTGTGGCTATCGATTTCAAAGGAAAAGGAGGTATTGCCACCTCTATCGGTCATGCCCCCAGTCCGGGATTGATTGATGCTGGAGTGGGGTCGCGGCTCTCAGTAGCTGAAGCGTTAACAAATCTTGTGTGGGCCCAGCTTGAGGGTAAGCTGCGGGGCGCGTCATTAAGTGCCAATTGGATGTGGCCCGCGCGTAACAAAGGCGAAAATAGCCGTCTTTACAGCGCTGTGGAAGCGATGAGTCAATTTGCACGAGATTTGGGAATAAATATCCCTACCGGGAAAGACTCACTTTCGATGACTCAGAAGTACGGCGAACAGAAGGTGTTTGCGCCCGGAACTGTTATCGTATCTTCCGTGGCGGAAGTCAAAAATATCCGTAAAACGGTAGACCCGGTCATACAGGAAATTGCCGGGACGAGTATTTTATATGTGGACTTTTCACAAACCGGATTCGAGCTGGGCGGCAGTAGTTTTGCTCAAATACTTAATGCTGTAGGAGATAAGGTCCCCGATGTTGAAGACACGCGTTATTTTGCCAGGGCATTCAACACTATCCAGGAAATGCTGGAAGATGATTTGATACTGGCAGGGCACGATGTTTCCGCTGGAGGTTTGGTGACCACACTACTCGAAATGCTGTTTTCGGTCCCTAAAATGGGTATGGATGTAGATTTCACCCTCTTTGGGGAACAAGATCCCGTGAAAGTGGCTTTTAGTGAAAAACCGGCCGTAGTAATACAAGTGAAAGAAGCGGAGAAAGTAAAAAATCTCCTGGGAGATTTTGGTATTGAATATTATGAAATCGGGCAGGTTACCGGCGATCGAAAACTAAAGATAAAAACAACCGAAAATACTTTTACATTCCCGGTCAATGAGATGAGAGACACCTGGTTTAAATCCAGCTACCTGCTGGATGTTAGTCAGAGTGGTTCTTTTAAGGCCTGGGAACGTTTTGAGAATTATAAGCGTCAGCCGCGCAATTATGTTTTCCCCAGTGGCTTCAGGGGAACGCTGACACAATTTGACCTGGACCGCAAATCAGGAGAGCCTTCAGGGCATAAGGCGGCTATTATCAGGGAGAAAGGTGTTAACGGTGACCGTGAAATGGCCTATTCGCTGTATCTTGCCGGTTTTGATGTGAAAGATATTCACATGACCGATTTAATCAGTGGCCGGGAAACCCTGGAAGATGTCAATTTTATTGTCTTTGTCGGCGGCTTTTCCAATTCGGATGTGCTGGGGTCGGCCAAAGGATGGGCTGGCGCCTTTCTGTATAACCCAAAGGCTAAGCAAGCCTTAGACAAGTTCTATGAGCGCGAAGATACGCTGAGCCTGGGAGTTTGTAATGGTTGTCAATTGATGCTGGAGCTGGGTCTTATTAACAGCAATCACAAAGAAAAACCGATAATGATGCCTAATGAGACGGGAAAATTTGAATCTTCTTTTGTCGTGGTGGATATTCCGGAAAATAATTCAGTAATGTTCCGGACATTAGGCAACACCCAGCTCGGAGTATGGATAGCTCATGGTGAGGGGCGTTTTAAATTTCCATATGAAGAAGCCAAATACAATATAGTTGCAAAATATACTTACTCGCAGTATCCGGGGAATCCCAACGGCTCGGATTACAATACCGCTGCATTGGTTTCGTCCGATGGCAGACATTTGGCTATGATGCCCCATATGGAAAGATCTATATTTCCATGGCAATGGCCTTATTACCCTATTGAGCGGAAAAACGATGAGCTTAGTCCATGGGTAGAGGCTTTTGTCAACGCCAGAAAGTGGGTGAAAAAGAGTTTAAGATAAGTTTTATAAATCAACCTAATTTTATATGAGTATCCATAACGAAGCAAAACAAGAAGACGTGGCCGAAAAGGTTCTTCTGGCCGGCGATCCACTTCGGGCTCAATACATAGCCAAGAATTACCTGGAAAATGCTGTATGCTACAATCGTGTGCGGAATATGCTCGGATATACAGGGACCTACGACGGTAAAAGGATTTCCGTTCAGGGTTCCGGAATGGGAATGCCGTCGATGAGCATCTATGCGTATGAGCTGATTAATTTTTATAAAGCAAATAGTTTAATCCGGATAGGAACGTGCGGTAGTTTTCAGGCGGATGTTAAGGTAAAAAATATTATCCTGGCCATGGGGGCATCTACCGATTCGGCGATGAATCGCCCGGTCTTTGGAGGGGCTGACTTTTCCAATCTTGCCGATTACTATCTTCTGAGAAAGGCCGAGGAGGATTGCCGTAAAAAAGATTTACCGCATGCCGTCGGAAATGTGTTAACCAGCGACCACTTCTATGTGGAGGAAAATCCGGTGGAGTATTACAAGAAGTGGATAGAGTACGGGATACTGGCAGTGGAGATGGAAACAGCCGCTTTGTATTCGCTGGGGGCCCGCCATGAAGTGGATACCTTGTCCATTCTTACGGTAAGTGATAACCTGGTGACAGGGGAACATGCTTCGCCCGATGATCGTGAAACAGCTTTTGATAATATGATGAAACTTGCATTAGAAACAATATAGCTTATGAAAAAAACAGTACTCGTTACAGGAGCTACAGCAGGTATTGGTGCTGCTATGGCAGACAGATTTGCAAAAGAAGGTTGCCGGCTTATCGTTACCGGAAGACGAAAAGAGAGGCTTGATGCGATGACCGAAAGAATTAGACACGAACATCAGGCAGAGGTTACGGCACTGAATTTTGATATTCGCGAGAGGCAGGCCGTGGAAGAGGCCGTGGAGAGCCTCCCGGAAGAATGGAAAAATATTGATGTGCTTATTAACAATGCCGGACTTGCCGCAGGTCTGGACCCGATTCATGAAGCCAAAATAGAGGATTGGGAACAGATGATTGATACCAATGTGAAGGGGCTTCTCTATATTTCCCGGAAAATTATGCCGCTTATGACCGGGCGTAAGAAAGGGCATATCATCAATATCGGTTCTATTGCGGGGAAACAAACCTATCCGAAAGGGCATGTTTACTGTGCATCAAAACATGCCGTCGACTCATTGTCCAAGGCCATGAGAACTGATTTACTTCCCTATGGTATCAGGGTGACACAGATAAGGCCCGGATTGGTGGAAACAGAGTTTTCCCTGGTACGTTTTAAAGGTGATGAAGAAAAAGCGTCGAAAGTATATGAAGGGTACCAGCCCCTGAGGCCCGAGGATGTGGCAGAAGTGGCTTATTACGCTACGACTCTGCCTGACCATGTTACTTTGAATGACATCGAAATAACGCCCACAGTTCAGGCAAACTCTTTTATAAAGAATATATAGTAAACAGGAAGCTCTTGGTTATAAAAACTAAAACCAATCCGCTGCAGCAGAAAGATTGCCGGTTTGTCACATAGAAATGAACGGAGAGCGATTTTATTTGTTTGTAGTTCAATTAACTAATAAAACAATGGTCATTCAAAGATTATTCGACTTGGTTGATTTTGTCTGGGAAAATTATCCACAAAAGACAGATTTATTTGCCGGAGTAGAGAACAACCAATGGGAGACATATAGCTCTTCCTATTACAAAGAGGCCGTTGAGCATGTAAGCAATTTTTTTATAGAGCATGCCGTTGAGCCCGGGGATAAAATCGCCTCCATAGCCAATAACCGGCCGCAGTGGAACTTTCTGGATATGGCTATCATGGCGGTAGGAGCTGTGCATGTTCCTGTTTATCCTACAATTAGCGAGTCGGATTATAAGTATATACTCAATCACGCTGAAGTGAAATTTGTCTTTGTAGGTACCCCGGAATTGTTGCGAAAGGTGGAACGTATACGTCCTCAGGTGCCTTCTGTCGAAGCTGTTTATACTTTTCCTCCAATAGAAGGGCAAACATCAATAAATGACCTTATCCAAAAAGGGGAGGGGTATAACCATCAGGATGTGATAAAAGCCAGGAAAGCGGCTATTCAACCTGATGACCTGGCTACCCTGATTTATACTTCCGGCACTACCGGTTTCCCAAAAGGAGTGATGTTATCGCACCGTAATATCCTGAGCAACGTGGAGGGGGTTAAGGATATACCTCCTATCGACGAAAGAGATACGGCGTTAAGCTATCTGCCTTTATGTCATGTTTATGAGCGCATGCTCAATTATTTTTACCAGTACAAAGGCCTCTCGATCTATTATGCGGAGAATATCGGCACTATCACCCGCGATATTCAGCATGTACAACCCCATATTATGACGACGGTGCCCCGTTTGCTTGAGAAGATTTATGACCGTATCGTTATGAAGGGCCGTAAAATGAAAGGAATCAAAAAGCAGATTTTTTTCTGGGCGATTCATTTAGGTTTGCGCTACGAATTCGGAGGAGCGAACGGCCGGTGGTATCACTTTCAGCTTCGCCTGGCTGATAAATTGGTGTTTAAAAAATGGCGGGAAGCAATGGGCAACCGGATGAAAGTATTGGTATCGGGCGGGGCTGCCTTGCAGGAGCGCCTCTCCAGGAGCTTTTGGGCCGCCGGTATACCTGTGCTGGAAGGCTATGGCTTAACCGAAACGTCACCGGTCATTGCAGTTAGCCACCTCGAACAAGGAGGGCTGAAGTTTGGTACCGTTGGGCCTCCGCTTAAAAAAACGCAGGTAAAAATCGATGACGATGGGGAAATACTTTTTAAAGGTCCTAATGTCATGAAAGGGTATTATAAAGCACCGGAAATGACAGATGAAGTAATTGATAAAGAGGGATGGTTTCATACCGGCGATATCGGCCATCTCGAACCCCAGGGACAGCTTAAGATAACCGGCCGGAAAAAAGCGATATTTAAAACTTCTTTTGGCAAGTATATCTCCCCCGAACATATTGAAAATAAAGTGAAAGAATCTCCTTTTATTGATTCGGTGCTGGTAGTGGGAGAAAACCAGAAATTTGCCGGTGCTCTTATTGTCCCCGACTTTGAGCATCTGAAAAATTGGTGCCGGAAAAAGGGCATAGAATATACCAAGAATAAGGACATGGCTCAGAAAAAGGAGATAAGAAAACGGATCCAGCGGGAAATTGATAGTTACAATGAGGATTTTGGGGATACTGAGAAAATCCGAAAGTTTCGTATTATCGACCATGAATGGTCGGTGCAGGAAGGGGAGTTGACGCCTTCAATGAAGCTGAAGCGGGATTTTATATGCAATAAATACAGACCTTTAATTGATGAAATTTATTCAAATAACCGGAAGCAATGAATAATGAAGTAACCCGAATTTTTGATCTTATAGATCTTTACAAAACCACTTACAAAGAACAGGAAGCCGTCCTCGGATATAAAGAAAATGGGGTCTGGAAAAGTTATACGGCTAAAGAATATGTTGAAAATGTCAACAGATTGAGCACTGCTTTTCTTCGGCTCGGCGTAAAACCCGGAGATAATGTAGCTACCATAATTAACAACAGCCCGGAATGGAATTTTACGGATATGGCCTTGTTGCAGATTGGGGCTATACAAGTTCCGATTTACCCCACTATTAGTCTTGATAATTACAAACACATATTTACGGAGGCGGAAATAAAGATTGTTATCGTTTCCGAAAGAGCGATTTATGAGAAAATCAAGCCCGCTCTCGGTGATGAAATCGAGCATATATTCACTATTGAACCCGTAGAAGGCCTCTCTAATTTTCGGGAGTTATATGATTTGGGAACACCGGTTCAGCAAGATAAAATTGATGAACTCCGTAATAAGATTGGTCCCTATGATGTGGCCACGATAATCTATACATCGGGGACGACGGCTCGCCCCAAGGGAGTTATGCTGACACATCACAATTTCCTTAGCAATGTCAAAGGCGCATCCAAAATCCTTGAGCGGGAACAGGTTGACACGGCCCTCAGCTTCCTTCCCCTGTGTCACGTGTATGAGCGAATGCTTACCTACGTATATCAATACAATGGCCTGGCAATTTATTATGCCGAATCCATCGATAAATTAGGGGATAATCTAAAAGAGGTGAAACCCGGGATATTTTGTGCCGTGCCGCGGGTTTTGGAAAAGACGTATGATAAAATCGTCGATAAAGGACGGAATCAGCCTCTTCCTATTAAGATTATATTTTACTGGGCTATTCGCGTGGCCCAAAAGTTTGACCACCACAAGAAGCTGAGCCTATGGTACAAGCTAAAGTTGAAGATTGCTAATATACTGATATTTAAAAAATGGCGTGAAGGACTTGGTAACAACGTTCAAATTATTGTTTCCGGGGGGGCCACGCTACAGTCTAATTTAGCCCGAACCTTCTGGGCTGCCGGCATCCGGATTTTTGAAGGTTATGGAGCCACCGAAACCTCGCCCGTTATTGCCGTGACCTCCAACGAACCGGGAGGTGTGAAAATCGGGACAGTAGGTCCCGTACTCCAGGGGGTTAAGGTGAGGATTGCGCAGGATGGGGAGATTTTATGTAAAGGCCCTAATGTGATGAAGGGCTATTATCGCCATCCCGAATTAACGAGGGAAGTCATCGACTCGGAGGGTTGGTTTCATACCGGCGATGTAGGTCATTTTGAAGACGGCAAGTATTTGAAAATTACGGACAGGAAAAAGGAGATGTTTAAAACCTCCGGTGGAAAATATATTGCTCCGCAAGTGATTGAAAGCAAATTGAAAGAGTCTCCTTTTATTGAAAATGTGTTGGCAATCGGCGAAGGACAGCGTTTTACAGCCGCTCTTATCGTGCCTAATTTTTATCACTTGCGCTCCTGGTGTAAGGTAAAGCATATTTCTTATAGTTCTGATGAAGAGATGATAAACCAACAGCGGATCATTGACCGGTACCAGCGGGAGGTGGATGAATTGAACGAAGAACTCGATCATATCCAGAAAATCAAACGTTTCAGACTGCTGGCGGATCAATGGGGAATAGAAACCGGCGAATTATCGCCGACGCTCAAGCTCAAACGGCGGGTGCTTTATGAAAAGTATGCTGACCTGATTGATGAAATTTACGAGAATAACAAGGTCAATACATGATTTTAAAAATCATCTCCCGCATTAATTCTCCATCGGAAGTAGAGCCATTGTTCACCCCTTTGGCTTTCAGATCATACTCCCGTAAAAGTCCGATAATGGCGGACAGTTTTTTCGTTGGGTAATTCCGGGCGGCTTGTTTGTATTTTCTGGCAAAATAGGGGTTGATGCCGAGTTTTGATGCGACTTCATTATCCGAAGGACTTTTCATAAAATGCAGAAGAAAGACTTTCTGGAAATAATAATAAAGCAAAGTAATGACACGCACGGCAGGGAAGTCTTTAGTGTTGGCACTGAAATATTTGATAATTTTATTGACATGCTCCGTATTTCTGGCTCCCAGAGCATCCTGAAGTTCAAAAATGTTGTAATCCTTACTGATGCCCACATTGTTTTCCACATCTTCTTCGGTGATGTCTTTTTTGTCCGGAATATTAATAAGCATTTTATCCACCTCATTAGTGATTTTGCCTAAGTCATTGCCAAGAAACTCGTTAAGAAGGTGGGCGCTTTTAATATTGATGTTATATCCTTTCTCCTTCAGGTAATTGGTGATCCAGCCCGGTATTTTATTGTCATATACCGGTTTGGATTCAAACACAACCCCTTTTTCTTTCGCTTTCAGGTAATATTTCTTTCGTTTGTCAGGTTTTTTATGCTTATAATTAATGACAAGAATAGTAGAGCTTACCGGGTTTTCAAAGTAGCTTTCCAGTTTATCAATATCCCTGATATCCTGAGCTTCTTTTACAACAATTACCTGGTAGGGTGCTCCAATCGGCAGTTGCCGCGTTAAGCTCATCAGTTGTGATACATTGACGTCTTTACCGTAGGTAACTATTTGGTTGAACTCCTTTTGCCCGGCAGTGAGGACATTTTTTTCTATGTAATCCGAAATAAGATCAATAAAGTAAGGCTCATCACCATGAAGGAAATATATGGGATGATAGATTTTCTTTTGAAGATTGCTGAAGATTTCTTTGTAGTCCATGGTCAATGTTTACTGTAAAATATCCGGGTCGAAGTCAAATTTCAGATGCTTAACGGTAAGCCCGTTATTAATAAGTTGCTGCAGGGCATCAATGCCGATTTTGAGGTGTTTGTCCACAAAATTTTCCGTCACAATGCGGTCTTTTTCTTCCGTTTTTACACCACTCGAAATCATCGGCTGGTCGGATACAAGGAGTAAAGCACCGGTAGGGATTTTATTGGCGAATCCCACCGAGAAAATGGTAGCTGTTTCCATGTCTATAGCCATCGCGCGTATCTTCCGCAGGTAGGCTTTAAACTCCTCGTCATGTTCCCATACTCTCCGGTTGGTGGTATAGGTTGTCCCTGTCCAGTAGTCTTGTCTGTTATTCCTGATAGAAGTGGATATGGCCTTTTGAAGGTTGAAGGCCGGAAGAGCCGGCACTTCAATCGGAAAATAGTCATTGGAGGTTCCCTCTCCCCTGATAGCAGCAATGGGTAGAATTAAGTCGCCAAGATCGTTTTTCTTTTTTAACCCACCACATTTTCCCAGAAACAAACAGGCTTTAGGCGCTATGGCACTGAGCAAATCCATAATAGTGGCTGCGTTGGCGCTTCCTATCCCATAATTAATTATCGTGATATTCCCTGAGGTAGCACTTGGCATAGGGCGATCCGAACCTTTTATCTCTGTATTTTCCATTTGAGCGAATTTCTTAAGATAATTACTGAAATTCGTTAAAAGAATATAATTACCAAATTCTTCGTTAGGTGTGCCGGTATATCGAAACAACCAATTCTTGACTATTTGGGCTTTTGTTTTCATAGAGCTTTTTATACAAAATTAAAGAAATTGTACTATTTTCATTCATTAAAATAATATCATCCAAATGCAACGTTTGAATTTGCCTGACTTTGAGGCCAATATTATAAAGGAAAATGGGCAGGAGAAAATCCTGGATAGGGTCCGAAGAAAGTATGTGACCTTAACACCCGAGGAATGGGTGCGTCAGCATGTAATCCATTACTTCGCGAATTTTTTGGGGGTCCCCTATACCCTAATGGCTGTCGAAAAAGCTTTTACCATAGGGAGTGTTTCCAAACGATTTGATATCGCTGTATATTCAAAAAAGAACAAGCCCGTACTGCTCAGCGAATGTAAATCCCCGGATGTGAGAATAAACCAAAAGGCTTTTGATCAGGCAGCGGTTTATAACATGAAGTTGCATGTAGACTATTTATTTGTCACTAATGGGCTGACTCATTTCGGGGGAAGGGTAGATTACCGAAAGCAGCGTTTTGATTTTATAGAATCACTCCCGGATTATTATCAAATGATTGATGACAGCCGTATTTAGTTTAAAACGAATATAAATATTAAATAAACATTGTTGTCCAACGGCATACAAAAAAAAATTTTAAATTTGCACGTATTCAAAAGGAAAAAAATATACAGTAAATCATACAAAATCAAGTGAAATGAATAAAACTTTGAAAACCGTCCTCCAGATTGCTTTGACCATAGTAATTGTTTTGCTGGCATATTTCGTGGTTGAAAGTATTATGAATCCGGTGCGCTTCAAGCAAGAAAGACAGCGTAGAGAAAAAGTTGTAATTCAAAATCTGAAAGATATTCGTTCGGCCGAGAACGCATATAAAGATATCAATGATACTTATACAGATGATTTTGACTCCTTAATCAGTTTTATCAAGAAAGGGGAAATACCCGTGGTAAATATCATTCAGGATCCAACCGACACGACCTATACCAAAACAATTAATGATACCATTGATTATGTGAATGTTCAGGATTCTATTTTTAAAGACAGGTCGGATTTCAAACCCGAAAAGATTGATGAAATTCCTTATTCAAAAGGAGAAAAATTCAAGATTCAAACCGATACCATTCAAAAAGGTGGGGTGGCAGTGAATGTGATCGAAGTCAAAGCCCATTATAATGATTTTCTGAAAGGAATGGATGAGCAATTGATCTTGAACAGGATTAAGCAGCGTAAGGATATTGACAGATATCCCGGCCTCAAGTTTGGTTCTTTAAAAGAACGTAACACTGACGGGAATTGGGAATAATATTATGATATGAATGAAACGTTCACACCGGCATTCAAATATCGTGATGAAGCTTTAGATTATTCGAAAACAGACAGATATGTATTATCCATCCAGCTTGCGCCGGATGGATTTTCTTTTTCCGTACTGGATGCGGAGTTGAAAAAATTTCTGGCCCTGGAGACATTTCCGCTACAGGAGGTGGAGACAAGTATCCAGTTTTGTAAAAAATTGGATCAGTGGCTTGAAGAGTATTCCTGGTTGAAAAACCGTTTTCATAAAAGTTATATTTTATATGAATCGCCTAAGGCTACACTTGTTCCGGAGCCTCTTTTTGATGGAAGCGAAAAAGGTCTTTACCTGAACTTTAATCACAAAGTGACCAACTATGAACAAATCCGCTCTGATTTTCTTAAAAATGTGGAAGCTTATCAGATTTACTCAATCCCCGATTGTTTGAAATATCGCGTGGACAGGAACTTTAAAAAAGCTGCATTGTATCATTTTTCTACTCCACTGATTGAGAGTTTGATTATCAGCAATAAAAATAAAGATGTGACCAATAAGGTGTTTTTGAATGTAAGGAACTGGCATCTCGATATTATTATTCTTAACGACCAGGGGTTACGGTTTTATAACTCTTTTTACTATTCTACGCCTGAAGATTTTATTTATTTTCTTTTGTTTGTCCTGGAACAATTGGGTTTTAATCCGGAAGATGTCGATTTGCGACTTATGGGCAATATCAAAAAATTCTCAAAAGAATATGAAATGCTTTTTACGTATGTAAGAAATATAGCTTTTGAACCCCGCACCAATTCCTTTGGGTATAGCTATGTTTTTGATAAAGTTCCGGCCCATTTTTATTATACGCTCTTTAATGTGAATATATGCGGATTATAAGCGGACAATACAAGCATGTGCAGTTGCGGGCTCCCAAAAGTCTTCCTGTGAGGCCTACGACCGATAAGACCAAGGAAAGCATTTTTAATATGCTGACAAGTTACCTGGATTTTGAAGAATCGGAGGTGCTGGATTTGTTTGCCGGAACCGGGAATCTGAGCTTTGAATTCCTCTCACGCGGATGTCCCACCGTTACTGCGGTAGAGAAAAATTCCGCAGCAGTATCTTTTATGAGAAATACGGCCAGGCGTTACGGAATTGAAGGGTTAAAGGTATTAAAAACCGATGCGTTTCATTTTTTGGAAAAAACGAAAACTTCTTTTGATGTTATTTTTGCCGATCCCCCTTATGATATGGAAAGAATAAAGAGTATCCCGGAATTGATTTTCAGTCATAACCTGTTAAAAGAAGATGGATGGCTGATGATAGAACACTCCAGGCAACTGGCGTTTTCAGATATGATTTATTTTGATGAAGAAAGAAAGTATGGACGTACCCGTATTTCCGTTTTTCGCAAATAGCTAACGGGTTATTGCGAGAAATACCTGAATACCAGGGGCGGTGTTTAGCCCTGGTCGTGCTTTCTGATATCGATAGCGCTAGGGATAAATGGTCTGATATCGCCGCCATGTTTAAAAATATCCCTGACCACGGAGGAGTTCACAGCAGTTTGTTCCGGCGTAGTAAGCATAAATATCGTTTCTACTTCGTTATACATTTGCTTATTGACCTGGCCTACACTACGCTCAAATTCAAAATCAGCCGAAGTACGCAGTCCCCGGAGGATATACCTGGCATTCACACTACGGCAATAATCCACGGTAAGGCCCTGAAAGCTGTCCACTTCGATTTGGTCGATACCGCTGAATGTTTTGTTTAACCATTCGATGCGCTTTTCTAAGCAGAACAAATTTTTCTTTTCGGAATTTTCGCCAATCGCAACAATTATTTTGTCAAACAGTGGTAAAGCTCTTCTGATAATGGATTCATGTCCGATAGTGATCGGATCGAATGAGCCCGGAAATACTGCAATTTTCATAAATCAAATATTTTACTGATTCTTTTCTTCAATATTTTTTTCTTTAGTAGCTCACTATAATCGTATAAAACCTGTCATACTTTGATTCAATAATATCGCTCAATGAAGCGGGTGTTTTACTATTTTTCAGAACAGAAAATTCTGTATCCGGAGCCCGCTCTTTCGGATGTTTTGAGAAGAGCCCGGCAACTTGCCCTTAACTCCGGTATAAATGGCAAATGTATTAAAATTAAGCAATTACAAAAGTTAAAAAAAATTATCTTCATCACGCTTTCGCTGAAAGTAGAATTCCATCAGATCATGAATTGATTTATAGCTTTGGTTGGCATAAGCGGGAGCGTTTCTTTTATTCACCCAAACTATCTTTTCTATACCCTCTTCGGTTTGAGGTTTTAATTTTTGAACAGCCGGGGCTTCCATTTCATACCAGTAGGTGGTCTTTAAGTTGTAGGTAGCATTCCTGTAATAGATGTGAAAAGTAGGTTTGATGAGTTGTTGTATAGCTACGTTAACCAACCCGGTTTCTTCTTTAACTTCTCTGATAGCAGCTTCATCGGCTTTTTCTCCTTCGTCCACTTTTCCTTTGGGAAGATCCCATAAACCATTTCTGAAAATAAAAAGAACATTTTCTTCTTTATCCCTTACTATTCCTCCGGCTGCCGAAACAGGGGTAAACAAACCGGAGAAAAGCTCCATCAACCGGGCGGGGTTGGGGTGATAAAAGATAGCCCGGTTATGGCTTTTACTGGTAAGAAAATCAAAAACTATATTTTTTAATTGTGGTTGAGCCTCGGGATTAGCTACAAGGTCTCCTTCTTCGGGAGAAATAACCGTATGGCTGCCCGCAAGGAGTAATGTCTTTTCGTGGAAAAAAACTTTATACATTTGTCCTATGATTTATTCGAAAGAAATAGCCAGAGAAATAGCCGATTCTCTACTACAAATAAAGGCAATAAAATTGAATAATGCGAATCCATTTACATGGTCTTCGGGGTGGAAGGCCCCTATTTATTGTGATAACCGAAAAACACTCTCATACCCGTTGATAAGAAACCGGTTGAAGAAGCTTTTCACCGCTGTCATCCGGGAGGAATATGGTTCTGTAGATGTTATTGCCGGGGTAGCAACCGGTGGGATCGCTTTGGGGGCATTGGTAGCACAGGAGTTGGATTTGCCTTTTGTTTATGTGAGGAGCAGGAAAAAAGGACATGGGCTGGAAAATCAGGTAGAAGGTGTGGTTTTGGAAGGCCAGGAAGTAGTGGTTATTGAAGACCTGGTTTCGACCGGCAATAGTAGTCTGAATGCAGTGCGAGCTTTGAAACGACAAGGGTGCAAGGTAAAAGGAATGGTGGCTATTTTCACCTATGATTTTGATGAGGCCAGGGAGAAATTTGACCAGGAAGCTTGTGAGCTGGTAGCACTTTCCGACTATGAAACGGCTATTGAACAGGCGCTGGAAAAAAAGTACATTCAAAACAAGGATATGGAGTCCCTCGCTGCCTGGCGTCTTGATCCCGGCAATTGGGGGCAAAAAAGTTAAGAGTCCAACAGGAATTCAATCTCTTTAAGATCGCATACATACAACCGGCCTTGTTCATCGGTCAGGCTCAGTTGGCCGAACTCATCTATCCCCTGGATGCAGGCATGCACTTTTTGTCCATGGATAATATAATTGTGCCACTCTTTTAGGCGATACATATATTGGTAATATTCCTGGTTTAATTGATTGAAATCTCTGTTATAAAGAATCTGAAAATAGTTATCCAGGTCTTTAAGGAGCAATTCGAGCATTTGCTTAAGGTTGTAATTTTTACCGGTGAGGTGTTTTAATGAAACCGGATTGGGTGCCTGCGAATAAAAGTGTTCCTGGTTGATATTAATTCCCATACCGATAATTGATGTATCGATGATATCCTCATAAAGAAGATTTTTGATCAGGATGCCGGCAATTTTGCGGTTTTGGGCATAGATATCGTTAGGCCATTTGACCAGGATAGGGGTATCGGTATAATGGCTTATAAATTTTCGTATTGCCAATGAAGCAGCCATATTCAGATTAAACTGTTCGGATGTATAAACAGAACGTGGATTCAATAATACACTTAAAGTAAGATTTTTTTCTTTGGCGCTTTCCCAGTGATTGTGGCCAAGCCCTTTACCTCCAGGCTGATAATCCGTGATAACGATTGTTCCTTCTTCAAAATTTTTGTAGTTCGGGAGAAGATAGTCATTGGTTGAATCAACCTCCGTAAGCCGTATGATTTTTTCTGATAGGATTTTCATAAATGAATAAAGCTTTTTATCGTTTTTGTCTGTTGGCAAATATAACAAATACAAAGTTGTCATCTCAAAGACAAAATGACAGCTTGTTTGAGGATAGTGTTTGTAGCATTAAACATTGAACAAATCTATTTCCTGTGGAGTTGAATTTTTAGACAAGCCGTAGCAAACGTTAAAAGAGAGGATGGAATTAGGTGCCACGTGGTAAATTTTGTATATTTTTGATGTGATAATTGCAAACCAAAATATGGTATTTTTAAAAAGACAAGAAGAGACGAAAACGGTGGTAGATACAATCAAACAGGCCTTGATAGACAAAAAAGCTAAAGGTATAACGATAATATATCTGGGTAAGATAGAAAACGCAGTCTCCGACTATTTTATAGTAACTCATGGGACTTCGGATACTCATGTGGAAGCCCTTGCAAAAGCGGTTGTTGAGGAAACCGAGGAAAAGAGAGATGCAAAGCCGTGGCATATTGAAGGAATGAAAAATAAGGAATGGATTTTGTTAGACTATTCCGATATTGTTGTTCACATCTTTCAGCCATATATGAGGGATTTTTACAGGCTTGAAGAGCTGTGGGCAGACGCCGACATTGAATATGCCGGGGAGGAGTAAAATTAATGAAAACAATCGAACATGATAGAGAACAAAAATCAATCAGATAACTCTCAAAATAATAATTCTCAGAATACTAACGGGAATAATGGTAAGAATAAAAAGCCCAAATTCAATTTTTACTGGGTTTACGGTTTAATTATCGTCGTTTTTCTTGCCTTTAATTTCATGAACTGGGACAGCGGGGCTGAAGAGACAAACTGGGGTAACCTTAAGCAAATGCTCCGAAATCAGGATGTGGAGAAAATTGTGCTGGTGAATAAAGATTTCGCAGAAATATATCTGAAGCCCGATGCCCTAAACAAGAAGGAGTATGATGATGCTGCCGAGGATTCCTTTGGTGGCAAAACGCCTCATTATATTTATACAATAGGTTCAGTAGATAAATTTTACGAGCGGGTGGAAGAAGCGCAAAAAGATATTGAGAATCCTGTATTTATCAATAATGAGAAGCGTCGCAACTGGGGAGGCGAGATTCTTAGCTGGGTCCTTCCTTTGCTGCTTTTGGTTGGGGTATGGATTTTCTTTATGCGAATGATGAGCCGTGGCGGCGCCGGCGGTGGCGGACAGCTCTTCAATATAGGGAAATCCAAAGCCCAGATTTTTGATAAAGAAAACTCGGTGGATGTCAATTTTCAGGATGTGGCCGGACTGGACGAGGCTAAAGTAGAAATCAAAGAGATTGTTGAGTTCTTGAGTAAACCCGAAAGATATACAAACCTGGGCGGTAAGATCCCCAAAGGAGCTTTGTTGGTAGGTCCCCCCGGAACCGGTAAAACTCTGTTGGCCAGAGCTGTTGCCGGAGAAGCCGGTGTACCTTTCTTCTCTATCTCCGGCTCCGATTTTGTGGAAATGTTTGTCGGTGTAGGAGCTTCAAGAGTTCGCGACCTCTTTAAGCAGGCGAAAGAGAAAGCTCCATGTATTATCTTTATCGATGAAATAGATGCTATCGGTCGCTCAAGGGGCCGCAATGCCATGTCGGGCTCTAACGATGAAAGGGAAAACACACTCAACCAGTTGCTTAATGAAATGGACGGTTTTGCCGCCAATACAGGGGTTATCATTCTCGCCGCAACGAACCGCGCTGACGTACTCGATAAAGCACTCCTACGAGCCGGACGTTTCGATAGGCAGATACCCGTTGAATTACCGGATTTGAAGGAGCGAAAAGAGATTTTCAGCGTTCATATGAAACCACTGAAACTTAATTCAGAGGTGGATAACGAGTTTATGGCCAAACAAACCCCCGGCTTCTCCGGTGCCGATATTGCTAATGCCTGTAACGAAGCTGCGCTCATTGCCGCCAGAAAAAGTCATAGCTCTATAACCAAAAAAGATTTTATGGATGCGGTTGACCGGATTATCGGGGGACTGGAGAAACGAAATAAAATTATATCAGCCGGGGAGAAAAAGACCATCGCCTATCATGAGTCGGGGCACGCCGCCGTAAGCTGGCTGCTTGAGCATGCTTCACCGCTTGTTAAGGTAACCATAGTCCCACGGGGCAAATCTTTGGGCGCCGCATGGTATTTACCCGAAGAAAGACAAATAACAACCTATGAACAAATGGTGGATGAGATGACAGCGGCACTGGCAGGCCGGGCATCCGAAGAGGTTAATTTCGGAACGATATCTACCGGAGCCCTGAATGACCTTGAAAGAGTTACGAAACAAGCCTATGCTATGGTGGCCTATTTTGGACTCAATAAGAGATTGGGCAATATCAGTTACTATGACAGTACGGGACAGCAGGAGTACTCGCTGCAAAAACCTTATAGCGAAAAGACCGCCGAAGAAATTGATGAGGAAGTACACAAGCTTGTAGAGGAATCGTATGAGCGCGCTAAACAGTTGCTCTCTGATAATAAAGATAAGGTGGAAAAACTTGCCTCTATGTTATTGGAGCGCGAGGTGATATTTACCGATGATCTGGAAAAGATATTTGGCAAAAGAAAGGATGACGAGGATAAGATCCCTCGCTTGCAGGATTTCCACGAAGACCAGGAAGAAGAGAAGCAGAAAGAAGAAAAAGCGGAAGCTGACGATGAAGAGATAACAACTGGTGCGAAGAAAGAAAGCGACGAGGAACAAAATACCGGCGCAGCAGAAAACACAACTTCATCAGGGGACGATGGTAGAGACGAGGACAGCAATAAGCAAAAGAAAAAGACGGTGAAAGAGGAACCTAATCAAAATTTAACACCTAAAAAAGAAGACGGGGACGATAGTGAGGAAACCGGATCATAAGTGTAAGCGTTACCCGTAAAGAAAATAAGTTGGAAAACTTTAACCGGAGTATCGGAATTACTCCGGTTTTTATTAATAACTGACGCCGGTTTATTTACTGATATAAGCAGGAAAGTTTGGAAAAAGTGCCGTTAAAAATTTAATTTAGCGTAGAATTAAATCAATTTATGGAAGATAACTGGGCCAAAGTGTATAGTTCACCGCATCTTTATGAAATCGAATTAATAAAGGGGTTATTGAGTGAGAATGAGATAGAAAGTGTGGCTTTGGATAAGCAGGATTCAGCTTATCACTTTGGGGTGATTGAGTTGTATGTCAAAGTAGAAGAGGCCTTCCGGGCTAAACAATTAATAGAAGAATCGCAAAGTGAATAATTTCTACCAGAGGGCAATTACAGGCATTCTTTATGTGGCTATTACTGTGGCAGCTATTATTATAAGTCCAACAGCTACGGCAATATTTTTTTTAGTGATAGCCCTGTTTACTGTTTATGAATTTTTGAAGACTTTTAAAGGCCGCGCGCGACCTCATGTAAGCTTTTCGCTGGTGATTAGTGCGATAGTATATGCTGTTATTGCTTTACATTCCCTTCAGGTTATTACTGATATATACCTAACGCTGCTCATCATACCTGTATTGGCCTTGTTTGCCCTGGAGTTGTTTCGCCATAAAAAAACCCCTTTTCTGAATATTGCTGTGTCTTTGGTGGCTATGGTGTATGTGGTTATGCCTCTGGCTTTATTGAATAACATCTATCACTTTGGTTTTCTAACAGATAGTGAAACATTTCAATTTATTCTGACATTTTTTATTCTCGTCTGGGTTAATGATACAGGAGCTTATGTCACAGGATTGCTCATCGGAAAACATAAATTGTTGCCATCTGTTTCTCCTAAGAAGACCTGGGAAGGGTTTTTTGGTGGTGCCTTCCTGGCATTGGTAATAGGCTGGCTGGCAGGTAATTATTTTGATGATTCTCAAAATATTAGCTATGTGTTGTATGCCACAATTATTATTATCTTTGCAACGATCGGCGACTTGGTAGAATCTCTTTTAAAGAGAAATTTTAATGTGAAAGATTCGGGTACGATTTTGCCCGGGCACGGTGGGATGCTTGACAGGTTTGACGGAGTTTTGCTTAGTGCACCGGCAATTTTTTTATATATTAAATTTTTTTTGAATAGCTAATGAAGATACATAAAGTAGGATATAGAGTAATTTTTAAGTTTTTTGTTTTATTATTGATAGCGAATATCATTATTGGCCTGGTGCTATCAGGATATGCCTTATGGCAGTATATTATTTATGGCGCCAGCCTGATATTTCTGATTATTGTGGGGTTGTTTTTCAGAGAACCCAAACGTCCTTTCGATGTGGAGGACGATGGAACAATTATTTGCCCGGCGGATGGAAAGATCGTAGTGATTGAAGAGGTGGAAGAAAATGAGTTTTTCAAGGATGTTCGCCGTCAGGTCTCTATTTTTATGTCTATTACTAATGTCCACATAAATTGGTATCCCATAAATGGCCTCGTTAAATACGTAAAATATCATGCCGGTAAATACCTGGTTGCTTTTCATCCCAAATCTTCCGAAGAAAACGAACAAAATACCGTAGTCGTGGGTAACGAACGGGGAGATATTCTTTTCCGCCAGATAGCCGGTTACGTGGCCCGAAAGATTGTCAGCTATGCCGAGCCCGGTAATGCTGTTGAAAGGGGCGATCAGGTAGGAATTATTAAGTTTGGCTCAAGAGTGGACCTTTTCCTTCCGATGGATGCTTCAATTGAGATCGAACTCAATCAAAAAGTGACTGCCGGCAAGACTGTCATCGGCCGATTGGCCCCGGCATCATAAACAGCGTTACAAGATTCTTCGCAATTCTTTCAAATCCGTGATTTCGTAAGTCGGCATCAGACCATTATCAAGGTGATGATAATTCACAAAAACCTGGTCGATACCAGTTTTTGCGGCTCCTTCGATGTCCGACTCGGGATCATCTCCAATAACCAGGCTTTCATCTTTTGAGGCATTGGTTTGAGTTAGTGCATGTTCAAAAATTCCCTGATCGGGTTTCTTACTGCCGGCATCTTCCGATGTAATAATGGCCTTGAAGAATTTTCGTAATCCGGCTTTTTCCAGTTTCACAAATTGTACTTCATTAAACCCGTTGGTTAAAATATGCATTTGGTAGTTGGGGGCCAGGTAATGAAGTGTTTCATTAACATTTGGGAAGAGTTTGGTTTTGGTGGGGCTGATGGTTATGTATTCTTCAGCTATCTTTTTAGCCAGAGCTTCATCTTTGATGGTGAAATATTCCAGGGTTCTCCGGAATCGCTCAACACTGAGCAGTTCTTTGGAAATTCTGTCTTGCTTATACTTCTCCCACAAATCTTTGTTGATCAGGCGATAGGTGTTTTTGAAGTTTTCAAAAGATGAAATCCCTTTTTGTTGTAACCCGTGGCTAAGATAGATATCATGTAGTGTTTCTTCAGCATTGGCCTCAAAATCCCATAGTGTGCGGTCAAGATCGAAGAATAAATGACGGTATTGTTTCATTGGTCCTTATTTGGCTGCAAAGTTAGTGAAAGATATAAGATTTCCCGATAATGTGTTGAAAGAAGAGAAACAACCCCTTTCTAAACATTATCACTTGTAAAACATTGTTGTCGGTACCATTCAAAGATCGTTACAGCCATTGCATGCGAAATATTCATCGATTTCGTCATTCCCGGTGGGGGAATATACACGTGCTTATCGCAATGCTGCAGTACTTCATCCGTTATACCATAGCTTTCATTGCCTGCAATAAATATACATTTATCCGGTAAAGTGGTTTCATAGAGACTTGTAGCTCCTTTTGTGGTTTCGATAGCTACCCATTGGTAATCGCCGGGAACTTTTTTAATGATATTTTCAAAAGAAGTAAATTCAAAAGGCATTGATGTGTGACTGGAACCGGCGGTTTTTTGAATTTTGATCATGGAAAATTTCTGTGGATCGCTGGTGAAAAACACTTTGTGAGCACCAATATTGGCTCCCAACCGGATCAGTGCTCCGTGATTCATCGGATTCCCCAGGTCCAGCCCCACCAGGTAAGGAGCCTTAAAATTCATTCCCGCATTTTTTAACCCACCTGCAAAGTACTCATAGGCGGATATAGTCAGTTTTCTCTTATCCATCCCTTTATTGTTTTGCCCGATTGCAAACTTAGCAAAATGGATGCGTAATTCCTATGATTGTTCGTTGGCATTTATGGAGCTTTGACAGGGGAGCCCATAATAGCATAAGATTCCTATTTGATGGGATGTTTAAGTTTGTGTCTGGTGTTTAAGTGCTTAAGTTTTATGTAAATTATTGACTTCTCCTGCTTAATCCAATCTTAACAGAATACATCCAGGCGCAGCGTATGATGATGACCCCAAAGGCAAATACCCCAACAATCCGGAACAAGGAACAAAGAACAAGAAACACGGAACAAAGAACACGGAACAAAAAAACCTTATCCTTCAAACAACTTTCCCTGCCAGGTATCGCGTTGCTGCATCCGTTTTTCAATGCGGCTCATAATTTCGTGAGAACGAAGTCTCCAGCCCGGTGACAGAACATATTGCGAAGGAGCTTCCCCCGAAAAACGCTCGATAACAAAATCGGGGTTTAGTCTTTCCGTAAAATCAATAATAAATTCTATATACTCGTCGATACCAAAAAACCTGTACTTATCGGGATTTTGAAGGTAGTCATCACCCATAACGGTATTTTTCATGAGTTGAAGCTGATGAAATTTAACATTGTTTAAAGGCAGTTTGTTCAGGATATCCGCCTCATCCAGCATCATTTGGCGGGTTTCGCCGGGTAAGCCGAACATCATATGTGCTCCTGTTTTTATTCCGAAAGATGCCGTTCGCTCTATTGCTTCCTGGCTTTGCTCAAACGTATGCCCCCGGTTGATCCGTTCAAGGGACTCATTATAGCAAGATTCGATGCCATATTCGAGGATAACGTATTTTTCGGTGGCAAGCTCCTTAAAATAAGCCAGCTTTTCCTCATCAATCACATCCGGCCGTGTGCCTATGACCAATCCGACAATTTCAGGATAGGGTAGGGCCTGGTCATAAATTTTCTTCAACTCACTTAATGAAGCATACGTGTTGCTGTAATTCTGGAAATAAGCTAAAAACTTATTGGCTTTGTATCTTTTAGTGAGGAAATCTATACCCCAGCGAATTTGGTCGGAGATGGAATGTTCGGGACGGCAGTAGGGAGGCGAAAAAGCATTGTTGTTACAGTATGTGCATCCGCCCCAGGCTACGGTACCATCACGATTGGGACACGTAAACCCCGCGTTAATCGAGAGCTTTTGCACCCGCTCGCCGAAAATTGTTCTGAAATAATTCGGATAATCGTTAAACCGCCGGTTATGTCCCCACTTATATCTGTTCATCGCTGCAAAATTAACATAAAAAAAGCAGGCTGAAATCATTCAGCCTGCCTTAGAAGTCTTTGAGAGAATGCCCTATCGTGATATAAGCATCCCCTCCAGCTTTTCAATCATGTTTTTTACCTGTTTATCATCTTCATAAGGTTTTATGTTTTTCCTTATGGTGCCCAATGAATTATCGATTTTTTTATTTATCTCTTCAAATTCATTGACCATTTTTTGCTTTTCAGCTTCTGAAGCGCTACGGTATTTTGTATCCAGAGCAAGCACTTTATCCCGTACACTTTTCATGGCCTGATTTAAATTTCTCAGCAGTGTGAAAGCTTCATCAGCACTATTCAGATCTTCCGATTGTTTTTCGAGCTTTTGGATCTCCTTAACATCGGTTTTAAGATCCTCGGGGGCCTTATCCGAACCGCAGCCGCCCAGGAGGAATACACTTAACAAAAAGCCTGTGATGATTATTAAACGAGTCTTCATAGTTTTAATTCTTTTCAGTTTATGTTACACTTATTTTGTTTCTGATGATTTGGTTGCATTCTCCAGAATTCTCATGACAGAGAAGATGAATATTCCGGACACTAGCGTGAGAACCACCAGTAACAGGAAGAATTGCCATAGCTCTACAATATCCCAAAGCTTACCAACCAAACCGGCTAGCAGGTTACCGATAGCGGTAGCTCCCAACCAGCCACCCTGGGCAAGTCCGCTGAATCGCGGCGGCGCTACTTTGGCTACGAAAGAGATTCCGATAGGACTTAAGAAAAGTTCAGCTATCGTTAACACAAAGTATGTACTTATCAACCAATAGGGACTCAAACCGGTCACGCTTTGCAATTGGAAAGCCGCAATCATCATCACGACAAATCCCAGCGCGGTGATAAACATCCCTGTACCAATTTTCTTGGGTGATGACGGTTCTTTGCCTTGCTTGCGCAACCAGATAAAGAATCCGACTATCAGCGGTGTAAGGAATACGATGAATATCGGGTTAAATGACTGGAAGAGCTGAGGTTCAATAACAGGGTTTGATTCAAAAGTAGAATAGGCCCAAATGGCAAGAGCCGCGCCGGTAGCAAAAAGGGCCGCCCCGATTCCTCTGAATTTCATCGCAGCTTTTCTTCTGAGCATCAGGATAAGACCGCCAATAGCCACCAATATGGGGATGAAAGAACGCAAATCAAAGAACATGTAATTGAATTTGCTGACCTCGCTCACGGTATAATCCCGGGCAAAAATTGTAAGTGTGAATCCGTTTTGGTGGAAAGCCATCCAGAAAAAGGCCACGGTGATAAAAATAAGGCTGAGAGCACCCAGTCGTTTCTTTTCTTCTTCTTTTGACATAGTGACGCTGGTATCTTCTTTACCTTCCCGTTTTGCTTTTTCTTTAGCTTGCTTCTGCGTCAGGTCAGCATGTCGGAAGTGCTTTCTAAAACCTTGGAAAACAACAAGGGATATAATCATAGCTACTGCCGCTACTCCAAGTGCGGAGCTGTATCCGACTGATAATGACTGGGTGTAAGTATTGGCAAATTCAGTAATACTGCTACCGGTTGCTCCCATCTGTTCCTGGATGCTTGCTATTTTTTCAGTATAGTGCATTGCCCCTGTAAAGTGGCCTTGAACAGTATTAATCATCTTATCAAGAAAAGGGTGTGCCTTTTCGTTGAGGGTAGCTAAATGGGGCATGGCGTTTTCGTAAGAGAAATTTTTCAGACTCAGTACGTAGTTTACAGCTCCTGTAGCTGCAAAAGGTGCAAGAAAAGCTCCTATGTTAATCCCCATATAAAAGATATTGAAAGCATTATCGCGCTGGGGTGCAAACCTGGGTTCGTCATATAATTTCCCAACCAGGGCCTGCAGGTTCCCTTTGAAAAATCCGGTTCCCAATGATATGACAAACAGGCCCAGAATAATTATCATAAGCTCCGTATTCATACCGAAATATCCTTGTTGGGTGAAACCGGGCGCTGACAGAATGATCTTGCCGATAAATGCAATGGTTAGCCCCCACATGATAGTACGGCCATATCCCCATCTATCGGCGATGATACCACCCAAAATAGGCAGGAAGTAAATTCCGAAAAGGAACCCTCCATAGTAATCGCCGGCTGCTCCTGCGCTCATGTTAAACCTGGCCTGCAGGAAAAGTACAAAAATAGCCAACATGGTATAGTAGCTGAATCGCTCTCCCATATTGGCAAAGAACGCAACAAATAGTCCTTTAGGATGTCCTGAAAACATAATTGTGTCTTTTTTAGTTAATAACTTGTTTTTTCTCTTTTAATTCATAAGATATCTTTGCTCAGGATGTCTTATGATATTCCCTTTCATTCTTCTTTGCCCTTCAGCGTCTTCCCATTTGCAATTTTATTTGCAAGATCAGGGATTTATACCTTTTGTAAATAGTAAGTTTTTTACTGAAGCAGACAAAAATAGGTAAAAATCATTCTCTCACAAATGGAGTGGGTATTAGTTTTTGTTAAAACTTATCTAATAAAAACTAAAATATTGAAAGGCCGGGGATAATGACATTAATATTATGTATTTTGTAATGAAATTCATTCCTTGTCGTCATAATTATGAAAATGGAACTCACGGAATATAAAACGCTGATTTTGCCACTGAAGGATAAGCTGTATCGGTTTGCCCGTCAGATAACACAACATGACGGTGAGGCACAGGATATCGTTCAGGAAGTTTTTATCCGTTTGTGGGAAAAACGCAATGTTCTTAAACAATATAAAAATGTGGAAGCCCTGGCTATGGTTATCACCAAAAACCTTAGCCTGGATTATCTTAAAACGAAGCGGAGTAAAAACACTGTACTGGAAGAGGCCAATACTTCGCTGGATCATTATACACCGGAGTTCCACACAGAAATGAAAGATACGAGCAGGAGAATGAGAAACATTTTTTCCACGCTTCCCGAGCAGCAAAGAATGGTGATTCACCTGAGAGATGTGGAAGAGGTGGAATACGAAAAAATTGCTGAAATTACCGGCATGAGCATCAACAATATACGTGTCAAGCTTTCTCGTGCCCGCAAAACAGTAAGAGAAGAGTTATTAAAACAGGAGAATTATGCATCGGGAAATAGATAAATTGATTGAAAAATATTTTGAAAGCAATACTTCATTGGAAGAAGAAAAAGCATTGAAGCGCTTTTTCAACCAAGAGGAGGTGCCTCCGCATCTTGAAAAATACCAAAAATATTTTGGTATGATCGACCAAGAGCGCCGGCAAATAGCCGGTGAAATTGATTTTTCCACCTTTTCAGCATCCGCGCGTAGCCAAAAATACCGGGGTATACGTAATTGGAGTATTGCTGCAACTATTGTGCTGCTGCTTGGGATAGGCCTTATGCTAGACCAACAGTATACCAGCCCTGATGAGGCAGAGGTAATAAAAGCATTTGAGCAAACCAAAATAGCCTTGAGCTATGCCGGGAACCATTTCAACAAAGGAATGGCAGAAGCGCAAGAGATGAGCCATTTTCCGAAAGCTATGGAAAAATTCAATGAGATAAACTATTACCAAAAATCTCTAAATGAGATGAAGGAACTGAAAACTTTTAGTAATGGGTACCAGAAAATGACCATGTTTAAAAATTTTACGAATTATCAACCTACAAAAAAATAAGATTATGAAACGATTAGTATTGCTATTATTAGGATTTCTACCTGTATGGGTTTTGGCGCAAAATATGCCGGCTGATGAGCTGTATGAAAAATACGCCGGCCAGGAAAATATCACGGCGGTGAATATTTCAAGTGAGATGTTTCAAATGATGGCCGGGATGGAAATAGATACAGCCCACATGGAGAGTAAGGAAGCAAAAAATGTGATGGAAGCGGTTTCTAAAATGAATGGAATGAAAATCCTTACCTACAAGAAAAAAAATGAAAAGGACAATAGCTTTTTTAAGGATGTAAAAAACACTTTCGACCCCGGCAACTATGTGGAGATGATGTCGGTAAAAGACAACGATTCGGATGTGAAGTTCTATGCCAGGCGCAAAGGGGATAAAATTTCCGAAATGCTGATGATAGCCGATAATCCCAAAGAGACAGTGTTTATGAATTTTTCAGGGCTTTTTGATATGAAAACCATTTCAAAAATCGGCCAGAGCATGGATATGCATGGCATGGATAAACTGGAAAAGATGAAGGAAAAACATAATAGGTGAGGAGCGTATCTTTAATACAAAGCCGGGGAGGTCTTTGATATCCCCGGCTTTATTTTATAAGCCTGATTTGAAATAGCCTGAAAATGGACATGTAATAGAGCTATTCAAATAAAAGCTTGTAAGTTTTTATTCTACTATTATGGTTCCCTCCATCCCATCATGGATAGTACATATATAAGGATAAGTGCCGGTGGAGTTGAAGGTATAAGAGAAGGACCCTTCAGCTTCTATATTTCCACTGGCAAATGTATCATCCTCACTGGTTACATCATGGATATAATCATCCTTGTTCACCCATTTTACAGTAGTCCCCGATTCAATGGTTTTTTCTTTCGGATCAAAGGTGTTGTCGATCATGTCGACCAAAACTGTGTCGGGGCTTGAGCCTGCTTCTACCATGAAGGAAGTTAATACGATGTCCGGTGAACTGTTCCCAAAGATTTCAGGCAGGTCAGCGCCGGGAAACTCATAATCTCCTTCCGTTCCTTTATCCACATGGAGCATCGGAAACAGTGTCATCCCCGATTCATAGCTGATGCTTTCATCCAGGGAGACTTTCAAATCACTGGTTGAACCTTCCGATACAGCGGCATGGCCAATTACTGCCCCGGGAGCTCCTGTTCCGTCATCTTTATGGATAACAACCCAGCCTTGCACGGCAGATTCTACCTGTGCTATTGTGGCCATATCATTGGTAATGGGTTGGTTATTCGCCTGCACTTTGGGTGAATTAATCGTGATTTGTGTGGTAACCGGAGAATCCCCGGAGGTTACTGCCGGATCCAAGCCATTTTGGCCGTCAAATTCATAAGTACCCTTTTCTCCTGTGTCTTCATGAAGCATTACCCAAACTTTTTCTCCATCGGAGATACTGGCTGTACTATCTATTTGAAGACGTAAGTTCTGTGAGGTTCCTTCCTCGATATGATTGGGTACTGAGATTATTCCCGGAACCTGAGGACTACCATTGTTGTCTTTGTGTACTACCAACCAGCCACTGGTTGTGCTTATTTCAGCCGAGTTTACCATTATCTTGTTCTGGCTTATCAACTGACTTTCTACTGTAATAGAACCGGTAGCTTGAGGTGTAGTGCTTTCTTCCTCTTCTTCACATGCCGTAAGAAATAGTGAAAGAGAAACTAAGATTACTGATGTGATTTTAATTAATTGCATAATAATATATTTTTTAGGTTAACTCTGCTCCTTATTATTCCTCCATGGTTTACCGGGTGGCCTGAAACATGTAGTGGGGTAAAATTATAAGTGAAACATGATTCAGTTTTCAAACCCTAAACAATAAAACAAATCATATTGTTTAGAATCGATTTAAATTGTTATTCTATTGCCTATGAGTAGAGGGTTATAACTTCATTCTAAGCTGCAGCTTCACTTCACTCACCGCATTTCCTTCGATTTCGTTATATCCGCTCAAAACGGTTTGCCGGTGATTGTATTTCGTTCGTGAAAAACGCACCCAGGCGGTAAAACCGGAAATAATTTCATATTTGACCAAAAGATAAAAACGCCTGCCTTTATCATAATAAGCCGGGAAGCTGAAGGAATAAAGCACATCGTTTTCATAAGCGTACAACCGGGAAGCGTAATCATCTGTATCAAACATGGCAAAGCGACCGGTAAGGGTTAGTGGAGCTTTTTGAAAGGCATAGCGCACATCCTGGTAAATAAGGAATCCTTCGCTTTTTTCGCCGGGATAATCGATAATGCTTTTTTCTATACGGTTTTTGAGGGTGAACGCCTCGGAGACTTCCTGGCTGAAGTGAGCTCTTAGTTTGGTCCGCTTTCGCGGGATGGTTCGCTGTACCTGTGTTTCTGCCGGCGAATTATAGTCTTTGGTCTCCTGCTGGAGACGCAGATAGCCCTGGAAATTCCGGGAAGGATTGTAATTCAATTGTAAGGAATATTCCTGCCCTTTGGAAGGGGAGGAGGTACGAAACCCTATCCATCGCGATTTGAAGAAATCAGCATATCCTTTAAGGGAAAAATCATCAAACATCAGGAAAACAGCTCCCAAAAGAAAACCCTCCTCGTCATTGGTTCTGCTTCCCTCTGCCAGCGCATTTGAATAAAAATTATTATAATACTTGGAGTAATTGCGATAGACCGTTTTCAAAGTAAGCCGGGAGTCAAGGAAGAAATTAGCACCTGCTAGCATAGCCATATCCCCTTCCTTATCCATACTCCATTCGGAATAAAACTGGCCCTTGTCAAAAACTTTTGACACATCCAATCCGCCTATGAGATTTTCCCGGCCACTAAACCGAAAATAGTTATATAAACGCTCCTGCGGTTTAATCGGATGATCATAGCCCGAATGCCACCCGGTAAGCCCTACATGCCAGCGGTCTTTATCCAAAGAAAGATTGAATCCGGTCAATTGCTCGGTTACACTGTTTCGGTCTTTCCATTCCGAATCCGTGCGGTGATAGCCAGCCTCCTTTAGTGATGTCACCCAATATTCCGTGCTGTCAGTATTGAACACCCTGTTGCCATCCCATTTTTTTCTTGAGTAAAATGTGGTAAGGGTTAAGTTGTTCCAATTGGTAGTAATTCCTATTCCCCTCATATAAGTAGCTTCATTAGAAGAACGATAAGCTTTCAGGCCATAGCCGTACTTTTTAATACCCGAAAGGGTAGGGGATTTTCCCATAGAAAATCCTGACCAGAGGTTCAGTCCCTGCCCGAATTGCAGCTTGTAATCACCAACAATGGCCCTGCTCACGAACTTCATATTTTCTATCTTCAGATGTCCCGAATAAAAGTCAAAGCCTTTATTGTTGGGCGCAGAGAAAAAGGATTCTCCTGCATCTTTGTCCGCCGTCAAACCCGCAGATATATTTTGGGTTTCCACATTATACCTGAAGTATTGCCGGTACGGATCTCCCAGGTATTCAGCCCCCTCAGAGCTATCGGAAATATAGCCTTTTTGCTGCTCAAGTTTTCTGTCGGTTCGGTAAAGGATTTCATGATTGAACCACCGGCCTGCAGCTTGCGACTCCTCCTTTTTCTCAAAGGTTACAAAGGCCTCCATCCATCGAAGCGACTGTTTTGACACATTTTCAGCGCCCTGCAGTTCGTAGATGGTTTGTACCGGCCCGTAGTAATCCACATAGCGAAGAATATTATTGATTTCTCTTTCCGATAAAAAAAATAATCTTGATAAACCTTGCTTGTTTGTATTATTCAGATTTATAGGATGTTGGCTCAGGTAATACAATTCGTTGGATAATTCGGAAAAATCGGTATTTTCATCATAGTTGTCAGAATGATTTTCTACAATTTCTTCCAACAAGGGGTCGATATTTTTTTCCAGGGGAGTTTCCTGGCAAAAGATGGTAGAGGGGAATAATGGAATCAAGATTATTAGGAACCCTGCATATGGTTTCATGGAATGACAATTTTAGAAGTTATAAATTAAAGAAGCCATGGGTGAGAAACCTAGCGTGTGATGCATAGACGATGCCAGCTGAAGGCTCAGGGAGCTGATACTTGTTTCAAAGCCGAAGGAAAAGAGCGATTGTCCGGTAGAAACTCCTATTCTGGCAAAAGTCTTTTCAAGTATAGCGTATTCTATTCCCAGGTGGTAACACTCGATTTTTCCGGTTGTTTTATCTACTTCGGTAGATACCAGGAGGTTGTCTGTTATTTCAAAAAGAATTCCCAGGCTAAACACGGAGGGGATTGTTTCATAGGCCTGCGACTCCATACTTTGCTCAAATGGATTATACATATGAGCGCCCAGCCATATTTCATCGCTGGCCTCGTACAAAAGCCCCAATTCAAAAGTGACGGCAGAACTTTGCCTAAACTGTTCGATGTCGATAAATGTGGATAAGTAATCAATTTGTATCCCGGTGGAGAAATTCTCGTGCAGTTTCATGGCGTAAGCCAGCCCTGCGGTTGTTTCGTTATAAGAAGCGCTGCCATAGTAATCGGCTGTAAGTCCCATCGTCCCGAAAGAGAATGGGTATACCGCTCCAATACTTTGAAAGTTCAGATGTTTTAACCCAAACCGGTTTTCAAAATATATCCCTGCTGCCGGTTTATCGAGCCATGCCAGCCCGGCCTGGTTGTTGCGCAAAGCCCAAAAGTCCCTGATGCAAACATCTGCATAGGATAAACCCGAAGAACGGGCGCCGTGAGCTGTTTTTTCATGACCGGCAAAAAGGTTCATAGTTACCATTAGGAAGATGAGCGTTGGTAGAATGTGGTAAGTGTTCATTTTGTGTAATTTTAGGGTACTTAATTAGGTAAAATGATGCTGCTTAACAAGATACAAAAAATTTTGAAACATCACGGCAAAAAAGTTGTTAAATAAAAAAAAGTCACATGCTATCAACCACCCTTGAGTTTCTGAAACAACTGCGTCAAAACAACAACCGCGAATGGTTTGAGCGCAATCGCAAGCTTTATGAAGCCAGCCAAAAAGAAATGCAGGATTTTCTGGATGATTTGATCCCGCGCCTGAATGATATCGATTCCACTATAGGTGCGCAAAAAGGTAAGGACTGTATGTTCAGGATTCACCGCGACTTGCGTTTTACCAAAGACAAAACCCCGTATAAGAATTACCGCGATGCCATTATCAAACCCGGTGGAAGAAAATCCCCTTATGCCGGGTATTACCTGCATATCGAAGACGGTAACTCGTTTATCGGGGGCGGAATCTATAAGCCTCAAAAAACAAATCTCGATGCCGTGCGGAATAAGATTTATTTTGAGCATGAAGACTTCACGGCGATCCTCAACAGTGATACTTTCAGGGATTATTTCGATACACCGGATCCTTCGTTTAAGTTAAAACGTATGCCGGTGGGATACAGCGAAGAGCATCCGGCTGCCGATCTGTTAAAATACAAGAGTTTTATCGTTCTTTATCCGCTGGAGGATGAGGATTTGCTTGACGATGATTTGACGGATGTTACCCTGGAAGTATTTCAAGCCATGAAGCCGTTTAACCGGTTTTTTAATGAAGCAATCGATGAAAAGGAAGAGGAGCGGGAATTGTAAAGCCCTCTCCTTTGAAAGACATTTCCCCGACGCCCGGATTTCTTGCTGACATTGTCAGGGCGTTTCCCCAGCGTTGAGGTTTTCTCCTGGCAAAGCCAGGACGCTTTCCCAAATAGTAGAATCTTTCTCTACCAGGGGGTAATGCTCCCCCATACAGGGGAACTCCTTTTGATATGCATCGGCCTCCAGTTATTTCATACCTGGCGCTATTCAAGGTACTATTGAGCATTCCAATGCTTTTTTTAATTGGGTTTTGATTACAGCAGTTAGTCTATTTTTATGGATATATCTAAGTGTCCGCCCAATCCGTCGGATATGATTCTTTGCAATGTTGAAAACCGAATATCTTTAAGGTTGCGCTCCAATTTTGATATATATGACTTGTTCGTACCTGCTAATTCAGCTAACTGTTCCTGGGTTAACCCTTTTTTTTCGCGCGCTTGCTGAATTAATACGCCAAGTTTAAACGTATCATATTCATTATCAAATTTTTCTCTTTCGGTTGTGCCTTTTTTACCCACCTTCTCATCAATAAACTGATCCAGGCTCTTCAAATCCTTATTTTTTGCTTTCATAGTATTCCTTTTTTATTCTTTCCGCTTTTTCAATTTGTTGTTTTGGTGCTTTTTGACTTTTCTTTTGAAAACCATGACCGACCACAACAATATTATCCTGATCAAAAAAGCAAAATATTCTGTAAATGTTATTTCCCACCTGTACTCTTATTTCATAAAGACCTGACGTTTTTTTTAAATGCTTTAAATAGATGTCAGGAATTTGTTCTATTTCCTCTATAATTTGCAGTGTCCACAGGATTTTGTGTTTAACTTTTAGTGTCTGCTTCTCATAGAAGGTCTCAAAGTAATCTTTAAAGAACAAAAGTTTCCGCTTCTTATGCATAAAACAAAATTACAAAAAGTTGTCTTTTCGGACAACGTATAGGAATAAAAACAGATATAAAAGATTCAAAACTCCTGACGCTTCTTTCTCCTCGCCCCTTATCGCTGTCGTCCAACCGGAAACAACTAGCATACGGGCTTTAGAAGACATGACCTATATGAGTTGTACAGGGTTGGAGGGAGGGGGCTTTTCGTTTACCCCAAAACTAAAACCTCAAAAATCCCAACTCCCAAGCACCAAATTCCAGGGAAATGCCATATTTCAATACCCAACCATCTTCTCTTTTATTCGTTTGAAATTTGGTTTTTGGAACTTTTTTGGGATTTGGATATTGTGGTTTGTTTATTGATCCGAATGGGAAAGCGGTGCTTACGCCGCTTAGCGGAATGTGCCGGATATAAAATCATCGATTTTAATTTAACCCAGGTGCGAATGAGAACTTATTCGACATTCCGCTTAGCGGCAGGAGAATATGGTTGGGGGAGGAAACTAAGGTCTGTTGCCTTGCTCTGCCCCTCAACCCATAATCCCTTCTCCCCAGGGAGAAGGGAAATTTGGCTTCGCTATACCTTGAAAAACCTATCCACGTGTCAAACAACAAACAAGGAACACGGAACAAATTCCAGGGAAATTCCAATTTTCAATACCCAAACATCTTCTCTTCGTTTGGAAATTGGTTTTTGGTACTTGTTTGATATTTGGATATTGCTATTTGGGATTTTGACCAATCACCAATTAACCAATCACCAATCAACCAATTAACCAACCAACCAATCAACCAATCCCCCCATCATCGCTATGCATCGATATTCGCATACTTGGCGTTTTGTTCTATAAACTCCCTTCTCGGGGGTACTTCATCGCCCATAAGCATGGAGAAGATGCGGTCGGCCTCCGTAGCATTCTCAATATTGACCTGGCGCAGAATCCGTGATTCGGGATTCATGGTTGTTTCCCACAGCTGCTCGGCATTCATCTCTCCCAGACCTTTGTAGCGCTGGATCGTGATTCCCTTTTCGGTGCCGTTGGGGCTCCATTCCTTGGCAATTGCGGCACGCTCTTCCTCATTCCATGCATACCTGGCTTCTTTGCCTTTTCTCATCAGGTAGAAAGGAGGCGTAGCAATGTACACATATCCCTGCTCGATCATATCTTTCATGTAGCGATAGAAGAAGGTCAGAATAAGCGTGGCAATGTGACTTCCATCCACATCGGCATCTGTCATAATGATGACCTTATGGTAGCGGAGTTTTTCGAGGTTGATGGCTTTGGAATCTTCCTCCGTCCCTATCGAAACGCCTAAAGCTGTAAACATGGCCTTGATTTCCTCATTTTCGAAGATTTTGTGCGGCATTGCTTTTTCTACGTTGAGAATTTTTCCCCTCAATGGAAGGATAGCCTGGAAATTTCTGTCACGTCCGGCTTTAGCGGTGCCACCTGCAGAGTCCCCCTCCACCAGGTATATTTCTGTTTTGCTGGCATCTTTTTCGGAGCAATCGGCCAGCTTACCGGGTAGGTTAGAGCTTGTAAGCACGCTCTTACGCTGCACCAGCTCCCGGGCTTTGCGGGCGGCCTGGCGGGCTGTAGCCGCCAATATAACTTTGTTGACAATGGTTTTGGCTTCCTTGGGATTTTCCTCCAGGAAGTTGGAAAGGCCCTCACTGACCATTTGATCCACAGAACCCATTATCTCTTTGTTGCCCAACTTTGTTTTGGTTTGGCCTTCAAATTGGGGCTCAGCAACTTTTACCGAAATGATAGCGGTTAGGCCTTCACGGAAATCATCACCATTAATATCGAATTTCAGTTTGGAAAGCATCCCCGTGTTCTCTGCATAATTTTTCAGTGTCCGGGTTAAAGCGCGCCGGAATCCGGAAAGATGGGTGCCTCCCTCGTGCGTGTTGATATTGTTTACATAGGAATGAAGATTCTCGGCAAAAGAAGTATTGTATTGCATAGCGATTTCTATCGGCACACCGTTTCTTTCCCCTTCCAGAGCAATGGGCCTTTGGATAAGCTTTTCCCGCGTTTCATCCAGGTAATCTAAAAAATCCGGCAAACCGATGTCTGAGTAGTAGGATTTGTAACGCGGTTCCCCGTTTTGATCCTTATCGCGATGATCGGTTATCGACAGGCGAATTCCTTTATTCAGGTAAGCCAGCTCACGAAGGCGGGTGGATAGCGTATCATAACTGAATTCGGTCTGGATAAAAATGCCGTCATCAGGCTTAAAATAGATGACCGTTCCGTTTTTTTCGGTTTCCCCCACTTCCTTCACCGGATAGAGGGGTTTGCCGTACTCATATTCTTGCTGGTATATTTTATTATTCCGATAAATATTAACTTTTGCATACTTAGCAAGGGCATTGACACAGGAGACCCCTACACCATGCAATCCACCGGAAACTTTGTAAGACCCTTTATCGAATTTTCCTCCGGCGTGCAAAACCGTCATGACTACTTCCAGGGCCGAACGCCCTTCTTTCTCGTGATGATCGACCGGAATTCCGCGGCCGTTATCCGTCACCGAAATGGCGTTGTCTTCATGAATCTCAACATCTATTGTATTGCAATAACCCGCAAGTGCTTCATCGATTGAGTTATCTAACACTTCATTCACCAGGTGATGAAGGCCTTTATCGCTTACATCGCCGATATACATGGCAGGACGCTTTCTTACTGCTTCCAACCCCTCCAGCACTTGAATGTTATTCGCACCGTATTCCGATCGTTTGGAATTCTCCTCGTTTATAGCTCTCATATT
This sequence comes from Bacteroidales bacterium, assembly GCA_021738485.1. Taxonomy (GTDB): domain Bacteria; phylum Bacteroidota; class Bacteroidia; order Bacteroidales; family JAIPAH01; genus JAIPAH01. The sequence goes on along the minus strand of JAIPBX010000005.1, from coordinate 8,160 downwards.
CAAATCTTTAACTTTAGAATAATAACTTTACAAATATAATCATTTTCATTTGATCTTCATAAGAAATTAAGGATAAAACCCATAGTTTTGTTAACAATTCGGGTATTTGTAAAATTCTATAAATCAATTATATACAAGCACTTGTTAATTCCTGTCCAAAGACTTCTAAATAAAGAATATTAGTTAAATTATGTCAACATAAAGGATATTATAAAACTGGCATGTTATGTCTGCTACGATTATATGTTCAAAAATCAAATGTATGAAACTCATGAAGCGGGACAGGAGTTGGGGAATAAATTATGGCGCGTATGGTTCTGAGGATCGGTTTTTTTGGAAGGAAGCTATAACTTTCCATAAAAGCCTCCCGCATGTTTAAGGAGGCTTTTATGATAGGCTTAAGAAGAGATAAGGAGCCGGGAAAAATGGTTTATATCGGATAACCCGTATTTTTTAGTAACGATATAAGGCGTTGAGGGGTCTTCCCGGTACCGGCAATTCTTCGGGCTCCATCAAATAAACACTACCATTGGTTAAATAGGTATGAATGGATGCCCAGTTAACCAGTTCCATATCATCCTTTTCTTTTTGATCATGGATACTTACTTTGTTTTCTTTTTCATGATATTTTCCCCAGACATGCATTTCATTGTTAACAAACAAAACGCTGACTCTTCCTACCGGTACATCTGGGAGAATGTTTTCCGTTACGAAAGATTTGTTTTTGGATTCATCAAACTGTTTTCTGGCTTTTTCTTTCTCCCGGTTTATGTATTCCTGAACATACTCCCAGGCTCGCACCCGAAGGGCTTCAGGTTTTTCGTTATCAGGACTCTCGCTTATATTATTATCATACAGGTTTTTGTAGGAGGTGATTTCCCTGAAAAAGGAGAATATGTAATCTACGGAAGCCACTACCAACAAGTCATCATGACCTTTCAGCACATTGTTCAGTCCTTTGTCAATGTAGCGAAGGAATTTACGAATGTCTTCTTTTCTTTGTTCTTCCCCTCGCACATGCCCTTGATATAATGTTGTGCCATCGCCGGTGGGTGAAGCCTTGTGCTGGAATATCCGGTTTTTATAATCAAAACCTATGGCTTCTTCCATTTTTTGGGGGATAAATTCCTGAACATCTACTTCGTCAATCGTGAACCGATCGGCTTTATAGAGCTGGATGCCGTTTAAGGCCAAAGAGAGAATGTAAAAGGATCGGTTTTCACTTAACGGTTTTATCAAGGGAAGAAGGTAAAATTCATCACCTACATAAACTAAATCATCAAAGATCTCAGATTATTCATAGTCTTTTCCTCCTTTCTTTTTCCACTATTAAATCAAATTCAGTGCCTAAAGTGTTACTATTTAGGGTTTTGTATTGAAAGGGCTTTTGCTGCTCCACTATTTGGGTAACCTAATAAATTGCTTACAGAGAACTCAATAGTGCAGGAAGATAAATAAGACTGAAATTTTGTCGCTTTTTTTATAGCCTTTTTTCAGCAAAAAACGAAAGTTTTGTATTTCTTATAGAGTACTGGATACCAATTTTTTTAATAGAAGACTGATTTTGTAAGTTGTTCTATATTAAATTCTAATACTTTTCCAACTTGTGTTATTGGCTTTCTTAGCGAATCTTTGTGCCCTGGTGTCTTAGTGGCCTTCTTGAAGTTCTGCCACGAAGGCACTAAGGCACAAAGATTCACGAAGTTTTGAATTATTATTACTATTCTCCTTAACCTGTTTGCCCGCTTTAAAACGAATAGCCCGCGCCAATTAAAAAGTTCAATCTATAACTGGGATAGTTGTACCAGTTGTATTGCCTCTGGGAAGTGAGGTTGTTGATTCTCAGAAACGCTGTCAGCGATTTATTGTAATCATATTTCAATTCAGCACTAAGGTCAATAATATCCTCCATAGGTATTGCCGCTCCCTGGTCGTCCTCAACGTATCTGCCTGTTAATGCCGTGGAAGATAAAGAGAGTGTTAGCGGGAGAGGTGCGTTGAATTCATATTCCGTTGTAGCATGAATTCTCAGTTCGGGCAGATGCCAGGGTTTTTCTTCGTTAGTAGTCGAATAATTGTAATAGTGCCCGTCTACGTCCAGCTTGAACTGTTCACCGCCCTTAATAGTGAATCCCGCACTAAAGTCTGTTATCGTTAAATCGTCATAACGGATTTCAAACTCATTTTCAAAAACTTTGTCGAAATTGGTAACATAGAGTGGGTAGGCATCCTTTTCGCGATAAGCCACCTTCAGCCTGAAATCTACCCCGCGGGTTATATTTCCTTTGAGGCCTCCGAAAGCATTCATTTTTGTATTGGAATAGTGTTGACGGTTATCATTCAGCAGTATACCCGATTCGACAAATGGATTTTCTTCAGTCAAACTTCGCAGGCTGTGATAATCTTTTTCGCCCGTAAGTCCTCCAAATAAAGTGAGATACCCGGGAACCATGTGTATTCGGGTATGGATATCAGGAAATATAGTCATTTGGGCATCCTTATCATCCGTCATGATCGATGACAAATTCACCCCTCCTTTCAGATAGTAAAAGCCGCTTTTGATTTCCATAAAAGGGCGGAAGCTGATATGGACGGTATTGATAGCCTCTATACTGTCGCCGGAATTGAAGAATTCAAAATTGCCGTTAATACCGAAAGACTGGTAATTGATAGCATCAAACCAATCGACAGGTTTATTGCCGTGGACGTCCAGTGCCAGGGAATGTTCAAGGGAGTTATAATCATCCCACCAGCTGTAATAATCCAAAGCAAGGTGATAGTCAAACTCTTCCTTATCCTTGTCAATATTTTCAAAACGAATGTTCGCCCCGGCCGAAGAATATTGCTGACGGATGCCATCATCAGTAAAATCCATGTTTTGGAAAGCGGGTGCATTGGGTTGAAACCCGTAACGGTGATAGACCTCCCGGTTATAGCGTAATTTTCCATACAGGGAGGAGTTATCGAAATACTTCTCCCCGAAAATTTCGGCAAGGTTGTGGCTGTTATTCGGTGTGGCGTAATCTTCTATGTCGCCGGAATGCGAGAGATGTTTGACGTGGAACCCTGCCCTGTGTTTTTCCGAAGGTCCCGTTGTGGAAAACAGTTCTGCATAAGGCGTGCTGTAATTTCCGAAGCCGGCTTTAACAAAATTGGCTTTGAGGGGTTTACGGCTTTCGCTCTTAACCCTCACAGGTTCCATTTTTTCCGGTTCAAAGCTCACTTCTATTTTTTGCGGCCGGATATTGTAGGAAACTTCTCTTTTTTCCGGAACTTCGGGCTCGACAGAAGGTGTCATTTCCATCTTCCGTGCATCTGAAATGGAGGGCTGAAAAGGCGCTATGATAGTTACCTGTTCGTTATAGCCGTTTTCCTCCTGGTTTTCTTGCTGGGCATAGCCACTACCAAGAAAAAACATAGAAAGGCTTAAAGCCAGGGTGTATTTCAGCGTTCTCATAACACAATTATTAATAGTTATCCACATCCTGTTCCTCCTTTTCCACTTGTTTTTCTTGTTTTATTTTCTCTTGTTCCTTCTTTTCTTCCAACTGAAGAATCTTTTCTTTCTTTTGCCTGGCTTTTTCCACAAGCTCTTCGCCGTCGTAATTATCTATAATGCTCTGGAGGGTTTGTTTAGCCTGGAATAAGTTGCCCGTTTTCACGTAAACATCCGCCAGAAGGACAAAACCTTTGGCCAGCCAGTCATCATATCCCCCAAAATTTTCAGACATCTCAAAAATAGAGGATTCTGCTTCGGTGTAATTCCCCTGGCTGTAGTCAATTTTTGCGAGATAGAACTTGGCTTCCGCCGATTTTTCCGATTTAGGTCCTTCCAGTACTTTCTCAAAAGACTTTTTCGCCAATTGGTTGTTCTCAATTTCCATAGCCGAACGTCCCGTGATAAGGTGGGCTTCCTGTATGAGTTTTTCTGTCACATTCGATAGCTTTAGCAGCTTTTCGGCAGCTTTAATCGCTTTTTCAGGATGGCCGATATGATGCTCGATGCGCATAACGCCTGCCCAGGCGGTGCGGATATTCTCCTTATAGTCTGCGATGTCTGTCAACTGCCTGAAATAATCCAGGGCTTTGCGGTAGTTCTCATTGTCATAAAGAATGGAAGAAGCTTTTACCAGGGATGTTTCGGTAAATTCGGACCGTGGCTGATCCAGGACGTACTCGTAATCTTCCAGGGCTTTGTCAAAGTTTTTGTTGCGATAGCGGCATTGCCCCCTGTAAAAATGGGCATTGGTGGTAAAAGACCCATTGGGATATAAATCGAGATATTTGGAAAATTCCTTTGTGCTTTTCTCGCAGTCCCCGTCCATATATTGGTTTTCAGCACTGATGTAAGTCGCCGAATCTTGTTCGGAGGCCGAAACTTTAGCATAACCGAGGTTATTGGCATAATCAAAATAATCCTCTACGCGGTTCATATCCATGTAAATGCTTTTAATACTGCTAAGAGCTTCGTTGGCTTCGCTGGTGTTGGGATATTTCTCGGCCACATTTTTCAGCATCGAAAGGGCCTTTTGGTTTTCATTGAGGTTGTAATGAATTAACCCGGCTTTCAGATACGCCCTTTTGACATAAGAGCTGGAAGGATAATCCTGGTAAACATTTTCAAACCGTTTTAGAGCTTCCCGCTCTTTGTCCTGAACAAGGTAAGTCATCCCCATCTCAAACTCCGCATCGTCGCGGAATGGTGATTGCTTGTGTTTTTGGAGGAGGTTATCCAGCTGAAGGATTTTCTTGGTAAAACGGCCTTTCCCCCCAAAAGCCAGCGCTTTTTGATACATGGCATAATCCGCGTCGCGGGCGTTCAAATTAATAGCCTTGTCATAGTATGTAAGGGCCTGATCATAATCTTTATTCACAAAATAGCAGTCTCCTATGCGGATGTTGGCATCGGCTTTCATAGTTTTTCGCCGGTGGCGATTACCGATCACATATTTTCTGAAAGCATCACGGGCTTTATCGTAATTCTTTTGTGAAAACCATATATATCCCTGGTTATAATAAGCTTCCGGGTATATTTCAAGTCCGTAAGCTCCATTGGTTGTGAGAAATTCTTCAAAATACTTGTGTGCCAGGTCGTAATTATTATACTGATAATAAGCTTCCCCCGTCCAAAACCGGGCTTTAGCCACTAAAGTTTGATTGTAAGGATGTTTGAGAGATGCTTTAAAGTTCTTTATAGCCTCAAAATAAGACCCACTATTGTAAAGCTCTATCCCATGATAAAAAGTAATTTTCTGATAGGCTTTCTTGAGCCTGTCAGTCTTGTTGTTGATTTCCTTAAAAGCCTCAATAGCGCTGGCATAGTCTTTTGAAGAAAGAAAGATATCCACCAGGAAACTATTAATCTCATCCATATGTTTTGAATTGGGAAACTCCTCCCTGAATTTTCGTACCGCATCTATTGATTTATTGTAGGCGGTGGAAGGGCTTTCGTAGCTTATTTTGACATAGTTGTAAAGTGCATCCTCACGCAGTGAAGGATTAAAAGGCAGCTTATAGGCGGCATGGAAAGCATTACCTGCGAATTTTTTGTTTCCGGTTTTAATATAACACATTCCCAAATGGTATTGCGCATTTTGGGTCAAAGTGTCTTTTTCGGCGCCGGCGGCATTCTGAAATTTTTCGATAGCTTTTTCATAATTACCGGTCTGAAAATAGGTGAAGGCAAGTTGATAATGGTTTTTACGGCTGATGCGCTTTTTGGTATTTTCATGATAATACTGCAGATGCTCAATAGCTTTGGAATAATCGGATAACCGGTAATGAGCTATTCCGATCATATGCGACAACTCCGGTTTCCGGTCTTCATTAATTGTTTCCATTAAAGGCATGGCCTCATCCAGTAATTGGCGGTATTTATCCTGGTGGAAGTAGATATGAACGATGTAGTAAGATACCAGGTTGCCATAAGTGGGGTCATCCTTCAAGTCTTTAAAGCCTTCCAGGGCGGTTTGGTAATTACCGTTTTGATAGGCAATATGTGAATAGTAATACTTTGACTGGACTCCATAACGACTGTCAATGTCCATAACTTCTGAAAACTGCATTTGTGCCTCCTCATATTTTCTTCCCCGGAAAAGGCAGTATCCATATTTAAAATGATATTCAATAGTCTCCTCATTCGTCAGGAAGCCTGGCTCTACTTTGCCGAAGTTTTTTCGGGCTTCGAAATAATCGAAATTTGCAAAGCGGTCCAGGGCCAATTGAAAATACACTCTTTTTGTCCGGCTGTTTTCAGGATATTTATTGATAAATTTTTTCAGAAGGAGTTCTGCATCCTTATTTCCAAGCTTCATGGCTGCCATAGCCTGAAGGTATTTGGCTTCGGCACGATGCTCAGCGTTTTGCGGAGTTTTATTAAGGTATTCGCTTATCTTTTCACGGGCTGCACCATATTTTTGTTCTTCATATAATTCACGGCCCTCCTGAAAAAGCGAATAAGTATTGTCATAAGTCGCTGTTTGCTGGCCGATAACTGCTTGAGAGCCAAGAACAGTTAAAAAGAGTAATACAATTTTGAAATTATTCATATCCGGATAAGTTTAACACCACGAAAGTAACGGTTTATCGACAAGGTTATTTTAAAATTTTTCACAAACTATTAACGATCGTTAGTGAATTTCTACTTTTTGAGTGAACGTTCTTCCGTTTTGTGTAACAACGCGGATGATATAAATCCCTGCCGGTAAATCCTCATAGCTCATGAAAGCCTGCTGATGATAGAAGGCATGCTCGAAAGATTTCAGTAATCGTCCCTGGATATTGAAAAGCTGGACGGTGCCTTTAATCATTTCATCGGTTTCCAATTCTATTCTGAATCGTTTTGAATAGCTTTCGGGGTAAACCCTGAAGTTGGCCTGGAAATCGGGTTCTATGATGCTGGTGGGGCCATAATTGAATGTCAGCTCATCGAGATAAAGCACTGATCCTATAGGCGTATCATCTTCTATGGCTGTGGAAGAGGCGATTACATTCATAGTATCGGGAGCTTCCCATATCGAATACTCTACCATTGCCTCAAACTCTGTCCATTCCGTCGCCTCTTCCTCAATTTCGAAGGCAGCGCCTCCGAGCGTGTCGCGGGTTTCGCCGTTCCATTTGTAGAGAACCATACCCACAACTGTAGAGTCTCCTTCGGCCGGGTCGTACTTGTAATAGCCACTCATGCTTTGCGGATTATCGGTGTAAGGCACACCGCCATATACCTCTCCCTCCTGGGTAATAGGATCGGCTTCAATTTCTCCCAGGGTTATAAATCCCGGCATGAGAATATCCCCTAACGGAAAAACGTACTGGGAGATTGTCTCCATTCTAACAGAAGCATCCCCTGCGTAGGCGTTTTCATTTTCCTGGGTTACCATATCGAATTCGGTACCAACAATCTCCTGGTCCAGGGTGTTCCAGTCTACGGGTTCTCCGCCCGACCATTCCTCAAATCCGTTGTTAGGGATATCCTCTTGCGCTTGCGCTAATGATGCAATAAAAAAGGTTGCGATAAGTAAGAAAGTAATTTTTTTCATATCCATATGATTTCAGGTTTTGGAATCATTTTTATTTTCTGTCAGTATTTTTTAACTGAACTTTCCCAATACTTCTAAGTGTGAATCTTTTATTCTTATGACAAATAAAATGACGCACATAGGTGTATTTTAACCCCTTTTTTTATTTTCTCCCATTAAAAAAATACAAACGACTGACCGGGGTTTTGTAAGCGGGATTCTGTATTCCGAAAAACGGAACCTCTGTCATTTCTCTCGGCCTGCTGTTGCCAGCAGGCTCTAGCGATTTACCCCCCGGAATCGGGCGGGCCACCCTCAAACTCCGGTATATGTAATCTTGCACCCCATAAGGTTTACTCAGCTACTCCGGTCGCCCGAAGTACTGGTGCGCTCTTACCGCACCTTTTCACCCTTACCCCGCCAGGGGCGGGGCGGTTCTTTTCTGCAGCACTAGCTGTTTCCGCTCTGAAGCGGAACCTTCCTGTTAGGAAGTATGGTGCCCTATGGTGTCCCGACTTTCCTTCCCGCAACATGTGCGGGACGACAGAGACCACCCCGGTCAGTCATTATGTATAAGAACTTCAATGGCGCCATTCCCATACCGCGTAAAAGGTGCGTTGCGAACACCAAAATCCGGGTATTC